>DAIQRO010000296.1:0-3242 GCA_036786155.1 Bacteroidota bacterium
GAAGACCAAGTAAAAAGACACGACGTTCTTGAACTAATGACAGAAATGCTTGAAAGTGGTTTTTAACAAACACATTTAACAAATCATAAAACAAAATTGATTATGCCAACTGTAATGACACTAACCGAAGAAACTAAGCAAGCTTTGAATAACGCATTGGATCAATCACAAAGTCCTGAACAATTGCTTACTTTACTCGAGTCTGTACCGTTTGTTCCAGGACAATGCACCCCACATGGATGTACAGGCTTAGCAATTGAACATTTGCTCACAAGATCGAACACGGAATCTCCTACTAAGAAAGGAATTCTCCTTGATCTGCTATCTGACCCAGCTAAAGCCTCAAGTCTCATTACGGCAATGTTAGCATAAATATCAGATTGATAGGCACGTCACAAAAATGAATAGAGCGGTAACCGAAAATACGATGTCCCTCAACGAAATTGCGTTTGAGGAGGTTCATAATCATGATATGTTATCGCAGAAGACTATCAATGAGGTCATTCAGGATGAGACCGGGTATATGTGGATCGGAACCCAGGATGGCCTCAACAGATATGATGGGAAAAACTTCAAAGTTTTCAAAAGAGATCATAATAATGCTGACAGCATCCAGGAAAACTACATAACAACTCTTTTCCTGGATGGCCTCAGCAGACTGTGGATTGGAAGTCCAAAGTCAGGAGTCACATATCATGACAGGATGTCAGACAAGTTTGTAAGGGATCCGGGATTTGCTGATCTTGAGAGACAGTATATCAATGTAATTGAAGAAGATTCGGGTATGACTATGTGGATTGGAACTTTTGGAGGAGGGCTTTACTCTAAAAAAGTCTATGCAAATCATTGTGAACAGTTTGACATACGTAAGTATTGTTCCAATGAACAAGTGTCTTTGGAATATGTTAACTGCCTTTATTATGATAAGGATTCAGCTAAGTTGTATATCGGCACTTGGAATGAAGGTCTATTTGTATACGACACTATAGCAGATAAAATGATACACCACAAGCACTCTATTGATGATGAACATTCAATTAGTGATAACAGAATCAGATTTGTTTTCAAAGATTCCGGGAATCAGATATGGGTAGGGACCTTCAATGGACTGAACAAATACATTAATAAGAGCTCAGAGTTTTGCCGGTACTTTCTGAAAGTAAACTCAGAATTGATTGCCCCTGAAAATAACCTGATGTCTATAGACGAAGACATGTCTGGCAATCTGTGGATAGGTACAAGATCCGGAGGCTTGACTGTACTTCGAACAGATGGAGAATTTAACATCTTCAATGTGAATAATTCTAAGAACATCGGATTCAAATCCAATTATGTCTTTTCAACATATGTGGATTCGAGCAATGTGCTGTGGATTGGAACAATGGGAGAAGGGCTTATGACAATAGATCTGAATAGGAAAAGATTTTTCTCGATTCTTAAAAACTGGAATTCAGAGAATGAAAATACCAGCATCAGATGTCTGAACAAACTCTCAGATGGAAGAATCCTTGCCGGTACATTTGAAAATGGTCTGTATGAAATCAATATCAACGGCAATGGTACAGTCTCTTCCAGCCAGAATTGCATTGACGACAAAACTGTTTTGTGTCTGGAAACTGACAAGGAGGGAAATGTCTGGTCTTACTCTCAAAAGTTGGGACTTAGTAAGCATCCTGCAAATCACCTGAATGATCCGAAAGTATTCTATGGATTTGACTTAATTGACAATATTGTTTTTGGATTGAAGTCAGACCGTTTCAGACCGGGGAAGATGTGGGTTGGATTCAAGTATGAAGGATTGAAATTCTTCACTGAAGAAACCGGAACACTTCACTCAGGAGGAATCCCACATTTACTAAAAGAAGTTGAAGTCAAGTGCATGATGTTTGACAACCATGATCGCTTATGGATTGGGACCCGATCCTCGGGAACCATTGTGATGAACTCAAATAATGAAACACTCAAAACCTTCAACGAGTCTGAAGAACCTGATTACAGAATTCCGGATAATACTGTTTGGACAATGCTTCAGACTTCAGATGGATCTTATTGGCTTGGAACATCCAATTGCGGATTGGTAAAAATCGATTCTGAGCTAATGGTAAAGAAGGTATTCGACGAGAAGTCAGGACTATGTAATAACTGCATATTTGGATTGCTGGAAGATAGTATCGGTAACATTTGGATAAGCACAAACTCGGGGCTATCGAAATTCAGTATTCAGCAAGAGACATTTACGAATTATCTTGAGAAAGACGGTCTGCAGTCTGATGAATTTAATGAAGGTGCTTACTTCAAATCTCCTGACGGCACATTGTACTTCGGCGGCATCAACGGCATCACATACTTCAAACCCGAAGAAATCAAAGACAACCCCCACATACCAAACATCGTCTTTACTGACTTTGAGATCTTCAACAAGCCTGTAATTCCTTCACCTGACAATCCCTTCTTAAAAAAGAACATCACTTATGCGGATGAAATAAATCTAACATACAGGGAGAGCGTATTCTCATTCGGATTCGCTGCTCTCATTTTTAATAACCCTCAAAAAAATCAGTACGCTTACAAAATGGAAGGATTCGACAAAGACTGGACCTATTGCGGCAAGAGAAAACGTGTCACTTACACAAATCTCGATCCGGGTCAATACATATTCAGAGTCAAAGGTTCAAATAACGACGGCATCTGGAACGAAGTAGGCACGTCAATCAGAGTTAACATCTCGCCGCCTTACTGGAAAACGTGGTGGTTCAGAACTCTTGGCGCAATAGCGGCTATAGCAGCTACCGGCCTAACGTACAAACAACGCCTCGAGAAGATGGAAAAGGTTATGCAGGCTCAGGTGGAGTTCTCAAGACGTCTTATAGAATCACAGGAAGACGATAGTAAATTGATATCTTCAGAGCTTCATCTTTCAATCGCTCATGATGTTCTCATTGCAAAGACAAAGGCACAGATGGCGCTCAAGCATAAAGAAGACCCGGAGAAAATGGAAAAGGCGCTGAGGGAGATCACGGATCTTGCAGTATCTACGATGCAGGACGTCAGGAATATATCTTACAATCTTCATCCTCACCAGCTCGAACAGCTTGGGTTCACCAAATCCCTTAAGTCGATCATAACCGATACATCAAAATCCACCGAGATCAATTTCACATTTGAAATAGATGATGTTGATAAACAGATTACAAAAGAAAATGAGATAAATCTTTTCAGGGCAATACAGGAATCTGTGAGCA
>DAIQRO010000297.1:0-3220 GCA_036786155.1 Bacteroidota bacterium
TGACAATGTCGCCGCTTGTGACTTTTGACAACTTCATCATTACAGATACAAGAGTCGAAATATGGATGCAGCACGGGAGGGTCAGCGATGCAGTGATCCAGCTTTATTCGCCTTCCGCAAATTCAGGGCTGAACAGAAAGTGTTTGTTTGCATCCAACGGCGGAAACGGCGCCGACATAAGAGGTGCGGTTGTTTCAGACACAGCTTCAATGGTTTGGTCAGAAGGAACTCCTCCGTACGAAGGCGGCTCCTACAGATCGGATTACCCGCTTAGCGGACTCAACGGAACAAACGCGGCAGGAAACTGGAAGATCTTCCATTATGACCAGCAATACAGTTTTGCCGGAGCTTATGACAGCGCTATCATCACATTCACAGGAAATTCCGGGCTCGCTTCACCTTGCATTGCATTCGATTCTCCCGAAGACTCCGTTCTGAACTTCGGCAATGTTGCCTTCCCGGATTCAAGCGTGAAGGAATTCTATGTCCGCAATTCAGGGAATACGCCTCTTGTAATTGACAGCATAGTTTTCTCCGGTTCCTTTGCTTCAAAGTTTTCGCTTGCGGCACAAATTCCCGCGCAGATATTACCGAACGAAAGTTCTGCTTTAAGCGTGATACTCAGAACCCTTGTGCCCGATAACTACTTGCCGGCTGGCCGTATGAATTCGATTACCGAGAATGTGGAAAGCTCTGTAATGGAGATTTACAACAACGATCCTTCAAAGTCCGTATTCAGAGTCTCACTTCAGACAGACCAGGAACTCAGAAGGGTCAGCGTGCTTACATTGAGCGTGCTGATACAGGCAATGTACGATGCGGCGGCGGATACTTCGGGACGTGATACGATTCAGGTGAACATCAGAAATACAACCTTTCCGTTTCAGGTGGTTGAATCGTCAAAGTCAATTCTCCAGAATAACGGAACAGCGACCTTCCTTCTTCAGAATGTCAGTGACAGCGTAAACTATTTCATAGAAGTGGTTCACAGAAACTCCGTGGCCACATGGAGTGCTGCGCCCGGGCAAATGTTCACAGGCAGGCGCCTTAGTTACGATATGACTGCAACCGCATCAAGCGCGTATGGTGAGAATCTTGTGCTTGCAAACAATTCGCCTGACCGATATGCAATCTACAGCGGCGATGTTGACCGTGACGGTTTCGTTGACGGTACGGACCTTATTACAATAAGCAATGATGCATCAATGCTTAAGACAGGTTACATCCCCACTGATCTCAACGGCGACGGGTTCGTTGACGGAACAGACGCGCTTATCGCAGGCAACAATGCCACGGGTTACATAGGCGTTGTCTCTCCGCCGTAAACTGTACGGGTTCTTCCGGCACTTCTCTTTACTACCCAAGAACTGATTCGTCTGAACATGAAATGAAGCTGTCGGCATAAGCAGTGTGCACAAAGCGCATTCGTCATCTCTTTACAGTTTCATTGCTTAAGCCATTTTCATAAATTGGCTCATGGAGTTAACACACGGCCACTCATTGTCAGAAATATTAACCCGGAATTAAGTACCGGCGGATAGATGCTCTTTAACTCCATACACTTTCTCATTTTCTTTCCTGTTGTCACCACTCTCTATTTCCTGTTGCCGCACAGATTCAGGTGGATGCTGCTTCTTGCGGCAAGCTGTTACTTTTACATGGCATTCATTCCGGCATATATTCTCATACTTGCAGTTACGATCATAATTGATTACTTCGCGGGGATCTACATCGAAAGGTCCGAAGGAAAGAAGAGAAAGAAATTCCTTGCTCTCAGCATAGTAAGTCTCATCCTTGTGCTGTTTGTCTTCAAGTATTTCAACTTCGTGAATCAAAGTTTTGCGGATGTGTTTAAAACGTTTGAGCTTGAGTATCCTGTTGAGAATATCGGATTGATACTTCCGATCGGATTGTCGTTTCATACGTTTCAGAGTCTGAGCTACGTTGTGGAGGTTTACAGAGGAAGGCAGAAGGCGGAAAAGAATTTCGGCATATACTCGCTGTTTGTAATGTTCTACCCCCAGCTTGTTGCAGGCCCGATCGAAAGGCCTCAACAGCTTCTGTACCAGTTCTATGAGCGCCACAGGTTTGAATACAGGCGCATTGCCGACGGGCTCAAGCTAATGGCATGGGGTATGTTCAAGAAGGTCGTAATTGCTGACAGGCTTGCGGTATTTGTGAATCAGGTCTATGACAATCCGCAGAATTACGAAGGCATAAGCATGGTGATAGCAACGGTCTTCTTTGCGTTTCAGATCTACTGCGACTTCTCGGGATATTCAGACATCGCGATCGGTTCAGCGCAGGTCATGGGGTTCAAGCTCATGCAGAATTTCAACCGGCCGTATTTTTCAAAGTCTATAAGCGAATTCTGGAAACGATGGCACATCTCGCTCTCAACATGGTTCAGGGACTACCTTTATATTCCGCTCGGAGGCAACAGGGTCGGCATCCCGAGGTGGTACTTCAACCTCTTCTTCACTTTTATGGTAAGCGGGCTTTGGCACGGCGCAAACTGGACCTTCGTGATCTGGGGAGCGCTCCACGGCACATACCTTATCATCGGAATTCTTACAAGGAACTTCCGGGAGAAGTTTGTGGAGATCACAGGACTCGCGAAGGCAAAGCGACTGCACAGATTCATGCAGGTAATGATCACAGCCGCGCTGGTATGTTTCTCCTGGGTCTTCTTCCGTGCGATGAATCTGCACGACGCAATGCTCATACTCACAAACATGATCAAGGGAATCGGAAACGTCACGCAGATGTTCGGCCCCGACAGAGTTCACATACTTTATCTCGGCAGGAACATGCTTGAGTTTTCGATCTGCATTCTGCTGATAGGTTTCCTCGGGATCGTTGAGCTTATACAAAGGCGCGGAAGCATTATTGAAATGATCAACTCAAAGCCGGCCGTTTACAGATGGGCTCTCTATTACCTTATCCTGGTTGCGATCATACTCCTTGGCCAGTATGAGATATCCCAAAGATTCATTTACTTCCAGTTTTGACAAAGCTTGTTCTGAAAATATTGATTCTCGCAGTCGCGGTCTGCGCAAGCGTTATGTTCATTGCAAAGCGCAACGGAGTTAAGAAGTACGATTCGCAAAACTACTTCGCGGCTGTGATTGACAAGGACCGTCTGATAAGGAATATTCCAAATCACAGTCTGCTCTTTGCCGGCGCGTCAAATCTAGCATACGGACTCGAATACAAACTC
>DAIQRO010000298.1:0-3218 GCA_036786155.1 Bacteroidota bacterium
TCGGAAGTGTTGATCACGTTATTGGACATAAAAAAAAATAACAGTCTGCGCAGATTCATTCCAAAAGAAATTACATAAACCGTACATGAACAGCGAATATGTTCCTCAGTTCAATGAGGAAGAAATGAAGCAAGTCAACTATCACATCTCAAAATATCCAAAGCCGATGGCGGCAGTAATGCCTTTGCTCTGGATGATCCAGGAGAAATACGGATGGATATCCCTCGACGCCATGAAGTACATCGGGGAAATTCTCAAGCTACCTTACGATCATGTGCTTGGTGTTGCGACATTTTACACAATGTATTTTAAGAAGCCGGTGGGAAGGAATCACCTTCAGGTTTGCACAAACGTATCCTGCATGCTGAGGGGCGGCTACGAAATATTCAACCATATCTCAGGCAAACTTGGAATAGCAAACAAGGAAGTCACTCCGGACGGGGTGTTTTCAATAGAAGAGGTGGAATGTCTCGGCAGTTGCGCGACAGCACCCATGCTTCAGCTGAACAATGAGGAATTCTATGAGAATCTGACAGTCGAAAAAGTTGATCAGCTTCTTGATTCCCTAAAAAACACAAAGTGAATTTCTGACGATGGAAAAGATCATACTAAAAGACATACCCGGACTCGACAAGATTGACGTTTACATTGCCAACGGCGGTTACACGGCGCTTAAAAAGGCACTGAAGGAAATGAGCAGGGAGCAGGTGATCGAAGAGGTTAAGAGATCCGGATTGCGGGGAAGGGGCGGCGCTGCTTTTCCAACGGGTATGAAATGGGGCTTCATGCCGAAAGGCGATGAAAAGCCGAAGTACCTTTGCTGTAACGGAGATGAAAGCGAGCCCGGCAGTTTCAAGGACAGGGAAATATTTGAGAAAAATCCTCATCAGTTCATAGAAGGAGCGCTGATCGCGGCTTATGCTATCGGCGCTTGCGCGATTTACATTTACATCCGCGGCGAATACTGGAAATGGATAAACATCATCGAGAAGTGCGTGAAGGAAACATATGATAAGGGATTTGCAGGAAAGAACATTCTGGGATCGGGATTTTCTACCGAGATTTACGTTCACAGAGGAGCCGGGGCATACATTTGCGGAGAGGAATCATCACTCATGAATTCTCTTGAAGGCAAGCGCGCATATCCCCGGATAAAGCCGCCGTTTCCGGCTGCATTCGGCGTTTGGGGAAATCCGACCACGATCAACAATATTGAAACTCTTGCAAATGTGCCCGAGATCCTGAACAAAGGGGGAGAATGGTACAGCAAAATAGGCGAACCGAAACATCCGGGCACGCTTTTGTTCGGCGTCAGTGGGCATGTGAACAAGCCGGGAGTTTACGAGCTTCCGTCGGGAACGCCATTGATGACTATCATAAATGATTACTGCGGTGGTGTCAGAGGGGGCAAGGATATAAAGATGGTCATTCCGGGCGGGTCTTCAATGCCGCCGCTTACAAAGGAAGAGTGCCTGAACATGAAAATGGATGCCGAGAGCTTGAAGGCTGTTGGCTCAGGCATCGGGACTGCCGGAATTATTGTTATGGATGAAGATACAGATATTGTTGATGTTCTCAGGAGAATCACCAAGTTCTACTATCACGAATCATGCGGACAGTGCACACCGTGCCGCGAAGGTTGCGGATGGATGCTGAAAGTTCTACAGAGAATAATTGATGGCAACGGAAGGCAGACAGACCTTGACCTGCTTATTTCCGTGGCGCAGAACATTGAAGGAAACACCGTTTGCGCCTGGGGAGAAGCCGCAGCGTGGCCGGTAAAGTGGACGGTGAAGAAATTCAGAAACGATTTTGAATCCCGCGTAAAGGAAGGCCTGAAGATCCCGACAAAGAACAAAGTGCACGGATTAAGAAGCTCAGAAGAATATGTTGATGTGAAAAGGGAAACTGATCCCGTAGTCAGAGAACTGTTTGGACAGTTAAGGAAAATTTTAATAACAAGGTAGTGGAGAGATTCAGCTCCTGATCTGAAGATTGCCGAAAGAAAATGAAAAGGGCACGGAGAATTTTCTTCGTGCCCTTCGTATTTTACTGCTAAGATCTGTTATCTGCTTCCAAGCTGTATCTTCAGCGGCACATTCTCCTCGTTTCGCTTCACAATGATCTCAACTTCATCGCCGGGCTTATAGCCGCTCATAGCATACATGTAGCTGTAAATATCGTTCACTTCCACCTCACCGAACTTAAGAATAACATCTTCAGCCTTGAGTCCCCCTTTCTCCGCCGGGCTTCCTTCCTTGACTCCTGAGATCTTCATACCCGTTCCTGAATATGAGTAATCCGGAATTGTGCCCACATATACTTTCACACTTCCCATTGACCTGCCTTCGTTGCTTGTTGCAATTATCTTCGTGAACTCCGGCTTTGACCGGAGAGAATTCAGCGCCACTGCAACATCATAAACATAGGATGCGACTTTCGCCGAGCCTTCACCGTTTATCAGAGCCACATCATCAGTCGGAGCATGATAATCTTTGTGCGTACCTGTGAAAAAGTGAAGCACGGGAACATCCTTGCTGTAGAAGCTTGCATGATCTGACCTGCCGCTGCTCTCTTCGCTGAATGTAAGCTTGAAGTTGTATGCAGAGTTAAGTGAATCCAATGCAGGTTTCCAGTACGGGGAAGAACCCGTTCCGTATATTATCAGCTTGTCGTCAGTCAACCGGCCTATCATGTCCATGTTCAGCATTGCTACGATCTTTCTCTTTTCGAACAGCGGGGACTTTGTGAAGTAAGCTGACCCTAGCAAGCCTGCTTCTTCACCTCCGAACGCCATGAACAGATAACTTCTCTTAAGATCCTTCTTTCTTGCTGAAAGCTTCTCTGCGATCTCCAGCATACCTGCCGTTCCGGATGCATTGTCATCCGCGCCGTTGTGTATCTGCTTGTCGGAACCGCTGTACAAAGAACCGTACATGCCGTGACCCAAGTGGTCCTTGTGAGCGCCGATAACCACAACCTCGTTCTTCAGCACAGGATCTTTTCCCTCCAGAAATCCTATCACGTTGTCAGTCACCACCTTCACTGCTTTCACATTCACTTCCATCGAAGCTTTTACTTCAGGTATTTCAAATGAATCCGGTTTCTTTGATTCGTCTATTTTGTCCTGAATGGATTTAAGGTCATAACCGTTTGCGCTCAGAAGTTTTGAAACAATTTCCCTCTTACAGCTTATGACCGGCATCCCCGCATCGTGC
>DAIQRO010000059.1:0-14164 GCA_036786155.1 Bacteroidota bacterium
GTATCTCTTCCCGCAAGTTTTGCCGTGCCTGAAAGAAATGAATACGGAACGGTCAGTTGTATTCTTGCAAGTTTACCGAACATTGAAAACGTCCTGACATAGCCCCCGATAATATTGTTAGAATTAAGATCCAGTTCCTTAATCGGAGCGGCCGGATCTGCTACGATGTTTCCGCTTGTAAAGTTGTAGTTCAATGCCGCAAAGTTTGCATTAACAGGCAGATTGGAGTAAGCGCGGGGCTCTATCTCCTGTGAAAATGAAACAGTGGACCAGATAATTAAAAGTATTAACTGAAGTACAACCGATCTTAGTATCATGATTGAAATCAATTTGATTCTTTCCTTACTATAAATCTGCATCCGAGGTGGCATGTAGAAGTATCTACCGGCTGAGCCATCCTGGCAGAAGGCCTGTATCTCCTGCAGTAATTCGGGGCGCAAAGGTAAGACCCGCCTTTCATGACTCTTCGCGGGATCAGACTGCCCGGTGAACGGGGATCCATACTTCCTTCCGGTGTTCCACCCTTTGGATTTATGCCCGAACAGCAACTGTTCTCAAAAGCACTGTGATGCTGATACCAGTCTGTTGTCCACTCCCACACATTTCCGATCATATCATAGAGGCCATATCCGTTTGGAGGATACTGTCCAACCGGTGCCATCAGTTCGTAACCGTCAGCGAGCGTGTTCTCCACCGGAAATTCTCCCTGCCATGTATTTGCCATTGCCTTCTCTCCGGGATACATTTCATCTCCCCATGCATACTCTTTTCCCTCAAGCCCCCCTCTTGCGGCGAACTCCCATTCAGCTTCAGTAGGTATCTCCTTCCCGGACCATTTTGCGTATGCCTCAATATCTTCATACGCAAGCTGAACGGCAGGATAATTATCCCTTCCATTCAGGTCAGAGCCAGGACCGAACGGATGCTTCCAGTTTGCACCGGGAATGTAAGTCCACCAGTTGAAATAATTTCGCAGATCAACTTTTTGTTCAGGCTTTACAAATACAACCGATGCCGGAACCAGCAACTCGGGAAGAGCTCCGGGGTAATCTTCAGGATTAGGAGCTTTCTCGCACAGCGTAACGTAACCGGTTGATTCGACAAACTTCCTGAATTCTGCATTTGTAAGTTCAAACTTATCCATCCAAAAACCGTCAACTGTTACTTCATGAACAGGTGATTCCTCCTCATAATGTTCGTTTGAACCCATACTGAACTTACCTCCCGGTATCCAGACCATATCCAGGAACGGCGGACTCTTGGCGGCCGATTCAGTCTGTCCGAAATTTTTTGTAATTGAATCCAATTTTCTCAGCAAATTTTTCAAATCCGGTTTGGCAAGATCAGGCGTGAGCCATCCCGGAAAAACTATCCGCCGCTTCTTTTTTTGTTATGAATGCTGTCAAGAACTTTGTACATCAAAGTACCTATTATCAGGTAAAGCAGTATCACAGGCAGATGCTCCTGAACAGTATCATTGATCTGTGCAAATATTATCGCGGGAGCAGGGAGTCTCATAAGCAGTGACCCTGCCAGCACATATCCGGAACTCTTCTCGGGATACCCGAGTATCACTCCAACTATGAGGGAAAGCAATGCAAACCCAAGAACCAGAAGGACTGCAGTGAGTGTGAGTTTTGAGATCTCAGCAACAGCGACAATCAGCAATAATATTACAAGCGCTAGTCCGGCGAACTTTCCCACTGTTTCAACGATCTTCGCTATGGCTGGAGCTTTTTCCGGAAGCACCGCCCGGATCAGAAATCCTGCCGATAATGGTATGATGAACAGCAGAAGCAGTTTGATGATCAGTTGCGAATAGCCGAGTTCAAAGTCCAGTCCGAGCACTGACTTTATTGCAATCAGAGAAAGCGGGATAAGGAACATTGAATAGATCAGGGCAATTACAAACCATGCAAGCTTAATGAAAGAATGTTTGTCTTCCTGAATGCTCTTACCCACAATTGATGGCATGATCGGAGAAATTGAAACCAGGAATATTCCTCCCCAAACAATTTTGTTGGTAACATCAAAATAGAACAGCACTGCGGCAATTGCAGGCATTATCACAAACATGGCAAGTGAATATCTGAAGATCATGCCTGTATGATCTGCAAGCAGCCGCAGGTGCGGCTTCTCAAACAGCAGTCCCATCCCGAGAGAAGTTGCCGGAACTGCGATGATCGCGGCAATTGCTACGAGCTTTGGAATTATTTCTGCCATATCACA
Source organism: Bacteroidota bacterium (assembly GCA_036786155.1). Classification (GTDB taxonomy): domain Bacteria; phylum Bacteroidota; class Ignavibacteria; order Tepidaquicellales; family Tepidaquicellaceae; genus JADJAH01. The sequence goes on from DAIQRO010000059.1 coordinate 2,230, forward strand.
TTTAACTTTTCAAATCGAAAATTGTCAACTCAGATACTGAGAAGAACTTTTGTGTGCAAGGACCGCCTGCATACATCCGGTGATATTTCCGGCCCTATATACCGAACTTGAAGACAAGGCCGCCGCCGAGTCCGAACTGAAACATGGAAGACTCCGGATTGATGCTTGAGCCTGTTCCTGCCGAACCCGAATAGAACCCGCTCGAAAAGGCCTTGACGCCTGACAGCGCCTGTCCGGTCAGCTTAAGGCCGAATGTTTCGGAGATCCAGATATTCGCTCCTGCCCTGAAGCCGTAAGCAAAGACAGTTGACGAGGACTGTGCACCCGGAAGCGGATCCTTATTCTCAAATATGCCGATACCAAGCATTGCGCCTCCGAAAAATTCCATCGGCGATTTCTTCGGTTTTGTATAGGCGGTACCGCCAAGCATGACGAAGTTCATTCCAAGTCCCGGCACAAATCCCGTATCATTCAGATTTAGATTATACGTGTACTTGACGTTCACTTCCGTGTCTTCACGAAAGTACATCAGCTCCACGCCAAAATCTTTTGACGGAAAATATTCTATGCCGGCACCGTAGTAGAGTGCGCCGCTGATGTCGCCCTGAAAATACTGGCCGTCGTCTGCACGCGCTTCGATCTTGTCATCAAATCCGTAAACACCGTAAACATTGCCGCGCCATTGCGAATATAAATTTTCCGAGAAGGCAGAAAGTACTAACAATGCAATGATTGCAGGAATGAGTCTGATTTTCAATCGCATAATGCTTTTCTTATGTACAATTAGGGAAAAATTAGATTGCTCTTTGGCATCGGTCACTCATCACATCATTTCAAATCTTAACTCAATCTCAAAAAAACAGCCGGGACAATACGCCTGAATTCACGAGGCCGTCATCCCGGCAATTATGATAACTCAAAACTTCTTCAGTATCGGATTCCGCTGAATTAGTCTCAGGACTTAACAGCGCAAATTACATTCTCGGCAACTTTGTTTTCTTTGCGCCGCCGAACTTGAACGTAAGGCCTCCTCCGACGCCAAACTGGAACATTGATGATTCAGGTGCAACACCTGCGCTGACTCCGCCGGTGCCGACATAAAATCCGCCGCCGAAATCCTGCGCGCCCGAAACGAGCTGACCCATCAGCTTAAGCCCCACATTGTTGGAAAACCAAATGTTCGTTCCTGCCCTGAAGCCGTAGGAGAATGCAGTTTCGGATGAACTTGCACCGGGCTTTGCATCCTTGTTTTCGAAGATCCCAAGACCAAGCATAACGCTTCCGAACAGTTCAAGAGGTGAATTAGGTATAGGTGTGTAACCGTTGCCGGAGAGCATTATGAAATTCAGGCCCGTCCCGTAAGTCTCGGTAGTGTCCCTGTTGTTGACGCCATACTTGTAGTTGATATCAAAGTCGGTGTCTTCCCTCATGTACAGAACTTCGATGCCGTAATTTCTCTGAAGCACATACTCAACACCGCCGCCCCATATAAACGGGCCTTTCAGTGTTCCGGAATAAAATGTACCGCCAGTGGTGGTAAGCTCTATGTCGTCATCAAACCCGTAACCGAAGTAAGTGTTCAATCTCCATTGAGCTTGTGCAAGGCTCCCTGTTACCGTCATTGCGGCAAGCAGAAGCAAGAAAGTGAATGTCTTTTTCATTTTTTGCAATTTGATTTTTGAATGGCCTTCCTTTTTTCTTAATATGCTGCTAATGCCGCGCTATTTCAATTCAATTCAGGATTCTGCTGCCCTCTCCCGCCTGAATTTTGCCATGGCCATCTTCCTTCCGTTTCAAGAGTCAGCGTCCAGCTCAGGAATGTCCTTATGATTATAAGCAATGCAAGTATTAGTGTGGCATCAAGCGTAGGCTTGACTATCACTGTCCTGATAATGTCTGCCGCAACCAGAAACTCAAGCCCGGTCTGCAGAACCTTGGCTATCATAATCTTGTATTTCTGATAAACGGTAATGTCGCGCTTCGTGATGTTCACAACGCTTCCGAAAAGCGCATAGATGAACACGAGTCCGATGAGAATTACTGCAACCAGTTCAATTCCCCTGGCTACATTCTCTACAAATGACACAAAGAATTCTTCAAACATTTTTGATATGAAGTGATGGCGTTGCCGTTGCCTGTCTCTGACGTAAGATGATCATGCAGACATCTCGCATCTTATTGCTACCGGCGACATTTTAATGCAGGCAAATTAGCAAATATGAATTTAGTTTCTAAGACAATTGTATAATGCATATGGAAAAAATCACGCAATTGTGAATGCAATGAAGCAACAGATCAGGAGCCGGTTTCGGCGATTTTGCTGAACAGCTCTGCAAGTCAATTTGCCACCCTCTGCATTGTCACTTAAGAAGTATCATCTTGCCCGTGCGTGTCAATCCTTCTGACTCAAGCACATAGAAATAAAGTCCTGATGTAAGTTCATTTGAGCTGAACGGGACACTGTAGTTTCCGGGAAGCTTTGTTTCATTGGATACCAATTGGCGGACTTCCCTTCCGAGCATATCATAAACTTTGAGATTCACAACTGACCTGCTCTTTACAGAATAGCGGATAACGGTGCTTCCGTTGAACGGATTCGGGTAGTTATAGATCAATCCAAACTCTTCGGCAGATTCAGAGATGCTGAGAGGCTTGACGTCCCAGTTTTCCTTCACAACCCTGTAGCTGTATATCAGATTCTCGAGACTGAACTCATAAGCCTTTTGCCCCGAGGGCGTAACTTCAGTGTAAGTGATGTTGCTGAATCCCCACGATATGCTTGTGTTGCCGTTTGGTAGCCTTTCCACATAGCCCATTGCAAATGAATAGATAGGAGGATCATTCCTGTATTCCCAGATCCGCGTGCATGTCCTGGCAGTTTCATTGATGCTGTATTCAACAGCCATTGAAACTTTCGGGTCGTGGAAGTTACCGTTGTCAAACAATGTATATGTTCCCGCGGCTGTTCTTCTGATCGCATGCTGATAAGAGAACTTCATGGTGTCATTGAGAAAAGTGAATTGATTGTTCTTCCCGCCGAGCCTCCAGATCTTGTCGCCTGTTATCCTGTTTATTTTCGTTACCTCAGACATATTCCTGCTCGACAGCAGTAGATTTCCGTCATGGTCTATTTCAATGGCATTACCGTGGCAGTAATCTATCACTCCGAGACTCAGGTCCACGCTGTCTGCATCGGTGATCTCAAAGTGGTCCCAGCTTCTCCACTGGAATACAGCGTTGCGGCCGGGATCTATTTCCTGAATTATGAGCCCCGTCACCTGCGCATTTTTCTGTCCGCCCGGCACTATCTTGCTCATGTTGATCTCTTTCACATCGTAACTCATAATTATGTAGTTGCCGTTTGGAAGCACGATCAATTCGTGAAGATCGGTTTCGTAGCCGTTGACGGTATAGAAAGAATCTGTGATGTTATACGAAGAATCCATTCCAAAATACATCTGCTCCTGATTCCTGAAGAACGTGAGCAGGCCCGTCTCCTGAAGCCGGAAGTCGTAGCAGGGTGAAGGCATCTGCCCTGCATACAAATACTGCCCGGACGGCTTCATCGCAGCTATGTGAGGATTTTGCGGAAAGTTGCCGAAGAAGATAGTCCCGGGTGCCGGGTTTGAATTAACATGAATTGTAATCTGCGGCTCGGTTGCAGGGAGGTGCGAATAACCCCGTGAAAAATGTTCTTCGTTTCCAAAGTCATTCCCAAACTCCGCCTTGCGGACCTTCATCAGTATGTTCATCTTCTCTTTATCAGTCAGGGGATTTTCATCTGCAGTGAATTCAAATGCATGAAGTGTTTCCTTGCTGAATTTGTTCGTCAGCGTCACAGACACAACCTCACCGCGGCTGAAATCCACTAAAGGGTCCAGCAGAAGCAGTTTGCCGTATTCCAAAACTTTTGCACCATAAGGGATGGCGCCGCTCAGAGAGCCATGTACGAAGATCTCTGATCCATCAAGAATGTTCCGGGCGTCTGAATCAAATCTTATCAGTACATTTTCTTCGGCATTTACCTGTTCTGCTCCCTGCACAGGAGATGTGTAAACAACTTTGGGACCGGCGTATGAGGCACCTGCGGCACTGACGGCAATCGCAAAAAACAAAAGGATGATTGTAGCCTGTTTCTTCATTCTTCGAATTCAGATTTAGATTAATCTGTGCAATCTCCAAGATATAAAGCAAACCCGGGCAAAAATTCTTCCGGCCTCCGGGAAGCATTGAAACTGCATTTTGAATGGGCTTAATATAGCCATTAAGGAAATTAAGAGAAATCCCGGCGGAATTGAGCAGTATCCGAATTTCACTTGCGCAGTGCGGTCAAATGAGAAGCAATTAAGGACAGTTTAGAGTTCAAACAGAATACCTGGATTTCGGTGCCGCCCGCTGTTTATTTGACTTCAATATCTTCGCCTTAATCTTTAATTTACAATTTTACAACACAATCACTGAACCAATCAAATAAACCTGCAATAATATTTTGAAGACCATTGAAGAAGTAATAGAAGCCGAGAGTATGGTTGTCCGCTTCTCGGGTGACTCCGGGGACGGAATGCAGCTTACGGGGATGCAGTTTACAGACACTGCGGCATTTCTGGGAAAAGACCTTGCGACATTTCCGGAATTTCCGGCAGAGATAAGGGCTCCTGCAGGCACACTCGCCGGTGTTTCAGGATTCCAGGTACATTTCGGAAGCAAAGACATATACACGCCGGGTGATGAGTATGATGTGCTTGTAGCAATGAATGCCGCCGCGCTGAAAGCCGACCTTAAGAATCTCAAGAAGGGCGGGATCATCATTACAAACACTGCCGGATTCGATTCGAGAAATCTCAGACTTGCCGAGTATCCCGAAGGTGTGAATCCCCTTGAAGACAGTTCACTTGACAATTACATCGTTTACAAGGTCAATGTGTCGAACCTTGTAAAAGATGCTCTCTCAGGTATGGGGCTGAGCAACAAAGAACTTGAGAGGTCCAAGAACATGTTCGTGCTCGGAATGCTTTACTGGATCTTTGACCAGTCTCCCGAGTACACCATTAGTTTCATACAGGAGAAGTTCTCCAAGAATCAGTCAATTGCAGATGCCAACGTCAAGGCGCTCAAGGCCGGCTGGAATTACGGAGACACCACAGAGATCTTCAACACCCGTTTCAAGATCAGCACTTCCAAGCTTCCTGCCGGAACATACAGGAACATTACCGGAAACAACGCCGCTGTCATTGCGCTGATAGCAGCCGCCGAGAAGTCGGGCACTCCCCTTTTCCTCGGTTCGTATCCGATCACTCCTGCTTCAGACATACTTCATGAGCTCTCAAAGTACAAGCACATGAATGTGAGGACGTTTCAGGCTGAAGACGAGATCGCGGGAATATGTTCCGCGATAGGCGCATCTTACGGCGGATCGCTTGGAGTTACAACCACTTCCGGCCCGGGAATGTCGCTTAAGGCGGAAGCAATGGGCCTGGCAGTAATGCTGGAGATCCCGCTTGTGATAATCAACATTCAGAGGGGCGGCCCGTCAACAGGACTGCCTACAAAGACCGAACAATCGGACCTTATGCAGGCGCTTTACGGCAGGCACGGCGAAGCTCCCCTGCCTGTGGTTGCCGCCGCATCTCCGGCAGATTGCTTCGAGGCTGTGTATGATGCTTGCAAGATCGCTATCGAACACATGACTCCGGTCATTGTGCTTAGTGACGGATACATTGCCAACGGTTCGGAACCGTGGAAATTTCCGACGGAGGATCAGCTTCAGCCGATCAAAGCTGAATTCGTTGACAAGCCAAACTCCGAAGAAGGAATCTTCTTTCCTTACAGAAGAGATGAAAACTATGTAAGGCCAAGAGTGAAGCCGGGAACGCCCGGGCTCGAGCACAGGATTGGCGGACTTGAAAAGGCAAATGAAACAGGAAACATCTCCTACGATCCGAACAATCACGAACTCATGGTAAAACTCAGAGCCGCGAAGATCAGAGCAATCGAGAATTTCGTTCCCGAGCAGAAGCTAGACTCCGGCTATGAGAATGCAAAAGTGCTGGTACTTACATGGGGCTCAACATACGGCTCAGCAAAGGCCGCCATGATGGAACTCCTTGAAGACAGCTGTGACGTTGCGCATGTGCACCTCAGATTCCTTAATCCTCTGCCTAAGAATCTCGGACAACTCTTGAAGAATCACAAATATGTTCTGATCCCCGAAATAAATGATGGACAACTTATAAGAGTCATCCGCGACAGGTTCCTTATTGATGCGGTTGGGCTCAGCAAGATCAAAGGTTTGCCGTTCACCACTTCCGAGATCAAGAACAAAGTAATTGAACTTTTAAACAGCTAACAATACACAATGTCAGACACTATAACAGCGCCAGTTGCTCCAAAGCTCACAAGCAAAGACTTTGCACCCGACCAGGATGTCAAGTGGTGCCCGGGTTGCGGAGATTACTCCATACTGAAACAGGTTCAGACCATCTTCCCGGAACTTGGAGACGACAAGGAAGACTTTGTCTTTATCTCCGGAATCGGATGTTCCTCGCGCTTCACTTATTACATGGACACCTACGGCATGCACTCGATTCACGGCAGGGCAACTGCTATCGCTTCCGGACTCAAGGCCGCAAGGCCCGAACTAAAAGTGTGGGTTGTTACGGGCGACGGAGATGCAATGTCAATCGGCGGGAATCATTTCATTCACCTGCTCAGAAAGAACTTTGACATCAAGGTGCTTCTCTTCAACAATCAGATATACGGCCTGACCAAAGGGCAATACTCTCCCACATCAGAAACCGGGATCGTTACAAAGTCAACTCCCTTCGGTTCAATCGAAGAGCCGTTCAACACAGCTGAGCTTGCACTCGGAGCAAAAGCAACTTTTGTATCAAGAACGCTCGACCGGGACCCGAAGCATCAGCAGGCAGTCCTCAGAAGGGCCGCAGGCCACACGGGCACTGCTTTCGTAGAGATTTATCAGAACTGCCCGGTGTTCAATGACGGCGCATTCTTCCTGTTTTCCGAAAAGGAAACTAAAAAGGAGGAAGCACTCTTTGTTGAAGACGGCAAACCGCTTGTGTTCGGAGAGAATGCAAACAAGGGAATCAAGCTTGACGGCTTCAGGCCGGTAGTGGTGGATCTGAGCGAGAACGGAAACTCAGTGAACGACCTGTGGATACATGATGAAAAGGACAAAGTGAAAGCAGGCATACTGGCAGCTTTTTCGGATCTCAATCATCACGGGCATGTTCATCTGCCGCGACCTTTCGGTGTGCTCTATTCAATCAAAAGGCCAACCTATGAGGAGCAAATGGCAAAGCAGATCGAACTTGTGACCGAGAGGAAAGGCAAACAGTCTCTTAACGAGATCCTTTCAGGCGATAAGACGTGGGAGATCGCATAAGATCTCAATTGTATGCTCAATTCGCCCGGCTGAAGAGTGGGCCCGGCCGGGCGATTCAAGCGTTCTTTCAATCAATCCCCAAAATTCTGTTCTGAGAGTTCAACCTGTTTGAGATACTTCATTGTTTCATCTCTAATCTTAAATAAACTCAATGACGAAACACATTCCCGAAGCAACCAAAGTATCTTCAGAGAAGAGCTTTGATAATCTCAAAGAACTTGCAGAGAAGAGTCATGAGAAGAAGCATGGCTTCCTAAATGATACTCTAGCAGCAATTCTCCTTTCCCTTTCGGCTATTGCTTCAGCATGGTGCAGTTATCAGTCTTCAATATGGGATGGCATCTCCTCGCGTTACGCAAATGAAGCAGGGCAATACGAAGTGGTCGCAACCGAACATTCTATAGAAGATTCGCAGAAGCGGATTGCTGACGCGGGAATTGTAACGCGATACATGGAATACATGAGCAGCGGCAAGCAGGAATATGCTCAGTTCATGCTGAGAACGGCAGATGCAAATCTGCGGACTGCCATAGATGATTGGCTGAAACTTGATCCCGTAAACAATTCTTCCGCCCTGCATTCACCTATGCTCATGCAGTCTTACAAAAGGCCTTACTTAGACAGTGCAAATATATACCGGGACCTTTTATCAAAGAAAAATGCAGAGGCGCGAGAAGCAGATGATATATCAGACAGGTACCTTCTGCTGTCAGTTGCTCTTGCAGTCGCACTGTTCTTTGCAGGCATGTCGGGAACATTCAGACACAGGCGGTTGCAGATTATCAGCCTTCTTATCTCAACGATAATCTTTGCATCCGTTCTGGCAGGAATAATTCGTCAGCCGGTGGGAAGCTGAACACCGATGCAGGGACCGGAGCTTCACTTTGATATACACCAAGTGAAACCATTTCCGCGTTGTAAAGTGAAGGGTCTCCAAAGAATTCTCACCACCGAAAGCATTGTGTTACACTTAAACAATCAGTTCCATTGACAATTTCTTGAATCTTATTCAATCAACTACTCATGATCAACAGAACAACAGCAATACTTGTGTTGTGCGCTCTGTTCTTCATCGCTCCCGGGCTCACCCGTGCAAGCGCTCCACTTTTTGAAAAGGGAGGACTTACACTTAAGAAGATGAGTGAAGCGATTGACATGGCGGAGAACAGAGGAAAGTTCAGACTTCGCCTCAATTATGAACAGGGTTCGCTTCAGGCAAAACAGTTTGATGCAGGTACAGGCAGCAGAATGGTTTCGGATATTTCCGGCCTTAAGATGAAGAAGGGCTCGTATAAAGTTTCTGAGCTGAAGGAGGACGTATCTGCTTGGAAGATAGGTGATCTTTCCGGGGATCTCAGCAGGGCTCCGAAGAAGTATGTGCCGTGGGAATCATCAAGGCATTTTGCTCTTGCAGTCGGCGAAGGCGCAATGTTCAATGTCTTCATCCCGTGGGCGCTGGCAAGATGGGGCAGGGACTGGGAGAACTCAACGGAAGAGAGATGGCCCTTCATTGGATTTCAGTCAATATGGTCAAACCTGCAAGAAGGCTGGAACTATGACGGCGACAACTTTCTGACAAATCTGTTCTCACATCCTTACGGAGGCAATCTATTCTTCAACAGCGGAAGGTCAAACGGCTACAACTTCTGGGAGTCATCTGCATTCGCGCTTGCCGGCAGTTACATCTGGGAGACATTCATGGAAACGAATCAGCCGGCGATCAACGACTGGGTGAATACGGGCATGAACGGAGCTGCATTCGGCGAAGTACTTTACAGGCTTTCATCGCTAGTCACTGACAACACTGCAAGAGGATCTCACAGAGTGTGGACGGAAATTGCAGGCGGTATCATAAATCCCGTCAGATTGTTCACAAGGCTTGTTACAGGAGAGGCATCAAGAGTGTTTGATAATCCCTCATGGCGGAAGCCCGAAATGCTGAACATCAGCCTTAATGCAGGCACAAGAGTTCTTTTTGAGGAAGACAAAGTTCATAATCCCGATTCAAAGGAGCTTCAGGGCATCTTCGAACTGGTCATCAATTACGGCAATCCGCACAAACTTGAGCATGCCACACCGTTCTCACACTTCTATTACAATGTGGCGATAGCATCATCTTACCCGAGCCTTACTTCAATGAATGTCATTGGAAGTTTGTTTGCTTTTGAATTGTCTGATAACGAGAAAACCAAACACAGTCTTGAAGCAACACTGAATTACAACTACATCAATAATCCCGGGTTTCTCTACGGGAACGCTTCAGTGATGGAGAATCTGAATTCATACTTCAAAATGAAAGGCGATGACGCTATAAGGACAAGGCTTGGAATAAAGCTGATACCGATGGGAGGGACTCCAAATGACTACTTCTACGATTCTGTTGACGGAAGGACATATGATTTCGGGCAGGGCCTTGGCTGGCTCGGTTCGCTTTCATACTATGACGGCAACTGGGAGATATTTAACATAAACTACGGAATGGACTTTATCTGGACCCAAAGCCAACCGTCATTTTCAAAACACCTGCTTCATGCAGGTTCGTTAACGTTACAGCTCCCGTTGCGCGACTATATGGTGGTCGGCGTTGGAGCGGGATTTTACAAAAGGAAAAGCTACTACTTTTATCCGGAAGGATATTATGGATACAACGTACCCGGAATGCCGGAAACCAATGCACCCGATGTGAGCTACGAAACCCCGATCTTAAGGGTATTCTTTAAAACAAGAATTCTTTGAAGCCATGAACAAACTCGCAATAATATTGACCGCATTGCTTATAAGCATTTCAGCATCCGCCGCATCGGCACAGTCATTGCCTCAGGTCAGGCTTGCTGAAAAGGAAAAAACGGAATCCGGCAATAAGCTTTCAGACCAGGTGTCCGTTACATACAATTACATTCACAATCTCGGAAATTTCGGAGATGTTTACGAACCAGGCACCGGTGTCATGTTCAACTACGGATTTCATATTCCGGAATCATATCTTGTGGTGCTGAGGACAGGATATTACACCCACAAGCTGAAGGAAGGCGCGGACACAGGCTATGCCAGCTTTAAGGTGATTCCTCTTCATGTTGGCGGACGATATTACCTGAGCAAAGACGTATTCATGCCGTACTTCTCATTTATGAACGGTCTCAATTTCTTCATGAACAGCGAATCGGCAAACGGCAAGGAAGATGAGTCTTTGATACGCTATGCTTTCCAGCTGGGGTTCGGATTTGATGTAAAGTTCACAAAAAACTTTGGCATCAATCTCAACATAAACTACAACAACAGCTTCTACGATGCGGGAGATATCTACACAGGGCAGGAGTCAGCAATGACCACAGGCTTTGAATATTCGGGAGGACTTTCTTACTTCTTCTGAGCCGGAAAGCACCGGCTTTTGATGCCCCGGAAGTAACGACGATAGAATTTACGGCATCCGATTGATCCGGATGCCGTTTGCATTGGGAGAAATGTTTGTCAGAGGATCAATACCAGTATCCCAGAGTAAGCGCAAGTCCGTATTCGTCAACGTTCAGATAAAGATCATCCTTGTTGTATTCAAGCCCAAGGTATTTTATGCCGAGCGACGTATTCCAGTTCTGATTGAATTTGTAGCCGCAACCCGCAAGCGCCATCAGCGTCCAGTCAGAGTTTGCTCCGAATCCCCCGAAGTCCATCTTTACATAAGTGAACCAGTCCTTCGCCATTGTGAAATCCGCTTTAACTCCCACCACAGGATCGATCCAGGAGTTGCTGTTGCTTAACATCCGCGTTTGCAGATTAGGATCAACCGGATCAAGCGTGATCTCCTGATCCATAGCCCATATCCTTGTGCCTGCATATACATCTACAAAAGTTGTCGTGCTCTTTGATGGGATTCTGTATCCAATTGCCAGATCTGTAATAAACTCCTTCAAAGTTACATCGCCTGTTGCCAGACCTTTTCCGCTCGGGTTGGCAACGTCAAAGGCCTTCAGATTGGCATAAACAATATCATACAGCAATGAAACACTCTTGTATTTGAACCTTCCTCCCGCCATGAACGCAAACTTCAGATTACCGACTGCGTCGGCAAATGTCTCATTGAATGATACACTCTTCGGATATCCCGAGGGAGTATTCGGAACACCCACAGTTCCTGCTGCTCCCATCATCCAAAGGTATGGATTTACTGTAAAGGAAAAGTCCTTACTTTTCACTTTGTCTTCTGCGTCCGGCGTTTCGGTGGATGGTTCAGCGGTTTTCGGATAAAAATCACCTTCCGGCAAACCATCTGAAATTGCGAATCCGGAAGTCACAAAGAAAAGCAACAACGTAATCAGAGTTTTCATTTGGATTATCTTTTTCAATAAAGCTATTGTGTAAGAATTTGACATTCAATTCCAATAACATTCACTCCAAACAGGATGACAACTTTTTCTTACTAATATGTCAGATGCTTTAGCGAGAGGCGTTTCTTTCAAAAACCGACTTCTTCATCGAGCAACAGCAATTGCATTGTTCTTTGTGACAGCGTTGGGCAAATTACCTACACAGGTTACT
>DAIQRO010000059.1:14257-14674 GCA_036786155.1 Bacteroidota bacterium
CGAAACAACTCATGTTCTCGTTAATTTATATTGCTGAACACTAACCTGTAATCAGCAGGAATACGATTAGCCGGCGGCAAATAATGAAGTAAAAGCACGAGTGCGCTTTTTATGTTGCACTGAAGTTTTAACGATCGGGCAGGCATCAAATTGCCTTTGCAGGGGCTAGGTTAATTTTGATTGCCGGCAGGATTACGTTACTACGGGCATCCGGCGGTTGACCGGTTGTTGAATTTTTCATCGGAACTACAAGGAACAGCACAGCCATGATCAGCAGATCATCAGCCATTTTGTCATGTCTGTTCTTCGCATCCACTCTAATCTCACAGGCATGCCCTATCCTCCCTGACCGGCCGGGAAAGCTTACGCTCAAAGGAATGTCCGAAGCGATCTTCGCGGCGGAAAGCAAAGGAAAGT
>DAIQRO010000299.1:0-3164 GCA_036786155.1 Bacteroidota bacterium
CGCCGACATTCCATCCTGTGCTGTTGTCGTTTAAATAAATTGATTCCAAGTCTATTGCTGTCCCGCTTGACTGCGGAATCCAGTTTGTTCCTCCGTTTGTTGTTTTGAGAATTGTACCGCTCTCCCCTGCAATCCAGCCGGTATTGTTGTCTGCAAAGCAAATTGAAAATAACAAGCTTGTTGTCCCGCATGACTGCGGAATCCAGTTTGTCCCTCCGTTTGTCGTCTTAAGAATTGTACCACTGGCCTCAGCAATCCAGCCGGTATTGTTGTCTGCAAAGCAAATTGAAGACAACGAGCCTGTTGTCCCGCTTGACTGCAGAATCCAGTTGATCCCGCTGTTTGTAGTCTTGAGAATTGTTCCTCCTTGTCCCACGGCCCAACCGATATTGATGTCTGCATAGTACATTGAAGACAACCAATATGTTGCACCGCTTGACTGAGCTGTCCAGGTAATACCGGTGTTTGTTGTTTTAAGAATTGTTCCGGCTCCGCCAATCACCCACCCGGTGTAAATGTCGGCGAAATAGACTGAACTCAATGAGCTCCCTGTAGGAAGCGGATTGAGCCAGAACCACCCGCTCTGCGAAAAAGTTGTAGAGCTCAGCATCAGCAAAATCATTACCAACAAATATTTCCTTTTCATTTCCGCAACCTCATTCTTAAAGTTTAAAGAACTTTGAACATTCCTGTCTTCAGCAGGCATTGATCACTTGACCAGCATCATTCTTTTCACATCAGCGAAGCCATCAGTAGTCATTGGGTTCGGCAAGCTCACCACATGTTTGTAGAAGTGAACCCCGTTCGCCAACCCACTCCCGGTAAACTAAACCTGATACATGCCTGCACATTATCTTAGTGCTTTTTGAAGTGTTCTGCTCATTGTATTCTTTTTTTCAGACATTCTCGGGGCATTTGATAGTTTGATCAGCCTTAATCCTAATTGTCTTGGCTAAATCTGTTTTCATTTACGAATGCGACAATCTTGCCGGGAGTCTGCAGATTCATTACCGGCTGTTCCGGGTTTCTGAACTTGTACAAAACTAGTGGCTTCTCAGCTTTCAATTGTCATGGATTTGTCAAAAAGAATCTTGCCTGCTTCTTCTCACATTATCTCTGATACATACCATTTTGAATGCCGGGTTATTTGTTCTTTGCCTGCCATTGTTTGCATCGGCCATATTCTTGCCGAATTGAGTACTTCTGCTCTTTACAGTCTGAAAATGATTTCTCACACATTGCCTTTGATTTTACATTTCTGTGACAATCATCACAGCTGAGCATGGTAGTTTGTATCAAAATCAGGAGGGAATATGAAAAGCAGTCTAAGATCCGCGGCAGATTTCATTTTTGTGATGTACCTGTCAATCTACTTGACCGGGTGCAGGTCAGTCGAAAGCTACAGGCCATATGATCCTGATCTCGATTCCTATGCTTTAGAGAATATCGAATCAGTGACGCTGACAGACGGAACAGTAATAAACCTGAATGAGTACAGCAATCTGAAGATTATAAAGGACGCAAAGTCCCGTAATGCCATCAGCTACGAACGATATGATACTGCATGGGACAATTCTCATTAGAACTTTACCATAACATCAAAGGTAGATACTGTTTCATTTGATGAGGTCAGACTATTCTGGACCAATGAGGTAAATACGGGTGGAACAGTAGCAGTGATTGGGGTAGGGGTCGTTGTCGCTGCGCTAGCTGGAGTGATAATGCTCATTGGAATCTTTTCGGCGATTGGACAGAGATATTGATCTTCCGTCAGACCTTTGATTGACCTGTCCCAATCCGGACTCCTTTTATGATCGGAATTGTAATTTCCCGGGACCCTGCCTCACAGCATTACAGAATTAATGATCGCACCGGATCATATAGTGTCGCACATATTCCGGCACAAGTTAGCAAAGTGTGGCTTCCTTACAACTGCCTGCCGGTGATGCTCTTTGACAAACTTGTGACAGTTCAATTTTTCGAAAAATGTAGTTTACATTAAAACGGAGGATAAGCAAATGAAGAGCAGATGCAGAACAACAGCCAGGTTTATTTTTGTGATCTACTTTGCAATTTTTAGCAGCGGCTGCATGACTGTTGAAAGTTACAGGACTTATGATCCGGAACTCGATTCCACAGCAATCGCTAATGCTACAACATTGGTATTGAAAGACGGTAGGATCATAATACTTGAAGAGAGCAGCAGTGCGAGAATAGTATTGAACGCCCAGTCGCAAAGAGCACTCCGCTTCGTTTATTCCGATACCTTTTGGGATGAAACTCGCTTATCTTACAATGTGTCGGGGAAAACTGATACAATTTCTCTTGATAAGATTCAGGAAATTCGGGTTGAAGAATTGAATGGGGGAGCAACATTTGCGGTTATCTTCGGATCAGCAATTGGAATATCACTTATTGTATTGGCAATTCTTGCAGTTTCAAGGAACTCAACTCACAGTTGGATTTTTGACAATTAATGTACATTATCATACAAGATCTTTGCTGAAATAACCGGACAGTAAAGGGCAAACGCATATCCACAACTCTGAATAACACCAAGCCCAACACTTCGAACTGCGGCAACAAGTCAGCATGACAAATACACAAGCGCCGACTGCTCAATATCACTTCGCGGGATTTTCAGAATGTCCTGTTCACTTCTGAGCTTGCCTGCAAGCCATTTTACAAACTCCAACCCCGCATAATACCCGGCACGGAATCTCAGGATATCAGACGGATCATTTGCAAAAAATAGCTGAAGGTTGTCATCGCTCTCAGAGAAATGCTTACTGAATAACATTTTCAGCTCTTTGTCCCTTTGTCTGCATTCGGTGAGCCAGTTGTTCACAGCCTGTTCAGTAAGATAATCCGCCCACAGCGCTTCACTCCCGGAAATGCCAAGCGCCTGCTTTGTAAAATACGTTGCAATACCTTCCGAGATCAACTGCCTGCCTGTGTGAATTCTTTCGGATTCATTCCTGAAATAGAAACCGGGTGAAAGCAAATAATGAATGCCGTGAATTATCTCATGCGCTAAGAACACTTTCACCTGAAGTGCCGTGCGGTAAGCCTCAACCGGAATCCACACTGTCATATCGCTTCCATTCATGAACGCATGTCCGTTGGAAGTGTTTTGTCCCGTAAAGAGAATCAAGGTGAAGTTG
>DAIQRO010000060.1:0-261 GCA_036786155.1 Bacteroidota bacterium
CGCGCATATGACGGTTTTTCCAAAGGTCAAATCGCTGATGGAAAACAAGGGACTGAATGATGTTCTGCTTTTTGGCGGGGGAATTATTCCGGACCAGGACATTGAAGATCTCAAAAAAATGGGAGTAGGCCAGCTTTTCACTCCGGGCACTCCCACCTATGATACAATCAATTATGTAAAGAACTGGGTCCGGGTTAACAGAGGAGGCTCAGCTTAGTTAGTCTTTACATTTTCCAAAACTAATCCAGTTTGATGTCAAGT
>DAIQRO010000060.1:271-2620 GCA_036786155.1 Bacteroidota bacterium
CAGGAGAGTCGCTCTTGCCACAGCCCGCGTATTCAAGAACCACCCGAAGGCAGAAAGAGGAATTGTAATAGGATATGATACGAGGTTTCAGTCAAGGCAGTTTGCTGAAGCTGTTGCCTGTGTAATAGCGGAAGAAGGGATCAAGGTGCTTCTTACCGATTCGTTTGTCACAACTCCTACAGTTTCACTGCTCTCACGGGACCTTGGCTGTGCGCTCGGCGTAATGATAACTGCATCTCACAATCCGTACATATACAACGGCTATAAGCTGAAAGATGAATTCGGCGGTTCAATGAGTCCTGAAGAAATAGCAAAGATCGAAAAGGAGCTTGAAAGCATAGAGGAAGCACCTGCGGGCAAGACTATTGACGAACTGTTGAAGAGCGGAGCAGTCGAGTACTTTGACGGAAGAGGCTATTACCTGAAGTATATCGGCGAGAGGATTGATATTGCAAAGATCAGATCATCCGGCCTGAAGGTAATATACGATGCAATGTACGGAGCGGGGCAGGATCTTATTTCAAACTTCATTGAAGTGAAACAGCTTCACGGGGAAGTCAATCCTTCCTTCGGCGGCGGCGCACCCGAGCCGGTGAGAAAAAACCTTGACGAGATCTGCAGCGAGATGCAAAAGGGCAGTTATGACATTGGAATTGTTACCGACGGTGATGCGGACAGGATAGCGATCATTGACGAAAACGGAGAGTTCCTTGATGCGCAAAAGACATTTGCTCTGTTGCTCAAATATCTCTTTGAAAAGAAGAAGCTGTCGGGAAAAGTTGTAAGAGGATTTTCCACGAGCGAGCTCATACAAAGGTTTTGCGAGAAGTATGGAATAGAACTCGTTACAGTCCCCATTGGGTTCAAGCACATTTCAAAGATAATGATCACTGATGACGTGCTGATCGGCGCCGAGGAGAGCGGCGGCATAGGCATCAAGGGACATTTGCCGGAACGTGACGGAATTTACAACGGGCTCCTGTACCTTGAGATGCTGGCCGAGTACGGTGAGAGCATTTCGGAGATCAAGAGAGATCTTTCGAAAGAGTTCGGAGAGTTCTTTTATCAAAGGAATGATGTGCACACGACTGAGCAAAAGAAGATTGCCGCTCTTGAAAAGTGCAGGAATCTCAAAGCCGGGGATGAAATAGCCGGGAAGAAGATAACTGACATTGACCCTCTGGACGGATACAAGCTGAAGTTTGAAAACGGATGGGTGATAATCCGCGCATCGGGAACCGAGCCGCTCCTGAGGATCTACTGTGAGACACTCGGTAAAGATGAGACCGGACATGTTCTTGGCGAAACAATAAAGTATCTCGGCCTATGAGCTATTTCAAAGTTGCAGTGTTTTCACTCATTTTGCTTTTCACCGCAAGACTGACATACTCTCAGCTTACGAGCAAGGAAAGAGAAATGATGAGCAGTCAGCAAAGCAGTTTGCAGGGGAATTTCGGAATAGGCAGTATCAATGCCGATGCTTCTGACATATTGAATCAAATCAGTCCCACAACTGCATCTCCGACGGTTCCGATCGAAGGAGCTATTGATCCTGACAATTACATCGTTGGCCCGAATGACATGTTCATGCTCGGAATTTACGGATATGTAACGCAGCAGCTTCCGCTTGTTGTAAATCCTGAAGGCTCGGTGCTGATACCGACGGTTGGCGAGGTGAGGGTCAGCGGCGAAACGCTGGCCAGAGCAAAGAACGATGTTGTTTCCGCCGTCAAGAGCCGGTATTATTCAAGCAGTGTTTCATTTACCCTTAGCACTCCGAGAACATTTCTGATAAAGGTATCAGGGCTAACTCAGGGGACATTTGCTGTATCCCCGGTAACAAGGGTTTCGGAAATACTCAAGGTTCTTCTTGTAGATACGCTCAACACATCCAAAGTATTTTATGAAAAGACCAATGAAAGAGAGTTCTTCAACACACAAATCTCACTGCGGAACATTGAGCTTTTCAGAAAAGACGGAACGGTCAAGAAGGTTGACATCTACAAGTATTTTCTGACCAACAAAGATGAGCACAATCCCTTCTTTCTTGAGGGAGACCTTCTGAAGATCCCGTACCTGCGGCTTGAGAACAATTTTATAAATGTGGGAGGTGCGGTTCAGCTTGGCGGATCTTACGAGCATGTTGAAGGAGACAATCTGGAGACAGTGGTGGGAATTGCGAGAGGCTTTGATGTGAACGCGGAGCCGGACAGCATTGTCCTTTACAGGTCTTATGAACAATCTGGAAAGTTTGATCAGATCAACCTCACAATCAAGAATGACAAGGACTACAGGATCCAAAAGTTTGACAGGCTCTTTGTAAAATACAAGACCACCTTCCAGAAGAAC
>DAIQRO010000060.1:2630-6057 GCA_036786155.1 Bacteroidota bacterium
GTTCTCGGAGAAGTTGTGCGCCCGGGCTATTATCCGATCTCATTCAAGAACACGAAACTTAAGGATGTTGTTGAAATGGCCGGCGGATTTACGGACAAGGCCTACCTGCCGCTTTGCATACTCTTCAGGACTTATGATGCCGAGTATGCGGCGAAGGATTCTGCAGAGATCCTAATCAATATGAGGGCTAGTGATCTGATCATGAGTTCTGTTGACATGGAAAATTTTGAAACTGACATCCGGTCAAAGCGAAACAGAGTGGTGGTAGACTTTGAGAAGCTCTTCAAGGACAATGATAAGAATGAAAACGTCTTGCTGGAAGACAAGGACATCATTTACATAAACGACAACAAGAATATTGTTTATGTATTCGGACAGGTTAATCAGGAAGGCTATGTTCCTTTCAAGAAGGGGAAAGATGTTGACTACTATGTTGAGAAGGCCGGAGGGTACGGCCTTGCAGCTGAGGAGGGTGATACAAGGATCATTAAGTTCAATTCAAGGGGCTGGTACAAGCCTGACGATGCGATAGTAGAGACGGGAGACTTTGTATATGTTCCGAAGCAGACCCAAAGGCCGTTTGAAGTGAACGTTGCGCTGATAGCGCAGATTGCAGGAGTGATACTCGGAGTACTGACTACGTATATACTGATTAAGGACAGCGGAAAGTGACCGGCATAACGTATCAACATATCACTGTTGAATCTATCCACATGCAAAACACAATTTGCGGCTGATGGCTGAAAAGAAACAAGGATTCCTGCTCGAAGATTATGTGAAGATCATTTTGGCAAAGAAGAAACCTATCATCGTAGCTTGTTCTATTACTGCATTGATAGGCATAGTCCTGTTCTTCTTTGTTATAGATCCGGTATTCTTCTCATATGGGACTATCAGAAGCGCAAGCACTGGTTCCAGTCTGTCCGGGTTGATCAGCTCATCAGCAATACCTGATATTGGCGACTTAAGTGAAATTGCCGGAAGCACATCGACATCAAAAGAACTCGCATTGTATGAAAATATACTCACTTCCAGAAGAAGTCTTGAAGCATTGATTGAGAAGTTCGGGATGATGGAGGAGAATGATTATACTTATTTGCAGGATGCAATCAAGGACTTCCGGGAAAACATTGTGTCGATAAAGAAGGACAGGGTTGCCGGAACAATGGAGATTGGCATTTACAACAAGAATCCGGAAAAGGCAAAGGAAATGACCGATTACCTGATTGATGAGCTGAACAGGATCAATATTGATCTGAATGTGAAAAGCGCCAAAGAGAACAGAGAGTTCATTCAAAGCAGATATGACCTTGTGAGGGCTGAGCTTAGTGATATTGAGGACAGCCTGATAGACTATCAAAACAGATTTGGAATTGCGCCTGACCTGCAGGTACAGGCGGCAGTAAAGGCTGATATAGAGCTTGAAGCACAGATTAAGGCAGAAGAAGTGAAACTTGATCTGCTGAGCAAGATACTGAGTCCCGGTGAGGCTGAAATTGAAGCTCAGAAGGAGAAGATCAATTTGCTTAAGCAGCAGCTTGAAGAATCAAGGATCAATTCATTTGAAGAGAGCAATCTTAATACCAAAGGTAGCCCCCAGATCATTATGAATTTTCTGAGACTTAAAAGATCTGTAGAAGTCCAGAATAAGATAATGACAACTCTCATACCACTACTTGAAAAGGCAAAGATCGACGAAAAGCGGGAAACACCGACAATCGTAGTACTGGACAAGCCGTTCGTACCTGAGAGAAAATCAAAGCCCAAGAGAATTACAAGCATTGCGCTTATGACATTTGCGGTGTTCTCATTTTCTTCCCTCTACTTCATTCTGAAAGAGAAGCTTTCCGGATTCATTGCAAAGCTCAGGATGAGTACCTAAACCCCGGCCAATCAATGTTGGAGTATCTGGCATACGGCTTTGCAGGTATTGCAATGCTTTCTTTGATAATGCTTTGGGCTTACAGTGTGACAGGTTGCAAGGAGATTTGTCTATGCCTTTACATAATTTTGCTTGGCACATATAATCTCTCGATTCTCCCCGGCGGTGTTGAGATCAGGCAATATACATTTCTGCTGATTGCTCCTTTGTTCATTCCATATCTTGTCGACTTTTTCAGGCCCGAGAGATTCATAATGTCATCGATATCCAGGGTGACGGTCTATGAAGCATTGCTGGCAATGATATTAGCCTCCTTTATTGTCTCCGTATTTGCGGTGAACATAGGAGATCTAAAGAACTTCATGGGCCTTGCAAAGGCACTTGTATTCCTTGGCGGGGCAATATTCTATTTCAAGTATCTGCCACAAAAGCTCGACACCAACCCGGAAGCCTGGAGATTCTTTAACAGGGTAGTAGTCATCATTGCGCTGATCACTTCGGTATTTGGAATATTGTTTTACTTCACTGGATTCAATCCAAACCCTTCTGCTATCGGAGCGTCATCTTCATTCTACAAGCATCCCAATACTTCAGCATTCATATACAGCTTTGCAGCACCGATACTGGTTTACAGGCTTTTCGTTACAGAAGAATATGTGTCATCAACAGAAAAACTGTTTCTGACCGCCGGAGTTTTGGCTGTGTATATTGCAATGCTTCTGACGCTCAGCAGGGCAGGTTACGTTGCAGTCTTTATCAGCACATCAATTCTGATATTTTTGAAGAGCAGAAAAGTGTTTATAGTATGGGTGGTGACTGTCGTTTCAGCTTTTGCCTTCTTTTTGCAATCATTCCTTTTCAGCAAAGGCTCGGCATCTACATTGTCAAGGCTGGGACTGATATATTCCGCACTTGAAATGTTGAAAAGCTCAAATCTAAAATTTCTATTCGGTTTCGGATTGGTCTCTGTATTTGAAGAGTTTACAAATTTCAAATTTCAGCTTGGCCCGTTGCTTGAGGATGTTGCATATCCTCATAACTCAATACTTTTTTTCATCATGCAATTTGGTTTGGTTGCTTTTTTGCCAACAATAGCCTTCACTGCATATGTCCTGTTTAAGTCATGGAAACTGATACTTGCCGATCCGATACAATACGATAGATTGATTGTGCCGTTTACGGTGGTAGTAAGTTTAATGTCACAAAGTCTGCTGGAAGACACTGTTCTCTTCCCTGAATTTTTCGTCTATCATATTTTCATGATCTTTCTTGGTTACCTGTTTTTTGAAGTGATAATAAAACCTTCGAGGGTAGCTGAAAAGAATTCACAGGCACGGGCTGAGGATACGAATGGCCTGATGAATGCCTGAAATTGAAACTGTTGACAAAGCAAATTAGTTGAATTGCCGGATCAACAGAGCTGTTGAAAATTAATCACCGTCAAAAGCACGAAATCTTTGTCAGACAAAGTATCCATAGTGATCCCGTCATACAATGTGGAGGAGTTCCTGCCGGATTGCCTTGAATCCATTTTTGCGCAGACCT
>DAIQRO010000060.1:6128-10330 GCA_036786155.1 Bacteroidota bacterium
GACTCTCCGATTAGAGGATATGTATGTGGTCAGATTCGGTGAATGCAGGATAAATATGTTTCCCCAGGAATAATCCGGCCCCGCCGCCGCGAGAAATTTCGGCATATTGCATTGCACGGGCGAATATGTTGCGTTTCTTGACGGCGATGACAAACTGTGCATTGATTCAGTTGAAAAGCGGCTGAGAAAGATGAAGGAGACAGAAAACTGCGGACTTGTCTATACTGATGCATTTGTCCTTAACCAGGACATCATGTTTGACAAATCCTACAGCGAAATAGTTGACGGATCTTGTGAGGGGCAAGTGTTTTCCAGGTTGATCAGGAATAACTATGTTTGTACTTCGACTGCAATGGCTCCAAGGAAAGTTCTGCAAGAGGTGGGAATGTTTGACGAGGGTCTTAAAAACGCGGAGGACTATGGGCTGTGGTTGAAGATAAGCGGAAAGGGATACAATGTCGGATTCATAAATGAAAAACTTTCCTATTACAGAATCAGGAAGGGATCGCTTTCCGATGATAATCTGAAGAATGCTGAATACCTGATTGCCTTGTTTACAAAACTGAAAACAGAATCAGAAGACTTCTCTGAAGAAGTAAGAGCTTTGATTGACAGAAAAATTGAACGGCATATGAGTGACTATCACATAATAAAAACGAAGCGTTACATACTTGAGGGCAGATATGACGATGCTTCAATTGAGTACGGACTGATCAGCGAAAAGAATAAATCAAACCTGAAATACCGCTTTATATCTCTGTTGCTTAAATTCAATCCGGGCATTCTGAAGAGAGTTCTCGAAGGCAGAAAAAATCACAGAGGAGTCTGACATCAGAGAAAGCATACTCGCATATCTCAAGATATCTTTCTCCACAGTCGTAAATTTGATTTGCGGCGTTACAAGAACCAAAGTGCTGGCCGTACTCCTGGGCGTGTCCGGCATGGGTGTGTATTCGCAATTTACCAATCTTGTGAGTCTGCTCAACTTTGTAGTCCCGCTTGGATTGCCATTTAGTCTCACAAAGTTCATATCCGAAAAGGAAAACATTCCGGAAGAGGAGCGAAACAAGCTATTGTCCGGAAGCCTAATGGTCATAATCGCAACTTCAGTATTGGTATCGCTCGCTTTAATAATCTTTGCTTCGGATATCTCTTATCTGCTGACAAATTCACGCGACTATCGAGATCTTGTGGTAATCATTTCAATCCTCATTCCATTCTCATTTGTAGTATCGCTCTTTGAGGCGCTGGTAAGAGGGTTGAGAAAGCTCAATCTGTTGACAAAACTGCTGATAACTTCATCTCTTGTTTCTACTGTTATTGCTATTGTGTTTGTCTGGATGTGGGGACTTGCCGGTGCAGTTACATCCATTGCAGCAGGTTCTGTCGCCATGCTCATTTTGTATTTAATTGTGTTCGGGAAAGCCGGTCTTATCAGGATTAGCAAGAACAATTTTTCCGTGGATAAGAAACTGATAATGGGCTACTTCAAGTTGGGTCTCGCAAGTCTGGCAATCGGAGCAATAAATCAAATCAGTTATCTCGTTGTTCGAACAATAGCAATAGACAATCTTGGAATAAACGCTAACGGAATTTACCAAAGCGTTCTCGGGATCTCCTTGAATTATTTTACTCTTCTGTTCGTGCTGATCTCGAACTATACTCTTCCAAAACTCAACGCTTTCAGAGAAGACGGCGAATTCAGGAAGGAGATCAATGAGACATTCAGAATATTCAACTTTGCTTTGACGCCGCTCGTTTGTTCGGTGATAGTTTGCCGCTTCCTGATTGTCACAGTGCTTTATTCAGACGAATTCCTTGCGGCCACGGATCTCTACAAGTATCAGTTCCCCGGAGACTTTTTCAAAGTGCTTGCATGGATTTCAGGTCTTTGGATCATTCCAAAGAACAAGATCAGACTTTGGCTAAGCCTGGAGCTGGTAACGTTCACAATTTATCCATTACTGAGTTTTATACTTTTGAACAAACTTGGAATGTCGCTTGAAGCAATTTCTGTATCATATCTGATATCCAACACATTACACTTTCTCATGAATGTTTATTTCTTAAGAAAGAATATCCGATTCAGTCTTACTATTGAAAACCGGAAAATGCTTTTATTGAGCCTTGTTCTGATTCCGTTAATCATAGTCATATCAGAGTATAGCCTTGTAGCCGGTTACTTTGCCATTTTGCCAATTCTGGCGATCTGGTTCATCACAGTTGCAAACAAGGAGGAGAAGTTCATGCTGAGGCGATTCATAAAGGGCAATGCTGTATAAAGAAGTGGAAAACAGGAAGAGGATATTGATGGTGAATCATAGTCCGGAAAGATTTGGGGGAGCTAATGATGACTACCTGAGATTGCTGAAGCATCTCCGCTCATTCAGAAACAGATTTCATATTACAGCTCTGATCCCCAAAGGTACGCCTCCTGACCTTTACTCAGAGTACTGCGATGAAGTCATTTACTATACTCAGGGTTTCTTTCCTGTAACCGCCAGAAAGATCACGGAGTATCTGGGGTTCCTTAAAGTGTTTGGAGCTCAAAGAGCTGAACTGAGGAGAATTCTTCATGATAACAAGTATGATATTGCAGTGCTGAATGTTGTTGTCATGGGGTGGATAGCAAAAATACTGCACCACAGTTGCAGGCAGTTGGTGTTTATAAGAGAAACGATCTTGCCGGATCCGGTCAGAAAACTTTACTACAGGATCTTTGCACGTTTCGGTGATTTTTATATTGCTGTTTCAAGAACTATTGAGACAGATTACATTGAGCTTACCGGTAGGAGCAACATACTGACGCTGAATTCAGCAGTGGAATCACATGATGAACATTATCACTATTCCTCAGAATGGAAGGACTTCATAACCGAAAATGGATATGAATTCCTCAATGACAATCAAGAGAAGGTTTTCTTTTGCCTTGGCGCTCTTTGTGAAAGAAAGAATCAGACTCTAATACTTGAGGCTGTGAAGAAAATGACTGAAGAATACAGCGGTAAAATGCCTCATTTCGTTTTTATCGGAGATGATTCGGAAGGAGAATACAAAAGGAGAATGGAGTCCTTTATTGTGCAAAACGATCTTGGTAACTATTGCCACTTGACCGGACCCTTGCCAAGGAACTTGTTTTACAATCAACTCGAGAGGGTGTCAGGAATAATCATTTCTTCCAAATCTGAAGGATTGCCGCTCGTGATATCCGAAGCATTAAGATTTGGCGCGCCGCTTATAACAACTGCGGTCGGAGGAATTCGGGACGTTATCAAGCATAATGTGAATGGACTGATCATTGAGAACAATGTCAAGAGTTTGAGAGACGCAATTGAACGTCTGTTGGAGGATGACTCGTTGTCCCGCAAATTGTCTGAGAATGGGAAACTTACTTTTGAAAGTGAATTTAATCTTGATAATAATCTTGGAAGATTCGTGGAAATTGTCGACGGTATCATTGATTCACCGAAATTGTAATCAGCACATGCAAAGGATCTTTAGTGTATTACTGATGTGCCAACTGAATTGTTATTGCTCTGGAAAGATATTCCTTCATTTGAATTTGAAGCCTGTTCGGGTATGAATGTTTGCAGAATCTGCGGAAAGAAAGAATCACATTCTGAATTTGCAGTAGTTGAAATGTTTCTCTGTACCAGAGAAAAGTTTAATTATTTCAAATGTACGGACTGTGGAACAATCCAATCGGCGAGAATATTGGACGACTATAGCAAATATTATCCTTCTGACTACTATTCCTTTTTGCCGGCAGACAATGACGGTACTGAGCATAGATCAGCAATTCAAAAATTTAAGAGGGGTATTGTCAGGTCAAGGGACAGATATATATTGACAAATAGGGGAATTGCTGGCTAAGCTCTTGAGTCAATCTTCCCTGATATCGAAAAGAAGCTCAACAGCCTTCGTATGATTCCTTTAAATGTTGACACAAGAATTCTGGATGTCGGATGTGGAAGCGGAGAGTTTATAAGATATCTGTATGATCTTGGAATGAAGTCTGTGACAGGCATGGATTCTTATCTGAAGGGGGACATGGACTTAGGGAATGGCATCAGAGTGTTTAAGTCTGATATTCATGAGATTGCAAGAGCAGGAAGGAAGTTTGACCTGATAATGATGCATCATGTGATTGAGCATATGCACGACCCGCTAGAGGTTTTGAACTCTTCTTTCAAAATGCTTAC
>DAIQRO010000060.1:10340-14328 GCA_036786155.1 Bacteroidota bacterium
GACAATGGCAGTTTGCTGATAAGAACTCCAAATTCCGAATCATATGCATGGGAGAGATTCGGAACAAACTGGGTTCAGATTGACGCTCCAAGACACATTCATGTCTTTTCTGAAAAATCTTTGGTGTGGCTGGCCGAAAGAGCGGGATTTGCGGTTTCAAATATTGAATTCGATTCAACTGAATTTCAGTTTTGGGGAAGCATTCAATATGAAAACGGGATTTGTCTGAACGCTAACAATTCATTCATGACAGACGCTTCAAACGCCATCTTTTCAGAATCGGAGATCGAAGGATTTAGGCAGCAATCGAAGAGATTGAATGAGTCAAGTAAAGGAGACCAGTTTGCAATTCATTTCCGCAAAACAGGAATTATGGATGCAGTAATTCGTAATTCCGGAAGATCGTGAATTACAGAAGATTATCTGGAGTTGCTTCCGTCATTCTGGCAAACAGTGCAATTCGTTCTGTGTTTTCTTCTGTATTTTTGAACAGGTACTCAATTGGCACATTCAATTCTCTGTTTGAGAATAGTCATGGATTATTGCTTGACATTTTTGTGCGACTTGCCAAGCGCCCTCAATTTGATTTTGTTTGGGAGATATCTTTAAGTAACGGAAAACAGATCTTTGTGGATGTTGACAAGAATGACAGACGAAGTTTTGAATTCGCGCTCAGTTACAAGTGGCACGACAGGGGGTTAAGAAGGCTCGAGAATATCCTGAATGACAATGTTGATCTCAATCGTTCATATATTGATATCGGCGCAAATCTTGGACTGAGGTCATTATATTCATTGTCGCTTGGAAGGAAGACGGTGCTCTTTGAGCCAAACAAGAACCTGAGAAAATTCACTCAAAATCTCTTCCGTAAGAATGAGTTTGACAACTACCGGATTCTTAACATGCTTCTCTCAAATAAGAAGGGTCCTTCAAAATTCTATCTTTCGTCAAGCAGTTACCTTAGCAGTGTTGACGTGAAACATGCAATGTCTGATCCTTCCGGCGGAAATGTTGGAGAGGTCATTGTGGAAATGTCAACTCTGGATGACTTCATGAACGGGTATTTCAAATACGAAGATCCGGGGATAATCAAAATAGATGTGGAAGGTCATGAGTTTGAAGTCCTTCAGGGCGCAGTCCGGACCATAAAAGACCATCGGCCGTATCTTATGGTTGAAATACTTAAAATTGACTCGCATTTCCCGGAGATCTTTTCAATGCTGAGCGGGATGGCGTTCTGTTGCTACAACATATCAAGAGATCTGCCTTTGACCCTGACTAAGATAAGCAGCATGACTGAATTTGAAGAAGACCGCAGGAGCGACAATTATCTGTTTTCTCCCGGCGAATTTAATATGAGAGAAGCGAAGATCGTATAATGGGCAAATGTAATCAATGAGGGGAACTGCCGCAGTTTCAATAATAATTGTAAACTACAACACCTCTTCTTACATAAAGCGCTGTATCGCTTCAATCCGCGACAACATCGGTTTTGATGAGGCGGAAGTGCTGATCGCCGATAACAACTCTCCCGAGCGTGACATTGAAAAGATCACGGAGGAGTTTCCGGAAGTCAGGCTCATATTAAGGAAGGAGAACAGCGGATTTGGCGATGCATGCAACGATGCCGCCGGAGAAGCCGAGTGCGGTATCATCCTTTTTCTTAACCCTGATACAGTACTGCGCGATGATTCAATTCTCCGGTTGCGGTCATTACTGCTCGCGGATCCCGAATCGGGGATTGTGTCAGGACTGTTGACGGACAGCACCGGAGTCCCAATGTATTGCTTCAATGAATTTCCTGATCTGAAATGGGAGTTCTTTCAGACATTCGGGACTGGATACGAATCTGAGATAAGAAAACTGCTGAGCAGAGAAGAGATCAGGGCCGGCAAGAGATTTGAAACAGACTGGTTCCACGGTGCATTCCTAATGATGAGGAAGAATGATTTTCAAAGAGCAGGCGGTTTCAATAAGCAGTACTTTATGTATTTTGAGGATGTCGAACTTTGTTACATTTTTCAGAAAGTGCTGAGGCTGAAGAACATCTGCGACCCTGCCGTAAGGATTGGCCATGCGACACAGTCGTCTCTGGAAAGCGAGTCTTCAGACAACATCAGAAATTTTCATATGCACAGGGGAAAATTGATCTTCATCAGGAGATACGGCTTCGTAAGAAGAATGATCTTCCGGATGCTGGGAATTATGAACGTGACAATGCGGGCATTGCTCCTTGGGATCTGGCCCAAATACAAGGGACAGAGATCACAGAAGCTAGATCAGTTGCTGAATATTCTAAGACTGTACATAAGTCCGCGTTATCTGGAAAACAGCAAGTTTGAGTATATCAGAAAATGAACATTGAATTGAATTTGCCATCAGCCGGAAAGTGAATATTGTGAACATGATCCTGATCTCTTCCCGATGGCAAAACAGCCACAGGAAGGCAATGTATCAGGAACTGCAGAAAGCGCTCTCAAAGTGGAGCGATGTTGTGTTTGTCCAGGCACCTTATTCGGTCATTGTGCACGGAGCAATGAAGCGGAACAGCTTCAGTAAGTATGAAGATCATAATGAGGCAAAGGATTTCCCGTTGCAAATGATGACTCCGAAAGTGATCTTTCATAACAAAATATGGAGCAAGTCGGAATATACTTACGGAATTGACAGCAAGCTGATCTCATCACAGCTTAACAATTACATTGAGGAAGAGCATAGCGGTAAGCATGTTATCTTATGGGCTTGTCACCCTTTTGACTATAACTATCTGCGAAACGTGAAAGCCGCCATCAGAGTCTATGATTTCTACGACAATTTCAGCTATGATGAGAATGGTGAGCTCAATGCTTTTAAGGACAAGCTTAACAGAAAGCTGATATGCAATTCAGACATAATATTCTGCACAAGCAAGACGATGTTCGGTTATGCGCAGGGACTTGGAGCTAATGCAAGGCTGATTCCTAACGGATATTCAATGAACAGTGAAGAAATCATTTCTGCAGGCATGTTCCCTCAGGACGAGCACATCATAGGTTATATAGGCACAGTACGCGACTGGATTGATTTTGATCTTATAAGCAGCCTCCTTTCCGGGCTTAAGCCCGGGCAATACCTGGCGTTCGTTGGCCCTGTTGCACCAAATGCGAGGGAAAATGTCAGAAGACTTAAGACATCGGACAAGTTCATACATATAGGCGAAGTGGAATACACGGATGTGTTTTCTTACATCCGTTCATTTTCTGTCGGCATTATTCCTTTCAAGAGGAACAAGTTCATGGACGGAGTCTTTCCGAACAAATTCTTTGAATATGTAGCCTGCGGAATTCCGATCGTATCAACAAACCTGCCGGACATTAACGATCTCAGAGAGTTTGTGAACGTTGCAGATTCGAACGGCGAATTTGTTGAAATGTGCAAGTCAGATCCCCGGAAGCTGATCTTTGGCCGCAGTTTTTATGAGCATTTGAAAACCGAAGCGACCTGGGGGAACAGGGTAAGAAGAATGGAAGAATGCCTTATGAGATCAATTGAGGAGAAGGCAGTTCATGTTTGAGTTTTGGGTCTGAACTTATCCTCGCAAAGCAAACGGTATTCAGAAGTTGAATTCGTTTGAGGCGGAAAGCAACTCTGCTGAAGTGGATCAATAAAATCAAACTAATAACATCATGAAAATAAAATCATCCGGGAAGTTAGCTCTGATCCTGACATTACAGCTTATAGTATTCTCTCTTGCGTTCCGATACGAGCCGGAAGATAATTTCGAATGGAAACTCACTTTTGAGGATCAGTTTGATACGTTTGACAGGAGCAGGTGGCTGACCCACCATGATAACGGAGGACGTACAATCTGGTCAAATAAAGAACTGGAATTCTACAAGGATGAGAACGAGGTAGCGGAGAACGGAGTAGTCAAGCTGATTGCAAAGAAAGAATCATTCTTCGGAAAGGATCCGTTCGGTGAAAAGCAGTTTGAATATTCTTCCGGCAT
>DAIQRO010000300.1:0-3153 GCA_036786155.1 Bacteroidota bacterium
GTAAGGCCGATATCGCTCAACCATGTGATGGAAACAGCTATGGTCTACAAACTTCTTGCTCCTGTGATCCTTGAGAAGGCCATACCAAACTACAAAGAATCAACTTACAGAAAGGCCTATGCGATCCTTGACAAGATTGATAAGGCCGAAGACTCTCCAAACATTGGTTATCTTTTATGGGAATTTGCAAAAGTTATCTACAGCCCTTCAAAGTATGACTTCATGCTTTGCATATTCGAGGAGATCTACAGCCACAGCACAAGACTTTTGTGTGAATTCTTCCGAAAGGCGGAGTCGAAGCAGTATAAGGTAGAGGGACAGTACAAATTTCTCGAGCTGTGCAAAGCGGGCAAGAAAGATGAAGCTATTGCCTTCTGGTCGGAGTTCATAGACAACATGGAGAAATTTGCAATTGAGATAGAAAGGGGAAAATAGTTTCCCTCTCAGATTATCTTATCCATAGCATCCTTTATTCTCTCAACACCGAGAATTTCCGTCTTCCATTTTGCGGGGTTAAGATTCTTCAGGTTTCCTTTGGGGAGAATGACTCTCTTGAAGCCGAGCTTTGCCGCTTCAGTGATCCTTCTCTCAACGAAGGGTATGGTTCGCACTTCACCGGAGAGCCCTATCTCACCGAGCACAACCGTATCCGAATCAACGGGTATGTCGCGAAGTGAGGAGTAGATCCCGAGAGCGACTGCAAGGTCAATGGCGGGCTCGTCAATTCTCACGCCGCCGGCAATGTTTATGAACACATCGGACTTGTTCAGGAACAGCCCGAGCTTCTTCTCAAGTACAGCTATCAAAATGTTCAGCTTCTTGTAATCAAAGCCCATCGAAGTCCTTTGCGGTATGCCGTAGCTTGTGGATGCAACGAGCGCCTGCACTTCAATAAGTATCGGCCTTGTGCCTTCTATGGATGAAGAGATCACGCAACCCGATGCGCCGTAATTTCTTTGAGAGAGAAATACTTCACTCGGATTGAGAACTTCCCTGAGCCCCGCATCTGTCATCTCAAAGATGCCGATCTCGTTTGTGGAACCGAAACGATTCTTCATTCCGCGGAGGATCCTGAATGAATGCGTACGTTCGCCTTCAAACTGCAGGACAACATCCACCATGTGTTCAAGGACCTTCGGTCCGGCAATCGAACCTTCTTTTGTGATATGCCCGACGATGAAAACCGATACGCCGTCCTCCTTCGCTGTACGTATGATCGAGGCGGCTGATTCACGCAGTTGGGACACCGTGCCCGGAGCGCTTTCAAGCTCGGGAACATAGACTGTCTGAATGGAATCTATCACAACGATGTCGGGTTCTTCCCGGTCAATCACTGCTTTGATGATGTCAATGTTGGTTTCGGAGAGAATGTAAAAATTATCGAGGCCGAAGCTGAGCCGTTCAGCCCGGAGCTTGATCTGCCCGGCTGATTCCTCGCCGCTTACATACAGGATCTTCTTGTGCTTAAGCTTCTCGGCGATCTGCAGCATCAGTGTTGATTTCCCGATTCCCGGATCACCGCCAATGAGAACCACCGAGCCCTCCACTATGCCGCCGCCGAGCACGCGGTCAAGTTCGGCAATGCCTGTTGCAGAGCGGGACTCGTTTTGCGATGCAATATCCGAAAGAGCTTTGAATGAGTCTCCGTCAAGGCGGATATTTTTTGAAGGTGATCTCTTTCTCTTGTCAGTTGAGGTGATCTCTTCAACGAGCGAATTCCAGCTGTCACATTCCGGACATTTGCCGCTCCATCGCAAGGTGGAATAGCCGCAAGTCTGGCATACGTATTTTGTTTTGACCTTCATAGGCATGTCCAAGATAAGCGGGTGAGAAGTGAGATGAAATTGAAATGCTTCTGCAGAGTCGGCGGTTGGGATGATTTTTCCATAAGTTACATCCGCTAAACAAAAGCAACATCTCACTTTACTGCAAGCAACGTCTCATTGAGCAGTCCCGGTAACGCATAGCACTATTGGGACGCGCATGTCTGCCAATCGAAGAGTCTTCTGAAAAAGCTTGATTACCCGTCATAGTGCAATTTAAATTATCGCGCGATTGACGGGCAGGCCTGCCATGAGCATTGCCGAATGGTCGAAATGTGACGTTGCGAATACACGGAGCGTGGATGTGCAATGTTGCATAATCACAGAGCGCCGAATTGTGACGTTGCCCAAAGGCAGACAATATGTGCTACCCCGGCGCTGACTTCTGCCGGTATCGGCTGTGCCTGGCATGCGCAGTAGCGGATTCATATACTTTTTGAGCAATAAAAGCTATTTTGCCTCATGAGATTTGCATTTACGGCCGCGTATATTGTCAGCGGCCTGATGTTTTTAACCGCGTTGCTCGGAGGCGGGCTTATGCGCCCTGCGATGGATTCTCTTTCCGAAAAGACAATTGAAAAGGCCGGCTTCAGGAAGGAATACGTTGTTTCTGCCGATAACCGTATAGATGACCTCATATACAAATCAAAACAGATCGAATTGCAGATCGAGAAGATCAGGAATTTCTTTTCAAGCGACAAGATCGACGAATCAAAATATGCGCGTGAGCAGAATTTCATGATCGAAAGGGCTGTATATGATCCGTTTGTTAAGGCGGTGAATTATCTTTACCGCGTAATGTTCGCATTCGCGGGGCTTGTGTTCCTTTGTTTCGGCATAGCATTTCAGGCAGTTAACTCATCTCTTAATTTGAGAAAGCGTGTGAGGCGGCTAGAGGAAATAGTTGCGGCAAGCAGGGGATGAAGACCATGATCACAAAGGATGTTGATAAGGTTGGTTCCTACGGAAACTGTTTACGGACTTGCGGCAAACGCGCTTGATGAATCGGCCGTTGCAAAGATATATGAGATCAAGCAGAGGCCGAGGTTCAACCCCATCATTGTGCATGTGCGGAGCTCGGAAGATTTCGCCAAGTACGCCGCTGATGTTCCCGAGAAGGCGATGATGCTCGCGTCAGAATTTTCTCCCGGCCCTGTTACGTTTGTAATGAAGAAGAAAGATGTGATACCCGATATTGTAACGGCGGGACATGACAGCGTCGGATTGAGAATTCCGGATCATCCTCTTCTGCTGAATCTGATAGATGCATGTGGATTTCCTTTGGCCGCCCCCTCTGCAAATATGTTCGGAAGAATCTCCCCCACATCAG
>DAIQRO010000301.1:0-3140 GCA_036786155.1 Bacteroidota bacterium
TAAGAGAGGAATTGACAAGGCGGTTGAAGTGCTTGTTAAAGGTCTCAAGGACCTTTCTTCACCGATCAAGGAGAATAAGGAAATTGCACAGGTTGGCGCGATCTCCGCAAACAACGACAAATACATCGGCGATCTTATTGCCGAAGCGATGGACAAGGTTGGAAAAGACGGAGTGATCACTGTTGAAGAAGCAAAAGGTACTGAGACAACTGTTGATGTGGTGGAAGGAATGCAGTTTGACAGAGGTTATCTTTCACCGTATTTCGTCACGAATGCAGAATCAATGGAAGCAGAGCTGGATGATCCGTACATCCTCATTCATGACAAGAAGATCTCAACAATGAAAGACCTTCTTCCGATCCTTGAAAAGGCAGTACAGTCAGGAAGAAGCATGCTCATAATTGCAGAGGATGTTGAAGGCGAAGCTCTTGCAACGCTGGTTGTGAACAAGCTCAGAGGCACACTTAAAGTGGTTGCGGTGAAGGCACCGGGCTTCGGCGACAGGAGAAAGGCAATGCTTGAGGACATCGCTGTACTTACGAAGGGAACCGTGATCTCAGAGGAACAGGGTTACAAGCTTGAGAATGCGACACTTTCCTATCTCGGCACAGCAAAGAGGGTTGTTGTTGACAAAGACAATACAACAATCGTAGAAGGCGCCGGAGACAAGGAAGACATCAAGAAGAGGATAAATGAAATAAAGTCACAGATCGACAAGACATCCTCTGATTACGACAAAGAGAAACTTCAGGAAAGGCTTGCAAAGCTTTCCGGCGGAGTTGCAGTCCTCAAGATCGGTGCATCCACAGAAGTAGAGATGAAAGAGAAAAAGGCGAGAGTTGAAGATGCACTTCACGCAACAAGGGCCGCAGTTGAAGAAGGAATAGTTCCGGGCGGCGGTGTTGCACTTCTCAGGGTTTCGTCAAAGCTAGACGGACTCAAGGAAGAGAATCATGACATTAAGACCGGCATAGCAATAATCAGAAGGGCTATCGAAGAGCCGATAAGGCAGATAGTTCAGAATTCCGGACTTGAAGGCTCTGTTGTGATCAACAATGTGAAGGAAGGCAAAGGCAACTACGGATTCAACGCAGCTACCGAGAGCTATGAAGACCTCGTAAAAGCAGGCGTAATTGATCCGACCAAGGTAACAAGAGTTGCACTTGAGAATGCTTCATCAGTTGCAGGACTTCTGCTTATGACAGAGGCAACGGTTGTTGAAAAGCCGGAGAAGGAGAAAGCCCCGATGATGCCTCCGGGCGGCATGGGCGACATGTATTGATCCGCTGATCAATAAAGCTGAGTCATGAAAATATGGAAGCTCTCCTGTGCAATCCGGGAGAGCTTCTCTTATAAAGACGGATCTGAGACCGCAACGCAAGTGAACGCTGTTAACCGGATGAACGGATGAACAAATCAATGCATTTTGAGAAAATCTCCGCGTGAACTAAATTGCAGTATCGCGAGTTTATTGCCGTATGATAATAAGAACACTTTTGTATTTTCTCTCACTGTTTCAGCTGAACAGTGCCGAACTGCAGTCATCGCAACCAAACCTAAAACTTGAAATTCCAATGAAGGACAATCCCTATTACTCCAAAACAGATACAACAAAACTATCAGTAACAGACGAACAATGGAAGAAAGTGCTTCCGGAGGATGTCTATTACATAGCCCGGAAGAAAGGAACCGAGAGGGCGTTCACGGGGAAGTTCTGGGATTTCGAAGGCATCGGCACTTATTACTGTGCAGTGTGCGGGAACAAGCTGTTCAAGTCCGATTCGAAGTTTGCAAGCTCCTGTGGCTGGCCGAGCTTTTTTGAAACTGACCGTCCCGGCAGTGTCATCTATGCTGATGACACATCTTACGGAATGTTCAGGACCGAGGTAATGTGCGGAAGATGTGATTCGCATCTCGGACATGTGTTTGACGACGGCCCGCCTCCCACAGGCAAACGGTACTGCATGAATTCCATTGTGCTCGATTTTGAGACCGATAAATGATTCAAACAGATCCTAAATGCACAGATCAGTGAACAAAATAAGAGAATCAGGAAATATAAATTCAGCAAGATCGCTTTTGTCAATGTTCCTGCTCACAGCCATGGTTACTCTCATAAGTTCATGCGAACCTCCAAAGTCGGATGTTCAGCATAAACAAAAGCAGACGGTTGCCAAAGAGAGCAAGATACCAACGAACATTTACAAAGGAATGATATCACTTGCAGATAAGAATTTTCTTCAGGATTGTTCGTCGGGTACAAGGTTTAAGATTTCCGGAAAGAGCAATCTTACCGCGATAGACAATGCCGCAGGAAATCTACGCTCGAGGGACAGGTTCTATGTGGAAGCGGAGGGATTTGTATCATACGAGTCCAATGCATCCGACCAGGGAATGGATACTGTGCTTGTGATAGGAAATGTGTCGAGAATTGACCTGCAGTTCGACTGTCTCCCCGCAAAGTCAGAATAGCTTGTCCATGCGAACATGGCACAGCGCAAAGTCATATTTAACGGGATCATCAGCATCAAAATCTTTTAGAGATTCGGTAAGCATCACGGCGAACTTCATATCGCATGACTTTCTTTCTGCCAGTCCCAGTCCCCTGCTTACATTGTAAACATGCGTGTCAACGGGCATGATAAGCCTGCGCGTACCAACCTCTTTCCAACAGCCTGTATCTATATCATCATTTCTTACCATCCATCTCATAAACAGATTGAGCCGCTTGCACGCTGATCCTTTTGAAGGAAGCGGCAGAAGGTATCTGTAGCTCTTAGGAGCATCACTTGCACAAAGTGCACTGCTGAATCTGTCAAGAGCATTCACAACATTCACGTCTTCATCCTTAAGCCCCGACAGGAAAAGTCTCCTGAGGCTTCCGTGAGAATTCAACCCTGAGCTCATTGACCGCAACAAATTTGAAATATCATCTGAAGAATTGAACCTGTGATACAGATCCGAAAAGTACTTTTTATCTTTCTGTTCAGAGAAATTCAGGGTAAATTCGTGCCAATCATTACCGATCCTGTCGGCGAATCTTCTTACAAAAGAATTGATGTGTTCAACCTTTCCGTAAGAAAAACATGAAATGAAAAGAGCGGCAATTTCAATATCGCTCTCCTCATTCAGGTCATGAA
>DAIQRO010000061.1:0-1551 GCA_036786155.1 Bacteroidota bacterium
CTCAGCCCTGTTGCCCGTTATGAGCAGTTTGTGATATGTATTCATGCCGTTGTACTTAAGCTCCGGAGTGATGATCGTCCTGCCGCTGTATTTCAGAACCAGCTTAAACTTTTCCGGAACGGAGCGTATGATCTTTATTTTCTCCCTGTCAAATGCGGAAATGCAGACTGAGCCAGTGCAGTTGCATGAAGTGTCTGCGCCGGTAGCAGTGAAGTTGTATATCACACAGCATTCTATGAGAGAGGAAGTATCCGGAACAGCATACTCAAGCTCGATCTTTGCGCTGTTGCGGAAGGGAGATGCATCCGCCGCCGCTTCGCGGGCAGTGGAAAATGTTACCAGAGAAAATAAAAGCATTGCGGCCGGCAGACGGCAAATGTTCCGAATATTCACAAAGGAAAGTACTCATCGGCAGAAATAATCTCCATTTAATTTTTCCTGCAATTCCCTACATTGCACTGTCAATTAACTCAAGGGAGAATCAAACATGAAAAGACTTACACTGTTCATCGCATTTGCCGCAATGGCAATTGCAAATCCTTCAAATGCGCAGGACTTCCGCGCAATGATCAACGAGCCGCCGGTTCAGCTCAGCGGAAGCACGGAATGGAGCAATGACCTGGTTGTTTCAAGCACAGAGCCGCAGGGAAGGCCTTCCGGCGTTTACAGAAATTCCAATTCAACCATCTATGTGTCAGTACCCGATACGAACATACAGTCCGGTGCGGCTATTGTGATACTTGCGTCAAGCGACAACGGCACAACATGGTCGAATGTCTCCGCACTCACGCCGGCTTCGGTCATTCCAAAAACGAAGATGGTCATCGGTTCGCTGGATTCGGTTTACTGTTTCTTCATTTCGGGACCGATCGTTTACTGCTGGAATGTGCTCAACAACAGGGTCACGCAGGTAAGGGGCACGGGGTTCAGGGATTTCGACGTGGCTTCTTCATCCACGGGAAGCATGTACATCTTCATGGACTCACTCGGAACAAACAACATCCCGAGATACGGGTCATCAGACGGCGGCGTAACATGGGGTCAGAGGGCGCTGGTTACCGGAAGCGGTGCACATCCGAGAATCTCTTTCTCGGGCACAGGAGATACGCTTGTGCTTCATTACTACGGACCGGTTCTGAATGACACTGCAACATCCATAATAAGAGGAGCAAGATACAGAGAGTCCGCTCCCGGCACGCTTGCAACTGTGGGATCATTCATTGATGTGGCAAGATCAAATGCAAGAAAGGAACAGTTCGAAGCCGTAAGGCACGGGACTGCGGCCTGGCTGATCTATTCACATGAGGAATCCGGAGACGCGGATGTCAGATGCAAAGTGAGTTCAAACGGCGGAAGCACCTATTACGATTCGACAGTGATCGGGGCAGTATCGGGTATGAACGAATACTGGCTTGATGCCAAGCACCACAGACGCAATCCGGGAGGAGTTGATGTTATTTATCAATCCAGAACTGCGGCAGAAGAAGGCAGTGTGCCGGCCATGAATTTTACTACGGCGCTGAAATCATCTCCTCTTTCTTTTCTTCCTTC
>DAIQRO010000061.1:1561-9746 GCA_036786155.1 Bacteroidota bacterium
ACCCGACATTGATACCTTATTATAATGCCGCCGGAGATGCCGGTGCGATCTGGGTTGCAGACTTGCTCGCCGACGGGGCCCCTGCAAGGAGCATTTACTTTGACAGGATGATTTCAACGCTGAACCTGACTGCAAGACTGGAAGCCTGTTCGCCGGTTCAGGATACAATAACAGTTCAGCTCAGAAGCGTTACATCTCCTTACGGAATAGTGGATTCAAAGAGAGCGGTGCTTTCAAATCTTGGAACGGCCACAGTGAATTTCACAAATGCAGTGAGCGGCACAAGTTACTACATTGCGGTCCTGCACCGGAACTCAATCGAAACATGGAGCAAGTCCGGAGGAGAAACGTTTGTCAACGGTCAGCTTTCGTACGATTTCACTACGGCAGCTTCGCAGGCATTCGGAAACAACATGATCCTAGTCGGATCGGATTACTCCTTCTATACCGGAGACACTAATCAGGACGGGCTTGTTGACGGTACGGATTTCAATGCCATAGACAATGATGCATTTGCATTTGCGGGGGGATACATTGTAACTGATCTTAACTGCGATGACATAGTGGATGTAACCGACCTGGCATATGCTGACAACAATGCTTTCAATTTTGTCGGAAGCATAATTCCGAACTAAGGTCTAAACAAGATCAAACTGCATTCAACTTATTTCCGGCCTGCGGCGATACCGCGGGCCGGTCTTTTGCCGTTCAAAGACGGATCACAAAACACAAAGTCCGTACCATGCGAGCATAAGTATCGCGCGTTGGCAATCCTGCCGTGAGTAATTCTGCCTGCTGATAACATTGTCCCCTATTTTCTTCCTTGCTCCAAATCTCCCGATTGGGGGCATACGAAGCAGAGAGAGTTTTGTCCCCGCGAGCCACTTCCCGCATGTCCCTTTCTTTTGCCAATTACTTTCCGAATTGCATTAACTATTTTGGCAGACTACAAATCAAGATCACATCAACACCAAAAATGACAAAGAGAATTGTAAAGGCGCCTACAGGAAATACGCTCTCATGCAAAAGCTGGATAACCGAAGCGGCAATGAGAATGCTAATGAACAACCTCGATCCCGACGTTGCAGAGCGCCCGGAAGACCTTGTGGTTTACGGCGGAAGCGGAAAAGCTGCGCGCAACTGGGATTGCTTTGATAAAATAGTTGAATCCCTGAAAAACCTTGAAGACGATGAAACACTTCTTGTGCAATCGGGAAAACCGGTTGCAATATTCAGGACCCACAGGAATGCACCGAGAGTGATGATCTCAAATTCACAGATCGTTCCCGCATGGGCAAACTGGGACGAGTTCAGAAGGCTCGAAGGTCTCGGGCTTACGATGTACGGACAGATGACAGCCGGAAGCTGGATATACATAGGAACGCAGGGAATACTTCAGGGTACGTATGAAACATTTGCGGCATGTGCCGACAAGCATTTCGGCGGAACGCTTGAGGGCAGGTTTGTGCTTACGTGCGGACTCGGAGGAATGGGCGGTGCACAGCCGCTTGCGGCCACTCTTAACGGAGCCGCATTCCTCGGCGTGGATGTTGACAGGTCGAGGATACAAAAGAGGATCGAGAACGGCTACTGCGATGTGATGACCGAAAGTCTGGATGAAGCGCTTCAGCTTGTGCTGAAGGCAAAGGCGGAGAAGAAAGCGCTTTCGGTAGGGCTGATCGGAAATGCCGGAGAAGTGCTTCCCGAAATTCTGAAGCGCGGGATCATTCCCGACGTTGTGACGGATCAGACATCTGCACACGACATGCTGAACGGCTATGTTCCAATGGGAATGAGCTTTGAACAGGCGGTTGAACTGCGGAAGAAAGATCCCGCAAAGTATCAGGAGCTTGCAAGAAAGACGGTGGTGCTTCACTGCAGGACCATGTGGGAGTTTATGCAGAAGGGTTCGGTTGTATTTGACTACGGCAACAATCTCCGCGGCGAAGCATACAACAACTGTTTCAAGAGCGCATTTGAGATCCCCGGATTCGTTCCCGAGTATATACGTCCGCTCTTCTGTGAAGGCAAGGGCCCGTTCAGATGGGCGGCGCTTTCCGGAGATCCCGAAGACATATACAAAACAGACGAAGCGATAATGAAGGAATTCCCGGATAACAAGCTTCTTCACAAATGGCTCAAAGCCGCAAGG
Organism: Bacteroidota bacterium; assembly: GCA_036786155.1. GTDB lineage: Bacteria > Bacteroidota > Ignavibacteria > Tepidaquicellales > Tepidaquicellaceae > JADJAH01. The sequence goes on from DAIQRO010000061.1 coordinate 3,714, forward strand.
GAGAAAGTTCATTTTCAGGGACTGCCTTCGCGGATATGCTGGCTCGGCTATGGCGACCGGGCAAAGGCGGGGCTTCTCTTCAACCGCATGGTAAAGAGCGGCGAGCTGAAGGCACCGATCGTTATCGGCCGTGACCATCTTGACTGCGGCAGTGTTGCATCCCCTAACAGAGAAACCGAAAAGATGAAGGACGGTTCGGATGCAATTGCAGACTGGCCCGTGCTCAACTTCGGACTGCACTGCATGGGCGGTGCAAGCTGGGTGTCACTGCATCACGGCGGGGGAGTCGGCATCGGAAACTCGATCCATTCGGGAATGGTGATAGTTGCCGAAGGCTCTGACGAAGCTCAGGAAAGGCTTCAGCGCTGCCTCACTTACGATCCCGGAATGGGAATCGTAAGGCACGCGGATGCGGGATATGAAGAGGCGATCTCGGAACAGAAAAAATTCGGTATCAAAATGCCGATGCTTCAGTGAAATGAGGATGATCCTGCATTGGAAGATTTCTGAAAATTTCTCTTTTGGATTTTTGCAGGGGAAGCAAATGAATATCTTTGAAAACTTTGTAAGACAAGATCATATTGCCAACAACAACACACAAATCAACCTCAAATGAATCTAAAAACTTGCTGGCTCATAACTGCGCTCACAGTTCTGATCTCTTTTGCGGGATCGGGCTTGCGTGCCAATGAAAGTTCGGGCAATTACTTCAAACTGCCCAAGCTTTCCCTCAAGGAAGACAGGGGACTGATACAGAGGAACGTGCCGGACGACATTTCGCTAAAAAGCGAAAACGGCGACCCGGCCAAAGGAAAATATACACCGCTGAAGATCGCTAAGAACAGCAATCTCAGACGGATGAACTACGATGAGTATTCGGACAACAGCAGAACGCTGAATACCGGCGGAGAGAATTACTTCTCAGAAAAGTATCTGAAGAAGGTCGTGAATGAACACAAGTACTGGGAGTCCGAGAAACATTTCGGAACGGCGGTTGTGGAAATGGCGATAGTCGAGTTCATACCGTGGGCACTTTCGAAATGGGTGACAAAGCCCGGCTGGGCGAACGTCGGATGGCAGTCGTGGTGGAGCAACATACAAAAGGGCTGGGAGTATGACGGCGACAATTTTCTCACGAACAACTTCGCGCATCCTTACCACGGAAATCTGTACTTCAACACAGGCAGAACCAACGGCTATAACTTCTGGGAATCAATGCCGTTTGCATTCGCCGGAAGTTTGCTGTGGGAGTACTTCGGCGAATATTACAGGCCGTCATTCAACGACTGGATAAACACGAGCGTTTCCGGCATAAATCTCGGCGAGATGACATACAGGGTTTCCAACCTTATCACCGACAATACAACAAGAGGTTCGGACAGGGTTTGGACAGAGATCTTCGGCGCACTTGTGAATCCGGTGAGAGGCTTCAACAGACTCATATCGGGAGAGGCATCCAAGGTTCATCCGAATACAAAGCTGTTCGATGTTCCGGTCAGAATTTTTGTAGATGCAGGAATGCGCAGGATCGTGGAACGAGGTTCCGACTTTACAAGCGATTCGGTTTCAACCGAAGGACTGCTGGGCTTCAACCTTATATACGGCAACGAAAACTACACTGACCTCAGCGTTCCCTTTTCGCTCTTCCGAGTGTGGGGGCATGTTTCCAACGGCACAAGCAAGCTTACGGATCTCTTCTCATACGGCTGGCTTACCGGCTGGAAGCTCGGCGGTAAAGGAAAGAACAAGCAGTACTTCAGTCTGAACCTTGCATACAACTTCATGACAAACCCCGCATACGTATTCGGCGGGCCGTGTGTGCTCGGATTATTCACTCTTTCAAACAGAGTAGGAGAGAAGAATTACCTTAAATCCGACTTCGGGCTCTATGCAATACTGATGGGTTCAACTTCGACTGAATATTTTTACGGACTTGACGGAAGAAATTACGACTTCGGCCCGGGTCCGGGAATATTGCTTCAGTCATCACTTACAAACGGCATCTGGAATTACCTGACAGTAAGTTATCAGGGATTCACGATCTTTACGATGTCGGGCAGTCCTGACTCGAAACACTATTTGCACAACGGTTCGATCTCTTCCACGCTTCCTCTCAACAACTACTTTGCGATCGGTGCGGAGTTTTCATTTTACTGGAGGAACAGCTTCTACGCAGAGCCAAACCCTGATGTAAGCAGAACCAGCCCGATGGGGCGGTTATTCTTTGTAACTAAACTTTAACGCCGGCTGAAAATGAAAACACTATTATATACACTGCTGATAATACTCGCGTGTAATTCCGGAAGGTCCTTTGCAGACGGGCCGGGAGCCGGGAAGCTGAGCATGAAGGAAGACCGTCAGAATGCGAAGAAGGGCTGGTCTTCAATGTTCCTTGAAGCGGATTATTCATACACCCGGCATCTCGGAGAGTATGAAAAGGTCTGGGGAAGTTCGCAGGCCGCCACGCTTTCTTTCGGCAAGAAGTATGAGAAGAACTGGATGTTCTACTTCAAGACGGGATATGCGAAAACCTCCGAATGGAAAAATGAAAGAGACGGCAATTCGATGATCCCGGTTCTGCTCGGCGGAAAGTATTATTTTGACCTTGGAGTGATGATGCCGTACTTTGCATTCACAAACGGGTTCAATGTGATTTCGCAGAAGTATGACAACTTCGGGGGACAGACCGACGACATACTTGTAAAGTATGCATGGGAGCTGGGAGCAGGAACTTATGTCAACTTCACAAAGAACATCGCGCTAAATGCCACGGTCAGTTATAACTCAAGCTTCTACTATATTGATGCGCAGATGACCGGATTTGTTTACAGCGGAGGACTGTCGTACTTCTTCAGGTAGATTTTTTATTCCGGGTGTTGACGGATACGGAGACTAAGCACTCCCGTGAGAATGTTCGCGGGAGTGTTTTGCTTTTTGGTGTCAGTTTTGAAGAAGAAGAAGGGTTTTTCACTGCAGGGAATGAGTTGGATGTGTGGAAATCATTATCAGGCCGGAATAAAGCTTAACATTGAATTGCTCTGCATTAATGAGTAAATTCAGGCAAATTTTGTGAGATACAAATGAAGTTTCCGCAATTCAGGGTAATGAACCTGTTCAACATTGTTCTGCTGGTTCTTGCTTTGATTCAGTTCTATCTGCTTGGGCCGCTCAACAAATGGTCTGAAGGACCAATGAAGACACTTGTTGAGTCAATTGATTATTCCTTTAAGCTGATCCCCGGCTTCATCATACCTTATTATTCCATTTTTCTGATGCTTTTGTTTATGATGTTTCTCATCATCAGAAAGAAGGAAGCCGGTGACATGTCTGTATTCCTTCTGGCAGCACTGATGCTGTGGAGCCTGGTGAACCTCGGACACGGTTTTTTCAACACTCAAATATTGGTAAGGCCGGAGATCAAATCCGAAGGGTTCTTTTTTGATGCGGTCAAAAGTCTTTATGCTTCCGTTCAGCCGTACAATACGCTTCCCAACTGGCACGTTGCAACGGGGCTTCTTTGCGTCATAGCATACTTTAAACTTGGCTTCGGCAAAAAGTACATATTCCTGTTTTGGGGAATACTGGTGATACTCTCGCCGATGTTTGTAAAAATGACTCACTTTATAGATGTAATGGTTGCGGCGCCACTGCCTTTCATTTGCTACGCGCTATCAGAGAAGATCGCCAATGTGAAGATAAGGACCGAAACCATTCAGGAGGTTACGAAGGTCTTTACTGTCGAGTCGCTTGTGCAGTCGGTGGCCATCGGCATCCGTGATGAAAGCACTCTTGTTTCACTGATCGAAGGCCTTGAGAGAATTGAGAAGAATCTGAGCGATGAAGACAAGAAGGAAATTGAAGAAGTCACTTCTAAGATGAATCCCAACCCCGGAACTTTTAAGGATATGATCAACAAGCTCATAAGGGCTATTGATGTTGAGGCTCACCTTGAGAAGGCGAGGGAGATGTCGGAAAGTTCGGATAAGAATTACTCACCGAGTGACAAAGAGCTCAAGAGGGCCATAGAAGAACTTGTGAACACTGCGTGCATGCCTTTTGACGATGCAAAGTTCAGGCATGTATTGCTTAATCTCAAGAAGAAGAACACCCAAAAGATGAACATGTCAGCGATGGAAGAAGCCGCCGCCGACAGATCAAAGGATATTGTTTACAGATTCAAGAGCTTTATTGAATCTCATAAGAAGGACATGCCCATTATAAAAGCGCTCAGCGGAAACAACGGGCATCACAAGCTGAATTTTGATGACATCAAGGACATGTCGAGGGAGCTTCGCAAGCCGCCGTACGAGATCAGTCCGGATGAGATATGGAATGCATTCATGAGGATTGACAGCGCAAGGGTGAAGCCGCTTGGCGACAAGAAAAGTCCGTCAAACATAATTTCACTTACAAAGTTTGCTCTCGGCAATTCCGAGATACTCGAGCCGTTTGCAGATTCTGTTGAGAGGAAGTTCAGGAACTGGATCGAAGAAGAGAACACAAAGAGCGGCAAGACATACACCGAAGAGGAGATGGAGTGGCTGAAGATGATGAAGGATTATGTTTCATCATTCCTTGAAATAGAAATGCTGAGCTTTAACCAGCCACCGTTTGTAAGCAAAGGCGGCGCGGCGCGGGCATACAACATCTTCGGCCCGGACCTTAACAGGATAATGTATGAGTTCAACGAAAAGCTGATCTGACAAGACCGTCAGAAGTTCTTTAAGAAAAATTGAAATTGGGGTGCTGTTCAGTGATATGAACGGCTGAGATGAAACCCATAGAACCTGATGCGGGTAATGCCGCCGTAGGAAGCTGAATCACCATTTGCGTCTGTATCCTTTTCGCTTTCAGGTTCGGAAAAGGTTCAGGCGCTTTTTTATTTTGAGCAACATGTCAAAAAGAAACATCATTGCCTCTGCGCTTTTGTCGTGCTTCATCTTCTTCATTTCCGGAAAGGCGCAATTGCAGGAAAGCGGCGATACGACAGATTACAAGACCGAACTGATAGAAGTGGACGCACTTAAAGGCGTTGAGCGATACACTCCGGTAACATTTGAAAACATTGACAGGCAGGAGATCGAGGAGAAATATACAATGCAGGACCTGCCCATGTTTCTGAAAGGTTACACAAGCATCAATGCCTATTCGGAGTCGGGCTCTTCAGTGGGATATTCCTACATGACCATACGCGGATTTGACCAGCGGAGGATATCAATTCTCATCAACGGCATTCCCCAGAATGACCCTGAGGATCATCAGGTCTATTGGGTGGATGTGTCGGACCTTACGGCCTCCGTGGAAGATATTCAGATCCAGCGGGGAATAGGAACTTCGCTATACGGTGCGTCGTCAATCGGCGGCGTGGTGAATCTGAAGACGGTTGACTTCTTCAACAAGAGGTTTCTGAACATCTCCGGAGGATACGGTGATTACAATTCAAAAAGATTCGCGCTTGAATTTGCCTCGGGTGATGCAGGGAACGGCTACGGATTCTACGGCAAGTTTGCAAAGCTCAAGACCGACGGATACAGGGACCTGTCGTGGTCAGATCACTGGTCATACTTTCTCAGCGCAGGGAAAATCTTCGGAAAGAAGGCGGTCCTTAAGTTCAACACTTACGGAAGTCCGATCAGGAATCATCTTGCATATCTCGGAGTGGAGCGCGCATACCTTGACGGAAAAATTTCCGGTGACGTGCTGACCGACAGGAAAGTGAACTATCTTACCTATCCCGATGAAACAGACAACTATTACCAGCCGCACTACGAGCTCGTATTCAATTACCAGGCGAGCAAAGACCTGTTCATTTCCAACACATTCAGCTATGTGAGAGGCGACGGTTTCTTCAACACATTCTTTCCCGTAAGCTATGGCTATGACTTCAGCTATTTCAACCTTCAGCCGTTCTTTGTGACTGACAGCACCGCATACAGTTCATCATACTACAGAAGAAATGAAGACGGGACGCTGTACTTTGAAAAGGGAAGAGGATATGTGATCGAACGAACCGATGCAGTGTCGAAGCTGACC
>DAIQRO010000061.1:9756-14230 GCA_036786155.1 Bacteroidota bacterium
CATTCGGATGGTTTCAGCAGATCAACCTAAAACATTCGAACGGAAAGGGAAACTTTACGGCAGGCGCGGAACTGCGGCTTCACAGGTCTGAACACAACGGACAGGTCACATTTGCAAACGCTCTTCCTCCCGGAACGGAACCGAACCATATGTATTACTTCTATAACGGCAACAAGATAACGCTGTCTGCATACGTGAATGAGATCTACAGCATCACCGGCAAACTGAATGCAATGGCCGGATTGCAATATGTGTATCACAAATACCGTGTTGACAACGACAGGTTCAGGCCTTATGCGTTTGATGTGCCGTACAGCTTTCTCAATCCCAGGGCAGGGCTTAACTACAATTTCAACAGCGCTGTCTCCGCGTACTTTAGTGTGGCGCTCGCACAGCGTGAGCCGAGGCTGAAGGACATTTACGACGGAGAAAATCCCTTTGCCCGTCCCAACTTCAGAGTGGTTGACGCAGACAAAGGCATCTACGAAGACCCTCTTGTAAGCCAGGAGAAGATGGTAGATTACGAGGCCGGAGTGAGGCTTGCTTCCGATGCCCTGAAGGGTGAACTGAACTTTTACTACATGGACTTCAGCGATGAGATCGTGAACAACGGAGCGCTTGACAATGTGGGACAGCCGATATCGGGAAACGCGGGAAAGTCTGCGCATGCCGGAATAGAACTGAACTTTGCCTTCAATCCCTTTGAGAAGGGAGTTATGAACAGGTTCTCGCTTACGGGGAATGCAAACATTTCCGACAATTACTTCCGTGAATACACCGAGATACTCGGAGCGGATTCGGCAGGAAACATCATTTACGGAAACGACTATTCCGGAAACACGATACTGCTTTCGCCCGGCGTAATTGCAAATCTCTCGCTGAACTATGATGATCTCAAAGGAGTGAATGCATTCATTGGCATTCAGCACATCGGCAGGCAATATCTCGACAACTCAGAAGACGAGCGCAAGAGCCCTGAAACAAAGAGCGCACCGGGATACATCAACAAAGTGATCGAGCCATACACGGTCGTGAATGCCGGCGCCGGGATTGATTTCGCGAAGATCTTCAGGACAAAGTACCTTAAGAAGATCGAGCTTTCGTTCAAGGCAAACAACATATTCGATTCGCTTTATGAGACCACCGGGAGCATAAGTTACGGCGTCCCGTACTGGATCCCGGCGGCTACGAGGAATTTTTACGCAGACCTGACGATCGGGTTCTGAGGAATTAAGGTTAAAGAGTCTGAACAGATGTGTGAAACAAGTCTCGGGAGAATCCGCCTGCAATCCCCTCTAACATTGTCATTGAAAATCTGATCCTGCAGTTGTTAATTGAAGAATGTACATATCACTCATTACCGAACCAACATTGTGAGTAACCTGATAAGAAATATTGCAGGCATCGTAGTATTTCTCCTTGTGGTAACTCTGGCGCTTGGGATGTTTCTGAACAATCTCACAAAGAAGTCATACTACGACGAATCCGGCAGTATAACTGCAGACGGGATCAAATCGGCGGTGAGCGTTTACGGAAATGATTTCGGAGTTCCGTTCATTTATGCGGAGAACGAGGACGACATGTATTTCACTCTCGGTTACATTCATGCACGCGACAGACTCTGGCAAATGGACCTTTACAGGCGGGTTGCAGAAGGCCGGCTGTCAGAGATACTCGGCAAGGAAATGGTTGAATATGATGTGCTGTTCAGGACCGTCGGGATAGACAAAGCATCTTCCTCAATGTATCACTCACTTTCATCTGAGACGAAGAAAGTTCTCAACTCATATTCAGCAGGAGTGAACTTCTTTATAGACAGGAACAAATCAAAACTGCCTCTCGAGTTTGACATACTGAATTACAAGCCTGATCAATGGACGCCGGAAAACTCGGTGATGATAGTAAGACTCATGGCATGGGAGCTCAATCTCTCATGGTACACAGACGTCATGTTCGGCCGCATCGTCAGGAAGTTCGGAGCAGAAACTGCGGCTGACTATTTTCCCGACTATCCGGAAGACGGCCCGTTCATTGTAAGATCACAATCTGCCGTTCAGAAGAAAGACTCGGCAGGAACAGGCAAAGAAAAAGAAAAACAGCCATCGGCGAAGTTCAAGGCAACTGACGGCGATATTACTTCCGGATTCTTCGATCTCAATAAAGATTTCAGAATGAAGTTCTTCTCCGAGGCAGTTCATGTTGGCAGTAATTCATGGGTTGTTTCCGGAAGCAGGACAGAAAGCGGAAAGCCCATGCTGGCAAACGATCCGCATCTTGCACTTCAGACTCCCGCGAAGTGGTACGAGGTAAGTCTTTACAACGGAGAAAGAAGGATCAATCTGAGCGGCTTCACGCTTCCCGGCGCGCCGGGGGTTGCGATCGGACACAATGATGTGATCTCATGGGGGCTTACAAATCTAATGTGTGATGATGCAGACTTCTATCTGCTGAAGAGAGATTCCGCCGTGCAGGGCAAATACATTTACAACGGGCAGAGCTTTGCGCTTGACAGCAGTGTGGAAGCGATCCGCATCAAAGACTCTTCAGACGATCACGTGTTCACCGTTTACAGGACAAGACTGGGGCCGGTGATCTCCGGTTTGGGCAAGACTGGATTTGCAAACAGTCAGAGCTTCTCGAATGTGCCGGGTGACGAGATCCTCACATTCAGATGGACGGGATATGAGCTCAGCGACGAGATACTTTCATTCTACAAGATCAACTTTGCGCAAAGCAAGGAGCAGTTTGATGAAGGGCTCAAAAGTTTCGGCACACCGGCACTGAATTTTGTATATGCCGATACTTCCGGAAACATTGCTTATCATACAGCGGGACTGATCCCGATCAGGGAATCAGAACCCGAATATCTTTCTTCCGGCGGAGCGGACTGGAAAGGCTTCATTCCTTTTGCAGAACTCCCGTCAGAGCTGAACCCGAAACAGGGATACATAGTAACGGCAAACAATAAGCCGAAGGCCGATTACGGAAGATACATTTCAAATCTGTACGAACCGCATTACAGGGCAAAGAGAATTGACGAGATGATATCTCAGACCCCGGTTCTTACCATAGAAGAGATGAAGATGGTTCAGCGTGACGTGTATTCAGAACAAGCGAAGGAATTTACGGCGCACCTGCTAAAGGCATTTGGAGATTCAACGACATGGGCGCCGGACATAAGAAAATATCTTGGGATGCTGAACGAATGGGACTACGAATTCAGATCCGGAAGTTCCGCAGCGAGCCTGTTCGCAATGTTTGAGGCGAAGCTGTATGAGAATCTCTATTTCGCGCCGCTCGGAGAGGAACTGTTTGACGATTACGTGTTTCTGAAGAACATTCCTGTAAGAAACACATCGAGAATACTCAAGCTGAGTTCGACCGCATTCTTCAAATCGGATCAGGAAAGAGATCAGCTTCTCAGAAAAAGTTTTTATGAGGCTGTTTCAGCGCTGATAGCAAAATACGGAGCTGAGGCAGTCAACTGGCAATGGGGCGACCTTCACAAGATAACCCTTAAGCACCCTCTTGGCATCGTGCCGTCATTGAGTTCGATGCTGAACATCGGGCCGTTCAAAGTGAGCGGCAACGGTACTACTGTAAGCAATCTCGAATACGGATTTTCACAGGCTCTAAAGTCGGCCACATTTGAAGCATACCTTGGTCCGTCGATGAGGGTAATCATTGACATGTCACAGCCGAACTCGCATTACTCCATTATACCCGGTGGGCAGTCAGGACAGGCACTGCAGGAGAACTACGGAAATCAGGCAAGACTCTGGCTCAACGGAGATTACAAGATTGTTTCCAACAAGTTTGATGATCTCAAGAATGAATCACTGAAGCTCTTCACATTAGAACCCTCACAGTAATTGAAAGCCGAGGACAAGTTCGAACTCTACAGGCCGAAGAAATTTCTCGGACAGAATTTTCTTGTTGACGACAACATTGCTCGAAAGATCGTGCAGGCGCTCGGCATATCTCCCGAAGACAGCGTGATCGAAATAGGCCCGGGAAGGGGTGCACTGACGAAGCACATAGCCGGCAAGCCGCGCAGTTTCACTTCTGTGGAATATGACAAGAACGTATGCGGGGAGCTTGCGAAAGAGTATGAAGGAAAGGCGGAGATAGTTCACGACAATTTTCTCGATTTTGATCTTTCCGCGGTGAACTCCCCTTCGGGGAGCAAGCTGAAGATCATCGGCAACATCCCTTACAACATCACCAGCAAGATCCTGTTCAAGCTCTTCGACTCCCGCGAACTGCTCGGCTTCGCCGTGCTGATGATGCAAAAGGAAGTCGCCCTGCGGATTGCGGCTTCGCCGCGCTCCAAAAACTACGGCATTCTCTCCGTTCAGTCACAGGCATACTGCACTCCCAGGATCCTGTTCCATGTTCCGCCTACTGCGTTCTTCCCGAAGCCGACCGTCACATCCACCATCATCAGTCTCGATTTCAGCGGCAGTCCGCTGAT
>DAIQRO010000062.1:0-380 GCA_036786155.1 Bacteroidota bacterium
TGTAAAGAAAGAACTTCACTGTTGCATAGACCCTGTCTTCCGCTCCCCATACACCGATGATGAAATACATGGGAATAAGAATGAACTCCCAGAAAATATAGAACAGGATCAGGTCCAATGAGGAGAATACGCCTGCAAGCGCAGCATCCAGCATCAGGAGCAGGAAGTAATAAGACTTTATGTTTTTCGTAATGGAAGTCCAGGAAGCAAGTATGCTCAGCGGGAACATGAAAGTTGACATCAGAATCAGAAGCAAAGAAATACCGTCAATTCCGAGATAGTAATATGTGTTGGAGAATGACAGCCATTTCACTTTTTCAACAAACTGGTAATCCGGCATTGCGGGGTAGAAGATGAAGAACAGGTACACTGCGATAGCA
>DAIQRO010000062.1:390-1231 GCA_036786155.1 Bacteroidota bacterium
TTTCATTCTCTTTTTTTAAAATAAGTATCGGCAGTGAAAGTATTACCGGAAGAAAGATCAGAAGCGATAGAATATTATTCAAATCCTTGGCCTTTGATTATTTCAGCAGTTTGTCAAATTGTTGAGTGCAATATATGAATTCAGAGCATGACTTATTAGTCCATAAAACGCGAACCGCGTCAACCGCATACATGAGATCAGGCTTCTGTGCCGGGAATGTTGTAAAGATCATAGATGCGGTCCTTACTGCTCTTTGCAGGCTCGCCGTAAAACTCTTTGGTGATAGTTTTCTGAAGCCTGTTGGATTTCCTGAATCCAAGTTTGCGGATATTAGACTCCGCCTTCTTGTTCTTCACATGCACATATGCCACAATATGCCTGAAGTGGTTCAGCTCTTTTATGTGGTCAACCAGCAGCCTGGAAGACTCGAAGCCAAGCTTCAATCCTCTGTACTGCTTGCTGATGCCTGTTGAGATCTCACAAGCGCCGTCGAAGTGGCGCCTCCATTTGAAGCAGACATAACCGACGTTTCTTCTTTTGTGCACGATCGAATACCAGACTTCAACAGGATGGTTAACCTTGGTTTTCAGCCATTTGTTAACCTTGGGCCAGTTGTCATTTTGCGTATACTCCCTGTTGAGAAACGGTTGTACTTCCGGCTCTGTGAATATCTGCAATAAGACTCTTACAAGGTCGTTATCGTTGGTTCGGAAACGTCTTAAAGAGCAGTTTTCGCCTTTGATCTGATCCTTAACTACCGTTATCCTGCGGGACAACGAACGCGTACCAGGTTATTATTGTCCTGTATTTGATTTCATCTATGTGAATATGCTTTGCCTCT
>DAIQRO010000062.1:1241-7484 GCA_036786155.1 Bacteroidota bacterium
TGTGTATTCTTTCAGGCCGTCCAGTCCGAACTCCCTTCCGATGCCGCTTTGCTTATAGCCCCCAAATGGCGCCCTGTCGCTGAGCAAATGGTACTCATTTATCCAGACTGTTCCTGTTCTCAACCGCTCTGCAAGTCTGAGAGCGCGTGCATCATCTCCCGACCAGACTGCACCTCCGAGGCCGTAGATCGAGTCATTGGCAATCTTAACCGCTTCATCGTCATCCCGGAACTTGATCAGAGTAACAACCGGTCCGAATATCTCCTCCTGCGAGATCCTCATGTCATTCGTTGCATTGACAAAGACTGTCGGTTCAATATATAATCCTTTGTCACCGTATCTCTTTCCTCCGGTAAGAACTTTCGCGCCTTCTTCAATGCCGATTCTGATATAATCCATTACCGAATTGAACTGTGACTCATTCACCACCGGTCCTACGTTGGTTGACTTGTCCATAGGGTCTCCGATCTTCATTCTCTCAATTTTTTCCTTCAGCATCTTTACAAACGAATCATATATCTTTTCGTGCACAAGAAGCCTCGTCCCGCCTTCACAGCATTGTCCCTGATGGTAGAATCCAGCATAGATGGCCCCGTCAACTGCTGTTTCCAGGTCTGCATCATCCAGCACGATATTCGCAGACTTGCCTCCGCACTCAAGTGTGATCTTCTTAAGATTTCCCGCCGCGCTTTTCATTATTGTCTTTCCTACATCCGTTGAACCTGTGAATGCAACCTTGTCCACTTTGGGATTCGATGTCAGTTCTGTTCCTATGCTCGAACCGGGTCCGCAGATAATGTTAACGACTCCCTTGGGCATGTCCGTTTGATCTATGAGCCGGGCCAGTTCCATTGCCGTGACCGATGTTTCCATTGCAGGCTTCAGCACAACCGTACATCCTGCGGCAAGTGCAGGTCCAAGCTTCCATATTGCCATCTTGAGAGGGAAGTTCCAGGGTATGATGAGCGCGCAAACTCCGACCGGTTCTCTCCTCACTATGTTCTTGCTTATACCCGGCTTTGAAAGCCCTTCAACTTCCTCGTTAAGATCAATCAGCGCCATTTTGGAATAGTGGTTCAAGCTCTTTGCTGAAAGGAACACATCTTCCCCCGCTTTTTTGAGCGTGGAACCTGAGTCTGCAACTTCCAGTCCGGTGAGATGCCTTGAATTCTCATTTATCTTGTCAACTATCTGCTTGATTATCCTGCTTCTCTCTTCGCGTGGCAATTCGCTCCATACGCCGCTGTCGAATGCGTTTCTTGCCGCGTCAATTGCGGATCGTGTATCTTCAACTGTTGCCTTAGCAATCTGGGCGATCACTTCGCCGTTGGCTGGATTGACGGCATTGAAGGTTCCTCCGTCTGAGGATTCACGGAACTGGCCGTTAATATAAAGCAAATACTTTTCCATCGTATTGGATTGGTGTTTTGTTTTGAAAATCAGGGGGCGAGGCAATATATATTGCCCCGTGTGAAACTACATGTAAAGATATGGCTTCCATTCATCATCAATCCGCCCTGCGAAATTTTTGATGAATGCTATGTGTGAAGGCCTCTTCGGTAAATTGAAAAGACTCATTTTGGCTTCCTCGGGTGTCCTGTTGCCTTTCTTGTTATTGCATTTGATGCAGGCGGTGGTAAGATTTTCCCAACTGTCCTCGCCGCCGCGCGATTTTGGCATCACATGATCAACTGTAAGATTGGAAGTCGTTCCGCAATACTGACACCTGTGTCCGTCTCTCCTTAAAATGTTCTTTCTGGAAAGTATGATCTTCTTGAACGGGACCTTCACAAAGAATACCAGCCTTACTATGCTGGGATACTCAAACGTCCGGCTGACGGCAGTAACCTTCTTCTCCGCTATGCAATAAATGGCCTCAGCTTTCCCGAGATAGATCAGTATTATGGCCCGCCTTACGTTGCATATTGTCAAAGGCTCGTAATTCTGATTAAGCACCAGCACCTTTCCGTTAAGGTTGGCGGGATGATTAAGATATTTATTGCCGTATTCGTGTCCGAAGAAGGCTGCCTCCTTTCGTTCGAGTTTTGCGAAATTATGAATTATGTTGCGAAGAATCAATTTTCATTTCAGACAACCGCGCAAACTCCGGTGCTCAACTCCGGTCACATCCGAAGAGAAGATCTAAAAATCAATATCCGGCGCACGGTTATCTTCCCGCTCCGGCCTCTTCTTCGGCTTCACTTCCTTTGCGCCAAAGTTGTAAGTCAGAGTCAGGAATCCGAACCTGCTTTCTCGCTTCCGGTAGAAGTCCTGCTCATACGTCGCATCCTCAATGAAGAAATCGAACTTCTGCTTGTTGAAGATGTCTGAAAATCTGATGGAAATGCTCAGTGCATCATTGAACAGGTCTTTCTTCAGGCCTGCTTCAAATACGCCGAACGGCTCGATGTATCCCAGTACCGTGGGACGTTTGCCCTGATATGTATATGCCATCTGTACGTCAATGTCGTACCATACCCGGAAGCCTGTGTTCAGCTTGGCAGTCCATGAACTGCCGGAATTTGACCTTCCTGAGGTCGTTCCTCCGCCTGTGATATCTGTGTATGAATAATTGAAACTTCCGTTCACGAACAAATTATTCTTCCCCTGATATCCTATCACAAACTCGCCGCCGTAAAGATCTATCTTGTCCAGATTCTCAAATGTCGTAAGAGTCGTAACGCTGTCTATCTGTGTTCTGAACCTTGTTATCCCGTCGCTTGTGTGCCTGTAATAAACTGAAGGATTGATCGTAAATCCTTCCATGAATTTCAGGTATGTAAGCTGAAAGGAGTTTACATATTCGGGTTTCAGTTCGGGATTTCCCTTTCGCAGATTGGTTGGATTTGCATTGTCAACAAATGGCACAAGCGACCTCGCATCGGGCCTGTTGATCCTACTTGAATAGATTGCCTGGAACTAATCTGTCATAGACAGAATATAAGAAAGCGTCATGCTCGGGAAGAGGTCGAAATAATTCCTGTCCGCTGTTGTATCAGTTGAAGCATCCTCGACCTTTGTGCCTGTGTATTCACCCCTGAGGCCGGCAAGTAAATCAATGTCAAATAACCTGCCGGCGTATGTTACGTAGCCGCCGCCAATGCTTTCAAGATATGTGAAATTGTTAGTAACTGATGAATCGTTCACGTATGAATTTGACTGATAGTCAAACAACTCTCCTTTGGCGTCACTTGTAAGGTCCCTGTATGTGAACTTCACCCCTGCTTCGATCTTTGATACAGTTTCCCTGCCTTTGTTCATCCTGCCTTTCCCATCGCTGAATTCGCCGCCTTTCCTTTCCCCGGATTTTCTGTCTCCGCTCTTCCCGGGTGCCTTTCCCAGAGGCTGAACCAGGTCAAGCTGAAAACTCCCTCCCAGCACGCTTTCCGAGTTCAGAGACTTTTTGATCTCGGGAGTATTGTTCGTCGGATTCATCATGCCGTCAAACTCCTGCGTATTGGTGAAGATGTTTTCATCCTCATTGTTGAATGCAAACGTTGCTTCTCCGGTCAGCACATGCTGAGGTGATGAGAGGATCTTGTTCAGTGTAAATGAAGCATCGAAAGCATCTCCGGATTCGTCTTCGCCTGAATTTGTGAGAAAGTTTGAGGTTGCATTTCCTGATTCGTCAAGGTTGGATGTATTTGACTGCTCATCAGAATTCCTGTCACGCGTCTGATACGTTGCGCTTAGTCCAAGCGTGGTAAGAGGGGATACAAAGAAATCACTGCCGAGTTTGAACTGATGGGAGATAACCTTCATCAGTGCCGAAGTCGATTCGCTGACATACTTGGGATCGCTTATCAGAAGATTTGTGAGTTCACTCGCCCCATCCATCCTGTTGTCAAAGTCCCTGAAGTTGTAATTGCCGTATATATTGAGCCTGCTGTTCTTCTTGCTCAGCGAAAGCCCTGCATTGTATTTATCGCGGTTGCCTGCTCCGAGTGAGAACTGCCCTGCATAACCAACAAGCTCATTGCCCTTCTTGAGAACAATGTTTATCAGTCCTGCCTCTCCTTCGGCCTCGTATTTCGAACCCGGGTTTGAAATGATCTCTATGCTTTCAATTGAACCAGCGGGTGTTTGCTCCAGTATTGAACTTACATTCTGCCTCACCATCTTTCCGTCGATCATGAATCTTACATTGGAACTTCCGCGGAGGCTGACGTTACCGTCCTGGTCAACTTCCACCGAAGGGATCCTCTTCAGCACATCGGTCGCATTTCCTCCTTTGCTGAGAATGCTGTTCTCCAGGTTGTAGATCTTCTTGTCATCCTTAAATTCGACATTGCTCCTTTCAGCATTCACATCAATCTCCTCAGTGGTGGCTTCGCCTGATCTCAGAAAGACCGTATCCAGGACAACACCGGGCTGATTTCCTGTGATCTGTATGCCCTTCACATATGCGGTGGAATGTCCAACCATGCTTGCGACAACTCTGTATCTGCCTGCCTTTATGCCTTCAATAAGGAAGTATCCTTCGGAATCAGTCTGTGCGCCTCCTGCAAGCGATGAGTCTTTCTCCATGAACAGCCTTATCGTTGCTGACTCCAGCGGGATTCCCGAGCCGTCTTCTTTGACAAACGCGGATACGCTTCCTCTGTCGGTGCCCGGCGATTGTGCGAATGTATCGAATGCAGGAGCCGCTAAAGCAAGAATGAGTAATAATTTCAATGTTAGGGTAAGATTTGATTTTGTCGCGTTCTTAACAGCCATTGCGATAAAAACAATTCCCTCCGGGAACAGGCCGCTAAGATTGTTTTTCTTTGCCTTTATGACTAATTTGGCCGAAAACAATTTATCGTTTCGGTCGGAATTTATTCATTAATTTCCGCCGATTCTATTCAGATCCTTTGGCTTCAGCATCTGATATATTATTTGACAAAACAAATTATCATAGGGTTTGAAAGAGCCGCTCTGATGCAGTTCAGTCTTGTGCTTTTTTTGTTGTTCTCTTGTATCATTGCTGCGTCCTGTGCAAAGAACAGGCAGGATGAGAAAGAGAGGCATTCTGCCGCTGACAGCGCCGCAGATGAACAAGATCTGAGCCGGCAGAAAGTCGAAAACGTGCCGGCATCTGTTTCTCATCGTTCTGATTCCGTCTTAAGCTAAGTTAGTTACAGGCTAAGCGACATTCCCGAATCCTGTCTCCGCGAGGTGAACGGCATTCCTGTTGCGTATGCGGGATTCAGGGACTCCCTTGGAATGAATCATCTTGTGATAACTGAAACTGAACAGGAAAATACAGGCGATGGAGTGGCTTCGAAATATCTGTACGCTTATGATTTTGCGGAAGGCGAACCGGAAGTTTTGTGGAAGATCAACGACTTCATAAAAGACTGCATGGTTGATGTCACTCTTGAATACATAGAAAATTCTTTATCAGTCACTGACCTTGATAAAAACGGTGTCTTAGAAACAACATTTCTTTACAAGCTCTCTTGTAAGGGGGATGTGAGCCCGGACGGCCTGAAGCTGATCATGCATGAAGGTCATGCAAAGTATGCCATAAGGGGAGTCATGGATCTTGACGTCACAGGATTCGGCCTCCAAAAGGGTGAAATGGTCATAGATCAGTCTTTCAGCAAGGCGCCTGCGGAATTCAGAAAATATGCAATTGAAAGATGGAACAAGTTCAAGCTTGAAAGAATTGGCAACTGAATTCAAATTCATTCCCGCATTTGATTGGCTGAAGAAGTTATATCCGGCCATTTGTCTTTTGTTAATTGCGATATCGGCCGCCGGCTGTTCTTCATCAAAGAAATCTGCTGAAAGGAATGAAGATCAAACGGAAAGTGAAGTCTCGGAAGTGCAGGAATATTATACAATTCTCGAAGTCGCTGAGTCCGAACAGCTTAACCCAATGTATGAAAAAGAAGCCGACACTACTTTGCTCTACTGGCTTGGAGACCTTCCTCTTGAACTTTCGGGATACACTAAGTGCAACGTCTTTGCTCTCAACGTGCTTAAGTTGTCCGGATTTATGACACCTTCGGAAAACTGCACCACAGCAGAATTGTTCGACACGCTCTTATACTCCGATATTTTGCCTGTTGTATCTGCAAACGGTTTCGGTAATGCAAGGCCCGGCGATCTGATAGTGTGGCATGGGCATGTTATCATATTTGAGAAACACATGAACCTGAATGGAACTGATTATGCTGTCGGTTGGTGGGCAGGCACAAGGCAGGAAGATAATGGTGACAACATCATAAACAATGTCTGTCACGGGAAATACAAACT
>DAIQRO010000062.1:7494-11120 GCA_036786155.1 Bacteroidota bacterium
TAGTAAGGCGCCCGGTCAAAAGGCCGGGCTGATTTTCATATGCTACCTGGCAAGCGCTTTAAGCACTGTGCTTAGGAAATCTACCTGAACCTTCAGATCGTCAATTGTTTTGTTGTTCATTATCACAAAGTCAGACATTGCCAGTTTCTTTCTTTCGTCCATCTGAAATTTCATAAGATTCTTAATGCTGCTCTTGCTTGCTTCGTCCCGTATCATAAGCCTGCTGATCCTGTTCTTTTCGTTTGCATAAACCATTACGACATAGTCGAGGTCCTTGTTGAAGCCGCTTTCGAACAGCAATGCGGACTCGATCACTACAATATCAAACTTGCTGCGCGCCGCCTGTTTCTTTATGTTGTCTATCACAACAGGATGTACGATCCTGTTTATTGCCTGGTATGATTTCTTTGACGAGAACACTCTTTCTTTCAGCTTTGGTAGTATCACCTGTCCCTTGTAATTCAGAATGTCCTTGCCGAACGACTTTACGATCTTCTGCACAAGGGACTTATCTGTCTTGTAAAGGTTCTTGGCAAGAGTGTCTGCATAGAAAACTTTGAACCCTCTTCTTGCAAGCATGCGGCATACAATTGTCTTGCCTGAGCCTATGCCGCCGGTGATTCCTATCAGAAGCTTCTTCTTCATGCTGTCAAGTTAACATAATTACTTTGCATATGCTATTGAACGCCTTTCCCTGATCACATTCACTTTGATCTGTCCCGGGAATTCCATTTCCTCCTGGATCTTATGTGCAATATCTGATGCCAGCTGATCTTGTGTTGTGTCGTTTACCTTATCCTGTTCAACTATCACCCTTACTTCACGCCCTGCCTGTATTGCAAACGTTTTTGCAACGCCTTCAAACGACTTGGCGATAGTTTCGAGCTTCTCAAGGCGTTTCGAGTAAGCTTCAATTGATTCTCTCCTCGCTCCCGGCCTTGAGCCGCTGATTGCATCCGCCGCCTGAACGAGTATTGCGATCGGATGTTCCATCGGCATTTCGTCGTGATGCGCTCCGATTGCGTTGCAGATAACGGGATGTTCCTTGCATCTTCGCGCCACTTCGTATCCGAGTATTGCATGGGGGCCTTCTATGCTTCTGTCGATTGTCTTACCCATATCATGCAACAGGCCCGCACGTTTTGCCATGTGAGCATCAAGCCCAAGTTCTGAAGCCATAATGCCTGCAAGATGGCCTACTTCAATTGAATGGCTGAGTACATTCTGCCCGTAGCTTGACCTGTACTTCATTCTGCCGATGAGCGTTATGATATCTCTGTGCACACCCTGGATTCCCATTTCTATGAGTGTGTTTTCTCCGACTCTTATCAGGTCTTCTATAAGTTCTTTCTGAACCTTCTCCACTATCTCTTCAATCCTCGCCGGATGAATTCTTCCGTCTGCTATCAGCCGCTCCATTGCCACTCTTGCAATCTCCCTGCGGAAAGGATCGAAGCCTGAAATGATTATAGCTTCGGGCGTGTCGTCAACTATGATGTCAACTCCTGTGGCTGCCTCAAATGCCCTGATGTTCCTTCCTTCCTTTCCGATTATCCTTCCCTTGAGTTCATCGGAGTTTATCTGAAGCACGCTTACCGTGGTTTCAACAGAGTGGTCCGATGCTGTTCTTTGGATCGCCTGAATTATTATGTTCTTTGAGATCCTGTTGCATTCGAGCTTGGCCTCCTCCCTGACTTCCTGTATCTTCTGCGCCGCTTCAAGCTTCACTTCATTTATCAGATTCTCAAACAGCAGCTTCTTTGCATCTTCCTCGGTCAGTCCGGAAATTCTCTGCAGTTTCTCCTTTGCCTGCGCTAGCGTTTCATTGTATTCGGCAATGGCCTTCGCCGCATCCGATGATTTCTGCTCAGCCACTCTTATCTTTTCGGTCATTTCCTCTTCAGTGCGCTTGAGAGAGTTCTGCATCTTCTCATTCTCTGTTCGGAGCTTCTCGATCGCTTCCTTTTCACGCTTCAGCTTCTTCTCATCTTCGACTACGTTCTTCTCGCGCTCTTTCGTTTCTTCTTCAAACTTCTGTTTCCTCTTCAGGAACTCGTCTTTCACTTCAAGGAGCTTCTCCTTCTTCAGGTTCTGAGCAAATTTTTCTGCGTCAGCCATGTGCTCTTTCGACCTCTTCTCCGCTTCCTGAAGTCTTTCCTTTGACTTCTCCTCTGCATCTGAGATTAGCTTCCTGGCAATGTTTTCCGCGCCGTCTATTTTTGTCTTGTTGGCTCTCGAATTCAGGAACCATCCCAAAAAGAACGTAAGCAGGCAAAGGCCCACCAGCAGTGGCAAAAGTATATATAATTCCATGTTCATTCGTATTCGATGCTTTGTTGGTTATGTATTTATTCTTGAAATTGCTTCAAAAAATTCAGTTGAAAAAAATAAAACCGCACAGGACATGTTAATAGTGCAAAGGTTATGATAAAACCTTTTCTATCATACAGTGGGCGGTGCCAATGTGTCTTTTACTTCCACTGCCTGCCATAAAAGAGCTTCTCAGCTCAGGCAGGTCCGGCAAGCGGCTGAGGCCTGTAATCGACACAGCCTTTGAGCTTACCTCCCAAATAGTTAAAACTGTTGGTTTTATATAATGTTTGACTATTGCCTGTGCGGTTTCTTTAAAACCGTAGACTTATCTTAAAGAACGTTGAAACTCTTACAGATTCTCGTCAATAAGGTCGTTGATTCCCTTGACCTTGGAGTTTATCTCATCGTAAAGATGGGAAAGCTCTTTCTCCAATTCAATCCTGTTTTCTTTCTCCCGGAAAAAATCCTCCGCAATGTTCAAAGCCGATACAACGGCGATTGTCTCTTCCGACTGATTCGGCGATTCTGTGTTGATCCTGTTCATTATCCCGTCAACGTAGTCTGAGATCCTCTCAACCTTCTCGGGATCATCTCCCTGAAGATTGTATTCGCTGTTGAAAATCCTTACACGGATCTCTTTCTGAGTCATGATTTGATTGAATTGTTGCGAAACCTGTTAAGATTGCTGTTGCTGCAGTCAAACATTTTGTCACCTGTCTTCATATCTCTCATCGTGGTCTTCGTAATTCTCAAGATGCGTGTCAATCCTTGCAATTAACTCCTTAATGCGCGATCTCACGTTCTCTTTCTCGGCAGTGCTAAGTGAACCGGATGTTGCATTCAGAGTCAGGTTCTTCAGTTCCGAAATTTCTTTGTCCTTATTTATCAGCTCAGTGCTCAGTTTTGTATTCTGAAGCTTGAGCTCAGAGATCTTCAGGTTCAGATTCTTCAGGTTCTCCTTCAGAAGATTGCTTTCGTTCTTAAGGTCCTTGTGTTTTGAAATGAGCGACTTGATCTTTGAGTGCAATTCCTCAAGACTAATTCTGACCGCATTTTTCTGATCTCTTAGAAGATCTTTTGCCAAACCAGCTTGTTTGATTTATTGATCAGCTTCTGAGTGCCGCACCTGCCTTTACTTCCAGATCCTTAACGATCCTCTTCATTGCTTCACCTGTTTCGGTGTCCGTCAGAGTTTTCTCGTTCGAGTAGAATTCGAGCGAAAAAGCCATGCTTTTCTTGCCTTCTCCTGCCTGTTTGCCTTCGTATATGTCAATCAATTCGATTGACCTCAAAAGCGGCCGGCCGCTGTTCTT
>DAIQRO010000062.1:11130-14164 GCA_036786155.1 Bacteroidota bacterium
TCTTAATTATTTCGGCCAAATCTCCGTAAGTAGTCTTTCTGTCAACTACAACGGCTATATCCCTCTTTACGGCGGGAAATTTTGAAATGCTTCTGAATTTCCCCGCAGGTTTCAATTGGGATTTCAGCTTGCCAAGATCAATCCTGCAAAAATAAACGTCAGATTCAATGTCGTATGCCTTGAGCAGATTCCTATCTGCCTTATTTATATTGCCTGCGACCTCGCCATTTAAACCAACGTCTATCCTGACACCGCCAAATTGGTTGTCATTATAGTAAAATAATCGAAAAGTTTCAATATTCAATTTGAATAGAAGCATTTCGAGCTCTCCCCTGATGTCAGACATTTCGTAGTCTCTCTCGCCCTCATAAAATGCCGTTCCGTCATACTTTCCGGAGAGTGCAAAAACGATCCGGTCGGTTTCAGAGAAACTTGCGCCCTTATCCTCAAACACCCTTCCCGTCTCAAATAACCTGAGGGAAATATCCTTGCCCGACTTGTTGAAATTATCTGCGATCACCTTAAGCATGCCGTCAAGCAAGTCTGTCCTCATGGAGTTCATCTCAACTGTGAGGCTGTTTATGAGCCGGATCGGACGGATTTCTTCGCTTGCAGAATGCGGCTTGCTGACCTCTGCAAGTGGAATTGTGATTATCTCATTGAAACCTCTGCCTATCAGGTGACCTGAGATTGCTCTCTTAAGTTCTGCCATCTTTTCGCTTTCAGTATCCCTTCCCCTCAGGAGGCTCGTCCTGAAATCAAAACTGCTTTCTATCTTTGAATATCCGTAAAGCCTTGCAAGTTCTTCGATCAGGTCGGGCTCCCTTTCAAGGTCTGCACTTCGTGATTCGGGAATGCTGAAGTTCATATTGTCCCCGGTCTTTCCTGTAAAACGGATGCCGATGCGCCCAAGCAGTCTTATTGCTTCATCTTCAGAAAGATCAGTGCCGAGAAGTTTGTTTGCCCTGCTCATCCTCATTTTCGAGATCACGGGTTCAAATTTTTCCGGATAAACATCCAGCAGTCCTTTTGACACGGTTCCTCCGGCAAGTTCGCTCAGCAATGAAGCTGCCCTCAGTGAAGCATACTTTACCATGTCAATATCAATTCCCCTTTCAAATCTCTGTGATGCATCCGTGATCAGTCCGAGCCGCTTAGAATTCTTTCGGATATTGACGGCATCAAAAAAGGCACTCTCCAAAAAGACATTCATCGTACTGTCCGTGATCTCTGAATACTCGCCGCCCATTATCCCCGCAATTGCAGAGTATCCCTCTGCATCGCATACCATGAGTGACTGCGATGACAGCGTTCTTTCCTTTGAATCAAGCGTAACAAACTTGTCGCCGTCTTTGGCCGTCCTTACTATGATCTTTTTTCCCCTTATCCGGTCGTAGTCAAATGCGTGAAGCGGTTGCCCGGTCTCGAGCATTACATAATTGGTGATGTCAACCACTATGTTCCTCGGCCTCATTCCTGCGGCAGTAAGCCTCTGTTTCATCCATTCCGGAGAATCGCCCTGCCGCACATTTTCAATGACCCTGCCTGTAAATCTCTTGCAGTAGTCTTTCCTTTCAATTTCAATTGAGATCATTCCGCCTGTATCATTACCGGTTTCATTCAGGTTGATCTCAGGCAAACGCGATTCAAGACCGTAAATGCCGGCAACTTCTCTTGCAACTCCGAAATGCGAGAGCAGGTCACCCCGGTTCGGCGTCACCCCTATCTCAATTACAACATCATCAAGCCCGGCATATTCTGAAAACGGCATGCCGGTTTTTGCATTTGTATCAAGCACCATGATTCCGTCGTGATTGTCTGAAAGGTTCAGTTCCGATTCAGAGCATATCATTCCCTCAGAAACTTCTCCTCTTATCTTGGTCTTCTTTATCTCAAATCCGCCGCTTGGAACAGTTGCTCCAACTTTTGCTACGCAGACCTTCTGCCCGGCTTCAACATTCGGAGCGCCGCAGACTATGTTGAGAATTCCGTTGCCGTCATTTACAGTGCAAACGCTAAGCTTGTCTGCATTCGGATGCTTTGATCTTGTTAGAACTTCTCCGACCACAAACCCCTTGAACGTTTCAGATTCGTCGCTAACTGATTCAATGTCGAATCCTGCATCGATCATATCATTGCACAAAGACTCAACAGAATCCGTCTCAAATCCGGGTATGTAATCTTTGAGCCACTTCAGACTTATTTTCATTTATCCGTACTTTGCTTTGATTTTCATTGTTCGTTTAGAATACCTGCTGCCTCAAACTACTACACAGAATCGGAGTCAGCAAGTTTCGGTTTCCGGAACTTGCTTATTCCTTTCCGATCCGGAATTTGCAACTTACAAAAAACCCGAATGGCATTTCTGCCATCCGGGCTTAGGAAACACCTCAAAGATGCGGGTTACTCGCCGTCTTTCTTTGGCTCCTTCTTGAAGGTCTCAGATGATTCTGACCTCTTGTACTCCCTGCTTGAACTTTCTGTGTTGTATGATGGGGGAGTATATGAACCCGTATTGTAAGAGCTGGTTGAACTGCTCCTGTAACTCCTGTTGGTATTCTTCTTTTTCTTTTTGGAAGATTTCTTTTTTGAACCCTTCTTTTTTGAAGAATACTTCTTCTTGCCGGATGATTTCTTCTTTGATTTCTTCTTTGATGATTTCTTCTTGCCTGAAGACTTCTTCGAAGATACCTTTTTCTTCTTGCCTGAAGATTTCTTCGTAGATTTCTTCTTCTTGCCTTTCTTTTTCTTTGTGTTTTTCTTTGCAGCTTGCTCTGTTTTGCTTTCAGTTGCAGCTTTCAGTGAGGATAGGTCGCTTACAAAACCGCCGAAAGTAAAAACAAATAAAAAAGACATTATCATCAATGCTCTTTTTGACATGTTTTTCTCCTTTTTTGTTATTGGATTGGCAAATTTATGTTTAATGAAGATGAATTACAATCCCTATTTAAAAATAATACTTGCTCCCGATTCTTGCTGAGAAGTCAATTCATTTTTAGTTGAAATTTAGAATATCGGCTCATGCTGCTTTGAG
>DAIQRO010000302.1:0-3121 GCA_036786155.1 Bacteroidota bacterium
TGACAACTTTTCTCTTCTTGTATTCCTTTACCAGCCCTCTTGCTGTCAGCTCGCTCTTCAATTTTCCCGTCAGCGGCTGCTTCTTACTATTCTGAGCATTTCCTCCACGGCTTTGTGAAGCCCTGTGAACACGGCTCTTGAAATGATTGAGTGGCCTATACTTATCTCCTGGATCTCGGATATGTTCAGTATTGGTTGTACATTTGTGTAGTTTAAACCGTGGCCTGCAGTTACAACAAGGCCCTGCTCACTTGCCAATCTGGCAACCGAACCGATCTTGCTGAGTTCTGTGAGGATCTGCCTCTCGCTTCGGGCATTGGCATAAGTTCCGGTATGTATCTCTATCACTTCGGCATTAAGCTCAATTGCTCCGTCTATTGACTCGGGCTTTGGATCTATGAACAAGCTGACAGGAATCTCTTTTGAGTGCAGTTCACTGATGACCTTTCTAAGGTTTTCCCTGTTTGTGAATATATCCAATCCTCCCTCAGTTGTCAGTTCCTTCCTCTTTTCGGGAACAAGAGTGACAAGGTCGGGCAGTATCTCAATTGCAATTCTGAGCATTTCGTCGGTCGCGGCCATTTCAAGGTCAAGTTTCGTATTTACGGTGTCGCGAAGCAGTCTTACATCCCTGTCATTTATGTGCCTCCTGTCTTCCCTCAGGTGGCATACGATACCATCCGCTCCTGCAAGTTCACAAATGCCCGCGGCAATGACCGGATCGGGCTCACGCTCACCCCGTGCTTCGCGCAAAGTGGCTACGTGGTCTATATTGATGGCTAATTTCATTGAGGCTCTTTATTTACGGATTTAAGAATGAGAAAGCGTGACTCAAATGGCGCCTGATGATCTCAGGATTGAAAGGGAGTCAATTAAGAGCATTACGATCCAGTGAAGTATCCAGCAAAAAATGAATGACCCGCTTCTGAGGGCCTGCAATCCTAATATTATTCCTGCAAAGATCGAGGCAAACAGCTCCAGTTCAGGCTTTCCTTTATGCAAGATAAAGAACGGTATCATCTGTATAAATACCGAATAGTATCCGAACCTTGGCATGAGGCCGAACAGCATGTAACCTCTCCAGAAAAACTCCCATCCCAGCATATAGATCAATATGCAAAGCTCGTAAACCGCAAACATGCCGAGGCTCTCTCCAGCCTTCTTTCCACCCTGTGGATATGTATTCATGAAATCCTTTGTGCCCGAAATGATAACGACTACAATTATCATCACCGCAAGAAACAAGACCGACGTAAAAACACCGAACCTGACATCTCCAAGCCTGAAACCGTAGTCGCTCAGCTTTTCCTTCAGGACAAATCTGATGAGAACTGCGGGAATTGCAAACATTATAAAACCGTCTGCGAGGAACCAGTAGATCCTGGACAGAAGTTTGTCTGTACCGAAATGGTCATAATAGAATGAGGGGCTTCCGAAAGCTATCGATATAAATGTAATGACAGCCGAAGTAATCAATATGAAAACGGTCTTGAAGTCGAGCTTTTTCAGCTCCGACCAGGCGTTGAGTGCTTCAGTCCTGAAGTATTCTATCAATGTCCGTCAAAATTTCTTCTTGATAATGTACTGCAGTTTCTGTGGCTCAGACTTGAGCAGAGTGGTCTCTTCGGGAATAACAATCTGCGGAACTATGAATCCAAGTGTGTCCTCTTCAATTGCATCAAATTCCAGCATTGCAGAAACATCTGAAGGGACAATACGGGCAAGCTGGTCAACTCCACCCCTTACTGACACACTTATCTTTGGCGGAATTACAAGCACTTCTTTATCATCCGGAACTCCGTTCACGCTAATAAGAACATCTTCTATTGTTTTCTCTGCAGAAAGTTGTATGTTGTATCTGAAGTCAACAAACTTAATGCTGTACTTCAGCGAGTTAGGCAAAGTGTCTTTGAGAGCAATAGTGCCGGACAGCGGCGCATTCACATTCTCAAATATCCTAACTTCCGTGGGTATGTACCTGATCTTGCTCACAACATTGGCGGCGCCCGATATTTCAATTGAGTCGGGAGTGAGCTTGGGAGTCCCCACTATTCCGTAGCCTTCTCTGAGATTTACCTTTATGTTGTTCTTCACGGGAACAGTCTTTTCAAGGATCTTGTCAAATTCGATGTCAATTGTATCGGGGTCTATTGTAACAAGAGATACATCCGGCTTAAGGTTTATTCTTTCGCTTACGAGTTGTTCTGTGGCGATTTTCGTGTCGCGCTTATACTTTGAAAGGTCAAGCGTATACTTAAGGTCCTTTGAGATCAGAACACTGAGAAGATCCCAGCCCTTTCCCCTCACGGTTACATCAATTGAAGACGGCATGTCTTCTGTAACCGCCTGAGACTTTCCTGTTTTGATTTCCAGGGGGATTGAAATGTCGAGCGAGTAACTTTTGCTCAGGCTGACGTATATCCAGAGCGCCACGGAGAAGAGGAATGCAGCAATGAATATAGGAAGTTGCTTTTTCAAGATCTTCAGGGTTTAAGCTGATCTCTCCAGTTCTGATTCTGAAGTTCATTTCTGAAAGTGCTGTTGACAAGCCAGTATACTCCCGTCATGGGCTGAAGTTCAACGAAATCGCACTCTCCCCCGCCTTCAACATTGTCATACTTCCATACCTCATAACTCTTGGTTGAGGTTTCGAAAGGATATCGCTCAATATCATCGGGTTTGCCGTAGATTATGTATATTCTTCCCCTGTCTGACTTCCAGCCTTCTTTGAATGATTCCTTGAAATTCTTGTTGGCCTCGTTTACCCTTTTCAGGTATTCGAATCTCGTTTCAAGAATTTGTGTTTCGGGCTTTGCATCTCTTGACTTCCAGAAACTGTATATGAACTTCCTCTTGTCATCCAGTGACTTCAGCACTTCGTACTGGTCGTATTGCTTCTCAGGCATGATATAGATCATCCGTTCCACTTCCTTTTCGAGATCTTCTTCAGACATCGCAGCAAACTCGCTCATAAGAAATCCGTCTGCCTTGTTTGGCTCACTCTTCACCACCGATTCTGAGAATATGTAGAACTTCTTCTCCCTGGAGGCTTTTTCTGTCCCGTCAGCTCCGATCACGGACACTGCAAATACATAAGTGCCGCTTTGAAGAGTATCCACTT
>DAIQRO010000063.1:0-7358 GCA_036786155.1 Bacteroidota bacterium
TACACGCTTCCGGAGATCAGGTCTTATTTTGATTCTCATCCGGAGCTGAAGAATCCATTCATTCACATAACTCTCATAAAGGGTGTTGTAGGCCTCGGAGCCAACTTCATACTTGATGTGGCCGAGCGAATGAGGAATGAAGGCGTGAAAGGATCGCCGAAAGCTGCATAAAGCATTTAAGAATCAATTAAGAATTTGTCATGTCATCCGGGATAAAATATTACATCGGCTTTGATGTCGGTTCAACGACAGTAAAAGGCATAGTCATTGATGCTGCAACGGATCAGATCATCTGGTCTGATTATCAGAGGCACGAAACGAAACAACCAGAGAAAGCGCTTGAGCTTTTCAAGGCGCTGGAGGAAGCGTGCGGAATAACAAATCCCGAAGAAGTAAGATGCTTCATTACGGGTTCGGGAGGCGCAAACATAGGCAAGTTCGTCGGCGGAAAGTTCGTGCAGGAGGTCAATGCGGTTTCTCTTGCGGTCGAGAAGCTTTATCCCGATGCCAATTCTGTTATTGAACTCGGCGGACAGGATGCGAAGATAATCATATTCAAAGAGGATCCCGAATCCGGAAGAAAGAAGAAGATACCTTCTATGAATGACAAGTGCGCCGGCGGCACAGGCGCGGTGATTGACAAGATCAATGCAAAGCTTAAAATACCGGCAGAGGAGCTCTGCAACATGGGATATGCGGGACTCAGGCTTCATCCTGTTGCTGGAAAGTGCGGGGTGTTTGCAGAGACTGACATCAACGGACTGCAGAAGTCGGGTGTGCCTGCGGATGAGCTTATGGCTTCACTGTTTGAGTCAATCATTCAGCAGAATATTTCGGTGCTGACGCGCGGCAATACACTCAGGCCTGAGGTGCTTCTGCTCGGCGGCCCGAACACTTACATCAAGGGAATGAAGGACTGCTGGAAGCACAACATTCCGAAAATTTGGGAAGAGCGGAAGGTGAAACTTCCCGAAGGAGTGAATCCCGAAGACCTTATCAAAGTGCCTGACAATGCTCAGTACTTTGCAGCTATCGGTGCAGTTGAGTTTGGAAAGGATGAGGAGGAGCACATCGGCGTTTACAAAGGCACCGGTGATCTTGAGTATTACATCAATGTGGGAAGGGAAGAAGAGAAGAAGAAGATCATTTCCGGAAGCAGTACGGGTTTGTCGAAAAGCGAGGAAGAGCTTGCTGAATTCAAAAAGGAATATTCCGTTGAGAAGTTTACACCGAGGACTTTCAGACCGGGCGAGGTTGTGAAAGGGTTCATAGGAATTGACGGCGGCTCGACTTCAACAAAAGCGGCGCTTGTCTCTTCTGAAAGAGAAGTCCTCGTAAAGGCCTATCAGCTTTCAAAAGGCAATCCCATTGAAGACACGATCGAGATCCTCGGCAAGATCCGCGAGCAGGTTGAAAGTGACGGGGCAGTTCTTGAGGTCCTTGGCATCGGAACTACGGGCTATGCGAAGGACATTCTCAAAGACGTTCTCAAGGCAGACGTTGCGCTTGTTGAAACTGTTGCACATACACAGGCAGGACTGCATTTCTATCCCGATACAGATGTGATCTGTGACGTCGGCGGGCAGGACATTAAGATCATAATCCTTAATCAGGGAAGGGTGGTGGACTTCAAGCTTAATACTCAGTGCTCTGCAGGCAACGGCTACTTCCTGCAGTCAACTGCGCAGGGCTTTGGGTATCCTGTTGAAGAGTTTGCAGACAAGGCATTCTCTGCAGGCACATTTCCGACCTTCGGTTATGGATGCGCAGTTTTCATGCAGTCTGACATTGTTGATTTCCAAAGGCAGGGGTGGAAACCGGAAGAGATCATGGCCGGACTCGCAAACGTGCTTCCGAAGAATATCTGGCTTTATGTTTCACAGATCCCGAATCTGGCGAAACTCGGTTCAACCTTTGTACTGCAAGGCGGCACACAGCACAATCTTGCAGCGGTCAAGTCGCAGGTTGATTTTATAACAGAGAGATTCAAGGGAAGCGGCATCACTCCGAAAATATTTGTGCATAAGCATACCGGCGAAGCCGGTGCGATCGGCTGCGGGATCGAGGCTGCAAGGCTTTATGATAACGGCCACAGGACAAGTTTCATCGGCCTTGAGAAAGTGTCAAAGATCATCTACAAGACTACAAGGGAAGAATCAACGAGATGTTACTTCTGCAAGAACAAGTGTCTGAGAACGTTCATTGACGTGAAGACCGAGCTGAAGGCAAACGCCTCGTATGAGGAAGAGAGAGAGAAGTTCATCGCACAGAAGGAAATTGAGACTGAGAAAATTGTCAATCCGAAATCAAAGGTGCCTATGGAAGAAGGCACTCAAAGACTGATCATAGCTACATGTGAAAAGGGGACAGTTGAAGATGTTGCAGAAATGCGAGGCATAAAGGAAGGTCTGGATCAGATCCGAAAACAGAATCCCAACATAATAGACATAGCAGCAAACAAGGCATGGGTTAACTACAAGCCCGAGAAAGTGACGGATATTTCAGAGAACAGGAAAGGATTGTTTGCATCCAGGAAAGCAAAGGCGGATGCTGAGAAGAGAGCGGAAGTGCTTGAGAAGAGAAAGAAGCTGGTCTTCGGAATTCCCCGGATACTAAACATGTATCAGCACACGCCTTTCTTCACCGCATACCTTGAAGCGCTGGGCGTGATGCCGGGAAATTTTGTCTATTCGGAATTCACATCCGAGGAGATGTACAAGGCCGGAGCCAAGAGGGGAAGCATTGATCCCTGTTTCCCGTCAAAGGTTGTAATTCCTCACATTCACAATCTTCTCTATCATCAGAGTAAGAAGAAGAAGATTGATTATATCTTTGCCCCGATAGTTGACAACATGCCTTCTGACCTGAAGCATGCGCAGGCGCATAATTCCTGTCCGACAATTACCGCCACAATTGAAGCTGCCAAAGCGGCTTTCACGAAGGAAGGGGACCTCTTCAAAGAGTTTGGCACTGAATACCTTTGTCCGTTTGTACAGCTGTTCAGTGAGCAAATGACTGCCAGGCAGATGTTTGAATGTTTCGGAAGCATTCTGCAGCTTGAAGATGAGGAGAACAAAAGAGCCGTGAAGGAAGGATACAAGGCGTATTACCGGTTCATCAATGAACTCAAGGAGGAGTCAAGGAGCGTACTTGACATGCTTGAGCGGGAAGACAAGATCGGGATCGTCGTACTTGCGCGTCCGTACCATAATGATCCGGGAATCAATCATGAGATACTTGAAGAGTTTCAGAAGCTCGGATATCCTATACTGTTTCAGGATACTCTGCCTACCGATGAAGAAACAATGGAACGCCTTTTTGGTGATGAAGTCAAGGCAGGAATAATTGAGTCACCATTCGACATCAGCGATGTATGGAAAAATTCTTATTCTGAGAACACTTCAAGGAAAGTGTGGGCGGCAAAGTTTGCGGCCCGCCACCCGAATCTCGTTGCTCTTGAGCTGTCTTCATTCAAGTGCGGACATGATGCTCCGATTTACACTGTAATACAGGAGATCATCGAAAGCTCCGGAACACCTTATTTCTCTTTCAAGGACATAGACGAAAACAAGCCCGCAGGTTCAATAAAGATCCGAGTTGAGACGATCGGCTACTTCCTGAAGAGATTCAGGGAAGACATGATCTCTCACAAGCACAAAGTCCTGACTATTGAAGAGAAGCTGAAGGAGTTTGAAGACAAGATCAGACGAAGCCACGAGCTTAGTGACAGGTTAAGCCACATTGATGCACCGCTCGTGAAGGCTCCTGTTGAAAGCGGAGGCTCTTTCGTGTCGGTCGAAGATATCAAGATCAGGCAGAAGGAAACCGCAGAGCCCTGACAGCGCCGGAGTCAGAATCAAAAGATAAATTGCCTTTATTTGATTTCTTTGATAGTTTGAAATCAGATAATTGACGGAGGCGATATTTGATTCTTAAGCTCGAGCATACACCCAAGATAGTAGCTCCGCAGGTAACATCGTATTACTATTCAAGAGAGAGGCTTTTACAGAAGATCACTTCCCACAAAGACAAGAGGCTGATCCTTGTGACTGCCCCCGCCGGCTATGGGAAGACTTCCCTGGCCGTGGAGTTCTTCCATAAGCTCAGAAATGAGCTCAGGCTTTGGATCAGCATAAGCCGCTATGACAACTCGCTTGAGAACTTCTTCCTGCTGTTTGCAATGGCATTCCGCAAATATCTGAAGCCCGGAACTGTCGGAGAGAATCTGAGAAGAGTGCTTACGCAATCTCAGAACATGCAGTCCGCGGACAAAGTCAATCTAATCATTTCATCCTTTTCAAGCGACCTGTATTCCTTTCTGAAGAAGCGCAATAAGGAGCTCTTCATCTTTCTCGATGATTTTCACAATATTGATGACAGCAGGGAAGTGTGCGAAGCGCTCAATTATTTCTTTGATTATCTGCCCGGCAATATCCGCTTTGTCATAATTACAAGGAAAGACCCGAAACTGCTGAACTATCCGAAATTCATGGCAAAGGGCTGGCTGGGAAGGATCACAACATCGGACCTTTCATTTGATGAGGAAGATCTGAGGAACCTTCTTAAGTCATATAAGAAGAGGATAAGATCAGTTGACAGCAAACTGCTGGAAGAATACATAAGGGGAACGGAGGGATGGATCACTGCAATCCAGCTTCTTCTCATGTCGGGACATACTGAACCGCTTACGAGAGAAGATCTCATCAGAAACCGTGCGGACGTTTTCAATTATTTTGCAAATGAGATCTACTCACACTGCTCCGGTGACGAGAAAAAACTTTTGCTTGCCCTCTCCTTCGCGGAATCATTCGACAAGAAGATCATAGAGGATGTTCTGTCTATAAAGGACGGATATGAAACCCTTCTGTCGCTCCATGAGAAAAATCTATTTATTAACAGGGAAGTTGATGAGTTCAGATTTCATGAGCTGTTCCAGAAATTTCTTAACAACCAGGCAAAGGAAAATATTGGCGCAGCAGAGGAAAAGAATATACTCTCCAGTCTTGGCAGACACTACCTCTCAGGCGGCGAATGGAGGGAAGAGTTCATCGGCGTGAATTACCTTATCCGTGCCTGTGACCATGAAGAACTGAGGAAGTGGATCAAGTACAATGCATCCGACAAACTGCTTTTGATCCATTCAAGCGGCCTGTATGACAAGATAAGCAATATTGATGACACTGAGTTCAGCCGGTCTCTTGAGTATATACTTCTGAAAGTCAACACACTTGTTTACAAAGACAAGGAGATAGACAAGGCAATCGAGTATCTCGAAGGCTTGCTCAGATCGCGGTTCGGCCTTTCAATGGAAGAGGATTACCTGATAGCTTCCGGAAAGATCCCGAAAAAGGAACTCAACTACTATGTGGAAGTTCTGATGCTGATCTGCAACTGCAATTTTCTTAAGGAAGGCATATCGCACAGGAACATTGAGATATCGGAGCACCTGCTCAGATTCAATCTCCGCATTGAACAGGAGATACAGTTCATTGTGTCGCTTGTGAAGTCTTACATTACTTCGGGCGAGAATGCTAAGAGCAGGAAACACATAGAAAGGCTGAAGAAGATTTTTACCGGATTGCAGACGGGTGAACTGGACCTGAAGAAGGATTCAGACGAGAACACATTTGTGGAAAGCGTTTACTCAATGCTCATCTTCTTTGACTACGGCGACTTCAAATGGGGAAATGACGTTGTGAACTTCATTGTCAATAACTGCAATCGCAAAAGTTTTGACTTATCGAACTACAGCCAGGCGTGCTTTGCGCTGTTTGCCAGCTATAACCGGCGTGACTTTGAGAAGTTCTATGCAATGCTTGGCAGTAAGCACAAGGAAAAGAAGAAGACGATATTCTCCGCATATAAAAATCAGTTTGAGTTCCAGACTATTTTAAGGAAGTTCCTGCACTATGAGTTTGAGGATACGATAAGGGACCTCGAAGCAGTGAGAAAAAATACGTTTCTGAAGAACTATGTATTCTTCATTGATTCGCTGATCCTCTACTCCTATTGCCTGCTGAATCATCCGCGAGCGGTGATACGCCATCTGGAAAGCGGAAAGTACAATGTATCCAAAACCAGGGAGATAATACTGAAGCTTGAAGCGGCTCTTCTTCTCGGTGATTTCAGGGAATATGAAAGGCAGATGAAGAGGGTGGAAGAAATCGGCAGAGAGAATTTTACTGTGTTCAATCAGGCTGTCATTATTTTCTATGAATGTTACTGCCATTCGCTGAGGAATGACAAAGCGAAGTTCAAGGAGCGCTACCTGAAATTCCTTTCCACCTGCAAAGAGCATCACTACGATAACTATGTAATTTTCAGGGCAAACTCAAACCGCCTGAGGTCAGTGTTTGAGTATGCGGCAGTCAATGGTATTCCAAGCGAATATGCATCTTCATTGCCCGGCGTAATTCCGATGGTCGAAATCTCTGCTGAAAGGCGGAAACTGACAATCGAAGTGAAATATCTTAATCACAACAGGATATACATCAACGGAAAGGAACTGACTGACAATTTGTGGCTAAGGCCAAAGTCAAAAATGATATTTCTCTACTGCATATACAAAGCTTCCGTCAATGATGATATTACAAAGGAGAAGATCATTGATGACATACTGTACAAGGCAAAGGATGTCAACTATGAAGCCATCGTGGATGTGGAAATAAACAAGGTAAGGAAGACGCTTCAAAGGTTTGTCTCTGAACTGATCTCGGATGATGTTGGGAAGGAATTCATGATGCTTAAGGAAAAGAAGTATCAGATATGCTCAAAGAATTTTGAACTTGAGATACTGACCGACACTGATGAATTCAAAAGGCTTGCGTCGGGTAGCACTGAAGAGAAACTGAAGGCAGTGGAAATGTACGAAACAGACTTCATAAAGGATTCTTACAGAAACTGGGCGGAGGATGTAAGGGAGAATCTGAAGTTCATCTATTCAGATGTCATTCATAAGCTCATAACTCATTTTGAAAACAGGAATGAGAATGATAATGTAATAAGTCTTCTGGAAAGACTGCTGGAGCTGGATTTCACGGATGAGGAGATAATGATGAAACTGCTTTCCCTGTACAACAGGGAGAAGGACTACAGAAAATGCAAATACGCCTACGGGTTATATGAGAAAAGGCTAAAGAAAGAATTTAACGTTCAGCCGTCAAATGAACTGAAGGAGTTCTTTAACGAAGTTACGATGCAGTCATGATTCTTCACCGCTGTCCGTATCTCCTGTCCTGTTGAAATACTCTTTGCACAAAGACAGGTCCTCTGCAAGAACAAGCGACCTTGCAAGACTCTCCTGATCCATCTTGAGATACAAATTCCTCATATCCCTGGCCTCCGGCTCCCAGGATTCG
>DAIQRO010000063.1:7496-14082 GCA_036786155.1 Bacteroidota bacterium
AAACAAACATGGGCGGGATTGGTGAACTTCCTGCCCATGTGCGACTGAATACGCTCTGTCAATTTTTCCGGATCTGTTATGCTGAGATCCATTACTCAGTTAACTGCTTCTTTGCTTGTCCTGCCGTGGCAATTCTTGTATTTCTTACCGCTGCCGCAGAAGCAAGGATCGTTTCTTCCGATCTTTTCTCCCACCTTGACCGGGGTATGCTTGGCGTTCGGGTCCTGCTCAGGTTGTTCTCCGCCGCCAATATAACCCATGCCCTCAGATGACTGATGATAAGTCCTCATTCTTGAGGGGCTCGGTTGCATCGGAGTCCTTACGGTCTTTGCCTCTTCAGGAGCCTGTGCCGTGAATTTATAAATGAAGTTGACTACTGCGGCGTTCAGCGAATCGAGCATCTCAACAAACAGCTTGAAGCCGTCACTTTTATACTCGATCAGCGGATCTTTCTGGCCATACGCGCGGAAGTTGATCCCTTCCTTCAGGTCATCCATCTCTCTGAGATGTTCTTTCCACTTCTCATCTATGATGCTCAGCATGGCAAACCTCTCGATCTGCCCCATCAGATCCGCACCGTATCTCTCTTCCTTCCTGTTGTAGAAATCCGTTGCTTCCTTCACGACCATTTCCCTAAGCCCGGCTTCACCCATCTTCTGAAACTCTTCCGGCGCAATGCTAAGTCTCACCAGGAATGTCCTCTGAACCTCATCAATCAGCCCTTCAATATCTCCTTCTTCATAATGCTTCTTGACTATGTCCTCAGCCGATTTTGCAACCATCTCCAGGATCTCATCCTTGAGCCTTTCACCCATGAGCGCCTGTCGCCTCTTGGAGTATATCACCTCCCTCTGCTGATTCATCACATTGTCATACTCAAGCAGTCTCTTTCTGATGGCGAAGTTGTTCTCTTCGACCTTCTTCTGCGCCCTCTCAACCGAACTTGTGATCATTTTATGCTCAATTGCCTCGCCTTCTTCAATGCCAAGTCTTTGCATTACGTTCGCAATTCTTTCGCTTCCAAAGAGCCGCATCAGATCATCCTCAAGCGAAAGATAGAACTTTGATGAGCCAGGGTCACCCTGCCGGCCTGCACGGCCGCGAAGCTGACGGTCAATTCTTCGTGATTCATGCCTTTCAGTTCCGATAATGTGAAGTCCGCCTGCTTCAGAAACGCCCGGCCCGAGCTTGATGTCGGTACCGCGCCCTGCCATGTTTGTTGCAATTGTGACGGCTCCGGGCAGACCCGCGTTTTCAACGATCTGCGCTTCCCTTTGATGCTGTTTGGCGTTAAGAACTTCGTGATGGATGCTTCTTCGTTTGAGAAGCCGTGAAATGGTTTCCGATACTTCAACGCTGGTGGTTCCGACAAGCACCGGCCTGCGTTTCTCCTTCATGGCTACGATCTCATCTATGACTGCATTGTACTTCTCCCTCTTTGTCTTGTATATGACGTCGTTAACATCGTCGCGAACGCATTCCTTGTTTGTGGGGATCACCGTTACATCAAGCTTGTAGATGTCGAAGAACTCTGATGCCTCTGTCTCAGCAGTCCCTGTCATCCCTGCCAGTTTTTTGTAAAGCCTGAAATAGTTCTGTAGCGTAATAGTGGCAAGTGTCTGCGTGTCCTTTTCCACATGAACACTCTCCTTGGCTTCGATTGCCTGGTGAAGTCCTTCAGAATATCTTCTTCCTGTGAGAATTCTTCCCGTGAATTCATCCACGATCATCACCTTGCCGTCCTGAACAACATAGTCAACATCCTTTTCATAGAGCCCGTAAGCCTTCAGAAGCTGATGAACCGTATGAAGCCTGTCGCTTCTTTCCGCGTAGATCTTTGTGACATCGTCCTTCTTAATTTCCTTTTCTTCTATGGTAAGGCTCTCACTATTTTCAATTGCAGCAAACTCACTTCCCATATCAGGCAGTGTGAAGAAATCCCTTTCCACCGAACTTGGCGCAAGGAATTCCCTTCCTTTTTCCGTGAGGTCGGTTACGTGTGACTTCTCGTCAATCGTGAAGTAAAGTTCGTCATCAACTATGTGAAGGTTCTTTGCGTTGTCGCGCAGGTATTCCGCCTCTGATGAAAGCAGAAGCTTTTTGTTTGACGGCTCGCTCAGAAGCTTTTGCAATTTCTTATGCTTCGGAAGCGCCCTGCTCGAACGGTAAAGCGCAAGCCCGGCCTTCGTAAGCTCTTCTTTGGAAGGATCATCCCTTTCCAGAATCTTTTCGGCTTCCCCCGTGAGCGTATTGACAAGGCTTCTCTGCGCATCCACAAGCCTTTTTACCCTCACATTCAGTTCATCAAATTTGTGTGTCGGTGCTTCTACGGGCCCGGAGATTATCAGAGGTGTCCTGGCTTCATCAATCAGAACTGAGTCAACTTCGTCAACGATCGCATAAAAGTGCTCCCTTTGCACAAGAAGGGACTTGTCAACTACCATGTTGTCCCTCAGATAGTCGAATCCAAATTCATTGTTAGTACCGTAAGTGATATCGCAATTATACATTTCGCGCCGCTTGTTGGAATCCATATCATTAAGAATCACTCCCACTGAGAGCCCGAGGAACTTATAAACCTCTCCCATCCATTCACTGTCGCGCTTTGCGAGATAGTCATTTACAGTCACAAGGTGAACCCCTCTGCCGGCAAGGGCATTAAGGTACATTGGAAGAGTGGCAACAAGAGTTTTACCTTCACCCGTAGCCATTTCTGAGATCTTGCCCTGATGCAGAACAATGCCGCCGATCAGCTGAACATCATACGGCACCATGTTCCATCTGATCTTGTTGCCTGCTGCTTCCCATTCCTTACCGACGAGCCGCTTGCACGCCTGCTTGACGACCGCAAAGGCCTCCGGCAATATCTCGTCAAGGACAGCGGAAGTTATTTCGTATTTCTCCTTTTCAAGCTTATCGAGCTCATCATAAAGGTCCATTCTCTCGTTATGCGGAACGTCTTCCTTCAGCTTGACTTGTATTTCAGATATTCTCCCGGATGTTTCGGCTGTTTCTGAAATGATCTTTTCTTTGAATTCGGCGGTCTTTGCCCGGAGTTGTTCATCGGTCAGATTGTCAAATTCCTCAAATTTCGCATTTATCTCCTCCACCAAGGGTTGTATCGAGTTGATGTCCTTTTCGTGCTTGGAAGGGAAGAGTTTTTTGATAAAACTTAGCATGCAGTTCTATTGTGTGGTTAAATTTTGGGCTTCAATTTACAATTTAGTGAGACCAAAAGAAAAACAAAAAGTTGTCTGTATTGGCTTTGCCTGCGCAGAATTAAGCCGGATAATTGGGCTTTCGGAGTTGTGCAAATTGCGGAAGAAATTCGATGGAATCGGCCATAGTCAAGCCGGTATTTCAGCATTTCAGAAAAAGCCGCATTTCACAGTTTTGATGCAGGATCTAACCAAACAAGGAATTCCGGAGGATGCTATGCACGATAGCCGGTCATAGCTGATTACCGGCACGCTAAGATGATAGCTGTTCAGATGCGAAAGCGGCTTTCCGCTGAAATATGCGTATTCAAATTAGGAAATTACCCCGTCACCAGGACGGAAATTTTTTTTGAATAGTCGCTCTATGATCTTCCTTATCACCACTATTCAGGAAAGATATCAATGACGACGCCATTCTCGTAAATCAGTACCCACCAGATGTTGTCGAAGAAAGAGGACACATAGATCACAAGAGCAATTGACAGGGCCGCAAATGCAGGCGTAAACCCGGAACCGAATTTTGATGTCAGATTCCTGCAGGATCTGCAGAGTGAAGATAAAACGGGTTGCCTGAGAAGAAATAGGGTGACTGCGGTTGCCGAAACACGCGCGGCAGAGATAGCCATTGCATCGGCTAAGTAAAACGAGTAAGCTAAGAGAACAGATTTGACGCTAATCATAATGCCATTCTAAATTAGATTAATAATTGAATCTGAATAATATATTGGCAAGCACACGAATCAGTGCATTTGCCGGTTGAAACTAATCTCTGAAGCTTCGCCTGGAATTTTGAGATATGACTAAGGGCATATTTTCATTTGAACATGATAATTTAGCTGTTACAAGTTATCCGGCCAACTAAGTTGTAAAGTAGAAAAATAAAATAGCCGGACAGCAGTCTTGCATAGCCAGGTTCCGCACTGTCCGGCATTAATCAGATATTTGGGCGAATCTAATTTTGAACCCGGCCTTCTTCCTTCAGTTGAATCTATTCTTCTATGATAGCCTCGCAATTTATCAATAACTCCTTACATGTCAAAAGAAAAATAAATTGAAAAGTCGCTTGATAAAATCGAGACGTTTTCTGAAAACTCAATTATTGCTTGAAAAAAATAATGCCTGTAAATAGTTTGTATACAATTCAAAACCGGAAGTTAGCTTAAATAGATTATGAACTATAAAGCAATAGAGATATTAAAGACTCTTACAAAGTCAGAGATGCTGGACTGCGGAATCTTCATGAACTCTGCATATACAAACCCAAGCCCAAAGGTGGCCGCTCTGTTCAGCAAACTGGCTGGATATTATCCGGAATTCAATATGGACGGAGTCACTGAGGAGTCGCTAAGCAAGGAGATCGCACCTCATCTGAAGTACAACCGTTCATCCATGAAGAATCTTTTTGCAGACCTTGCAGAAGCGCTTGATTCCTATCTCGTCAGCATAAGCTTTAGCAGGCGACTTCCTGACAAATGGGACATGCTTAGGGAAGAATACTTCAGGAGGAATCTGTGGAAGCTTGTGGAAAGGGATATCAAAGTGGCTGAAAGCCATATGAGGAGTCTCGATAAGCAGGGAGTAGATCATTTCTTTGACACTTCAAAGTTGTTGGTTGATAAGTACAATTACCTTGCAGTCAAAAAGCACAAAAGCGGAGCTCAATATGCCAATGAATTAAGGAGCATTTTTGATGAGCGCGCCATGAATATTGCTGGATTCTTTACTAAGGAACTTGTAAAGCAGTACGAAAACATTCATGCTCTAAACAGGACGTTTGCGCCGCCCCCCCAAAAGTCATTCATGGATAAGCTTTTTGATGAAATTGATTTCAAGGGGTTGATTAAAAT
Source organism: Bacteroidota bacterium (assembly GCA_036786155.1). Lineage (GTDB taxonomy): Bacteria > Bacteroidota > Ignavibacteria > Tepidaquicellales > Tepidaquicellaceae > JADJAH01. The sequence goes on from DAIQRO010000063.1 coordinate 12,562, forward strand.
GCTTGCCAAGGAAGTGAAGGGCGGTTACCTTTCAGCAACCTTTGAGATCCACGAAGCAATGTTCACGTGTTTTTCAGGACCAGGTGATGAGGCAAACTATTTCAGATATAAGAAGATACTGATCAGGCTCACAGACAATCTGCTTTTTGACGATGTCAGATTTCACCTCATACGGCTTGTCAGGTACTGCATGAACAAGATCGAAGAACACGGTGGAATTTCGCCTTTTGACAAAGAACTTTTTAATGTGTATAAGTTCATAGTGGAAAAGGGATATTACAAACCCAGCCGAATGCCATACATGCCTGTTGAATTTTTCAGGACGGTCATTCTTCAGTCGTTGAAGCTCAAGGAATTCGGATATGCAAGTTACATAATAGAGAACTTCAAGAATGAACTTCAGAGCGACAAACGAAACAACATGGAACTCTATGCAAAGGCACTCCTCTGCTTTCACAGCAAACAGTACGATGAGGCTATGGAGAACTGCCAGAAGGTGAAGCTGAATCACTTCCTGCTCAAGTTCGAGATCAAGGACCTGATGCTAATGACAGCTTATGAGAAAGGCCTTGACGGCAATATGAGAACTCTGCTGGATGCGTACAGGCATCTGCTCAAAAATGATTCGACTCTTTCCAAAAAGGAGAAAGCCAAGTACAAGAATTTCCTGACTGCTATATCCAAACTGAACTATGCAAGAAACTCGGGCAACATCAGCGAATGCGCAGTGGTCGAGAAACTCCTTGAAGATGACATCTCAAACAAAGTATGGCTGATGGAAAAAGTGAGGGAACTGAATGCGGCCTCAAAGAGAAAGAAAGTGAAGCGAGTGAAGCGCTAATCTGTAATTACCCGCCCACATAGCAACATCCCGTTCAGCTTTACACATTAACACTGAAAGTATTCTGTGATTAATTTTTAAGTTGCAGAAGTAGCAATGTCAGTTTAGTTTACTCCCAAAACCCGGGACCCCGGCAAATGGCATTAGCCGCCGTGCCTCAATTCTTTTCAAATCAATTCATGATGAACAGATCACTCGCAGTTGCGGTATTTGCTGTCTTCATCCTCATTAAGACAGGATCAGTTGCAAATGCACAGGCGCCTGCTCCGGCGCTGGTTGGTTACTGGCAGAACTGGAACGACTTTCAGTGCCCGTACATTCCGCTGACTCAAATTGACACAAGCTACAATGTGATACAGGTTGCATTTGCAATACCGGCTTCCGGCACTACATACAATATGACATTCGTTCCGGACGGCATCTCGCAGTCTGACTTCAAAAAGAAGATTGACACGATGCACATGAGAGGCAAGAAAGTGCTTATATCTATCGGTGGTGCAAATGACCCCGTAGAGCTTCCCGATACGGTCAAGAGAAATGTATTTATATCGTCAATGATGTCAATCATCAGCTACTACGGATTTGACGGAATGGATATTGACCTTGAGGGAAGTTCGTTGTCATTAAGCGGCGGAACGATTTCCAATCCGGTTGATGCCAAGATCATCAATCTGATCTAC
>DAIQRO010000064.1:0-9003 GCA_036786155.1 Bacteroidota bacterium
CACAAAGGAAGAAAAGACAACCTTTGAGAAAGTAATAACGAGTTCCACCGCCAGGTCAATAGGAACTACGGTGGCAAGAGAGATCACCCGTGGAATTTTAGGCGTACTTGGCATCAAGTCAAGAAGGAGATAGCAACTTACAGCATGACATTGCAAAATGCCGGCCCTCTTTTCCAATTGAGAGCCGGCATTAATTTTTTAGTGCCAGCAGTAATACATCTGGCCGGATATTGCACTCAGAACTTCTGCGGTAACAATGTCAGTGTTTACACGCAATCAACTTTCCACATACTTAACAACTTCCTCAAAGATCGAATCAGCATCCAGCCCCGCCTGATGAAGCACGCTCTCTGCAGTACCGCTTCCAAGGTAGTAGCCTTTTCTGAACGGATGCAATATCCTGTACCTTCCTTCGAAACTCGTGATCCACTTATACATTGTCGGCAAAGTGAATCCCGTTATTCCAAGAGCTGTGCTTCGCACCTCATACGGCAAGAGCGCTTCGCGCTCTGCCTTCCCATGAGCATCATACAGCTCAGCACTCGAAACATGGTAAATATTGAGATTGTATCCCTTCTTATCAAGCATCGGCAGAACCTTCGTTACAAACTCTATCGTGACTCCGCTCTCCTGAAGTATTACTGATCCGTCAACCTTCTGCCCGCTGTCTGCCTTTCTCAATGCATAAACGCCCTTCACCGCGTCGGTCGCCGGAGCCAGATTCATCTTCTCCCTGTCAATTACAAGTTCGTTAGGTCTCGTAACAAACGGCGAAAGTATTGCCGGCCTCTTCTTGAGCGCGGCTACAAGTAATGGCCATATTTCACCGGGTTCCCAGGGCGTGATCGTAATGAGTATTCCCTGAGTAAAATTCTCCTGTATCAACTGCAGGCACTGAGGGTCGGCGTGAGTGGGGCCATCTTCACCTGTCTTCAGCCCGGCATGCGCATTGATCAGTATCCATGTGTTGAAGTGCCCTCCGTAATGCATCACCTTGTTCTGCTCGCCGATCCCGTGAAGTCTTGCGGCAGTATGTTCCATTGCGGAAATGAACGCTCCGTATGATGAGCTCACTCCGATGTGCTTTCCGTAAGCCGAAAGTCCGGCCATCATGCCGCCGATAGCATCTTCGCAGATTCCGCCAACAGCGAGTATCCTTGAGTCGGGATTGTCAACCGAATCGAAAAAGCCCTCGTGAAATCCGCTTCCAAGCAGGTTCATGGAAGTTGAGCCGATAAGGTCGGCCGCAACACCAAGCACAGCGCCGTCAGATATCTTGTTGATATGCCCAAGCGATGCGCCAAGAACAGCCCTCAATGTTGTAGTTGCGCCCGGCTTCACTCCAAGTTCTTCCGGGGTCTTCGTTTCGGAAATAATATCATCCTCATAAATGTGCTGAAGTTTTGGCATGTCAGCAACCGGCATCCTGTTCTTTTCGGAAAGCCTGATCCTGCTTTGAGCAATGGAATCGGCAAAGAGCGAGAACCCGCTGTTGCCGGCAATTGCCTTCCGGAATGCCATAAGAGTGTCGTAGAAGCATTTCTCAATATTTTCCTGCTTTGAATCGCCTTCAAATCTCGGGACGGGAATTCCGAACTCTTCCTCAAATTCTTTGCATGAAAGATAGTATCCTTGCGAGTTCATCTTATGCCCTGCTCCGTGAGATGCTTTGCCTTCGATACCGTACTTCCAGCCCTTAACCGTCCGGTACACTATGGCTGTTGGCATCATGTTTTCAAGGCTTTGCGCATACCTCTGTGCGGAGGCAATTTTGGCAAAGTCCTTTCCGTCGTCAACATAGATCACATTGAAGTCATGGAGGTAGCAAAGTTCCGCAGGATTCCACTGAACATAATCGCCCTTGAGCTCACCGTCTCTGCAAACCCTGTTTGAATCAATCGATGCCTGGTTGAAGTCAATGTGAAGATTGACATTGTGAATCCTCATTGCAGATGCCGCGGCCAGGGCTTCGGCAACCCTTCCGGGAGTCATCCCCCCTTCACCTTCCACTATGTGAACTTTCGGGGCGTTTGCTCCGAAATAATCGAGCGCTCCGAGTGCCACGCCGAATGCAGAAGGCACGCCCACTCCGCTTGCTCCGGTTGCAACCTTCACGTGCGGTGTTGCTGGTGTCGGATGTCCGTCAAGCGCCTTGGCATTGAACTTTCTGAAAAGGGGAAGTTCATTGGTCGGGTTTCTTCTGAAGCCAAGCAGATCTTCGAGCCGAAGCTGAAGCCTTTCCTCGGGAAGGAGTTCGTGACGGAACGCTCTTACGAGTTCATTCCTCAACGCCCATGATGCATAGAGCCCGAGCGCCTTATGTCCTGCGGCATATATCACAAGGTCATTCTCGTCAGCAAAAGGTTTTGCAATATCAAAGTCGAGAATGTTGTAAAGTATGGATGAAACAAATCTTCCGGAAGAAATTGAGCCTCCGGGATGTCCGCTGGTAGGAACAAAATTGTATAGCACAGCGCAAAGCGCTCTGTAGATCTTGTCGAGTTTTTCAAATTGAGATATCACTTCCTTTCCGTCAGCCGGCATGGATTGCATGATGTCGTTAACGTCAAAGTATTGCCCGCGGCGCGGACCGAATGAAAGCACGCGCGGCGGGACCGTTACATGTATGTCGGTGTTGTTCATGGCTAATTAAGATTAGATGTGTTGGTGACAGGTATCATTATGAACCGTCAATTGTGGATTGTTACTTTTGCAAAAGTAGGAAGTTTGGAGTCGGGAAGAAACGCAAAAAACAGGAAAGCGGCAGAAATCAATTCAATGTCTTTTTTTAAATATTTAGATTGAGGGATCTTTAACAGTAAATGAATTTATACAGGATGCTTTTTCGCCTTAGTACAGCCCTCGCAATAAGCGTCATCCTTCTTTCGTCATCGGGTCTCCGGGCACAGACAGACAGCCTTGAAGCCGAAATGGAGGCAATGGACAATGTCGATTCGATTTCCGTTAAGGCTTTTTCCCTTCAGAGCGTCTTCAGGGAAGTTGTGGATTCAATTGCCGGAGCGGAAATATTCAAGAACAGGGAAAAGAAAATCTATTCCCGGCAATTGCAAACCCTTTCCAGCCTTCAGAAACAATACTTCGATTTTGAGGAATATTTCAGCCGCTCCATTGATACTTCTAAGACAACTGATTTTCTGAACACAATCAAGGACGAGTACGTCCTTGCAGTTCAGGGAACGCTTGATCTGAGCTCTTCCGTGACGATCAGAGACCTCTCAACAACGCGGCTCATACTTGATGCACTAATCAAGGAGTCAGATTCAAAGAAAGGCCAGCTTGTCTTACAGCTAAAGAGGCTTGAAGAGTTCAGATCTGCTGTTGATTCACTGGAAACAGACTCGATGCTGTATTACTTTGCAAAAGACTCTGCACTGTTTGTCCAGTATTTCGGTAAGCTGATGGACGTTAACAAAGAAACATCACGCCTTGACAGTACATTGAATGCCTGCATATTCTTCAACAGAAACGCAGTTGAAAAGATCAACCGGCTGCAGGCAAAATTCACTCAAGCCGAACAAGGCATCCAAAGGCTCAGAGTGGAGAAATCACAGAACATATTCAGTCCCGAATCTGCCGGCCTTCTGAGCGCCGTCGGATCAGGGGAGCCATTGGGAGGTGTTCTGAACTATTCACTGCGGAAAAGCGGAACACTGCTCAAAGACTATCTCATCAACCATGTACCAAGGATCGTGCTTACTGTTTTTGCATTCTTGATATTGCTCTTGCTTGTCCGAATGGTGAAAAGGAATCTGACGGATCACAGCAGATTTGAGTCAGAAGTTTCATGTGCCCTCCTGAACCGGCCTGTAATCACGTCAATATTTCTGACTCTGGTTTACATGAACTTCATGTTTCCAAGGCCTCCTGCTGTGTTTCAGGGAATAGTTTGGACCATACTGAGCATACTTCTTATTCTGATCATCTGGCATGTGTTGAAAGGAAGGGAAAGACTGAATCTTATAATATTCACTTCAGGTTTCATGGTCACCGTATTGTCTGACCTTATTCTGAAAGAAACGCCGGCGGAAAGATGGATACTATTGATATTCAGCATGGCAGGAATCGTTATGTTTGGAGGTGCCTTGAGGAAGCATGAAAATCAGAAGGGCTTCAGACTGACAAGAAGGATCGTGCTGATTCTGTCCATGCTTCTGATGGCCGCATCATTTGCATCAAACCTTCTCGGCAGTTACAACCTTTCAAAACTGTTGATCTCTTTTGCGCTTTACATGCCAATTACCGGATACGTTCTGATCTGGGCAGTAAGGCTCACTTCCGAGTTGATCCGGCTTTATGCAACAGGCACGGGAAGCGATGAAGACAGCCTTCATTATGCAAAAGCACACAGTCTCGCGCGCTCATTTCCCCGCAAGCTGACATACATTATCACCGTCGGATGGATCTTTCTGTTGGTAAGGAATTTTTATTTGTTCGAACAGATAGTTGACAGCATAGCGGCATTCATGAAGTACGAATATGAGATCGGTGACTTCACATTCTCCTTTGAGAAGTTTTTCCTGTTCCTGTTCATCCTTGCACTTTCCACAATAATTTCGAAAGTAATTTCATTCTTCGCTGACAGCGGTGAAAGCGGCAAATCAACGGCGGCGGGCGGCGGAGGCATAAGTAACTGGATGCTGTTGATAAGGATCGCAGTGATGAGCATCGGTATCCTCCTCGCATTCGCGGCCACAGGTATTCCGATTGACAAGCTTACAATAATTATCGGATCTCTTGGAGTCGGCATAGGACTTGGCCTTCAGAACATTGTTGGAAACCTGGTCAGCGGCGTACTCCTTGCATTTGAAAAGCCGTTCAGAATAGGTGATGAGATCGAAGTTGACAAGAATTTAGGCAAGATCAAAGGGATCGGCATAAGGAGCTCACAGCTTGCCACGCCTGACGGCGCAGATGTTATCATTCCGAACGGCGACCTGCTTAGCAAGCATGTGAAGAACTGGACGCTGAGGAATATGCGCAAAAGGACGGAGTTCAATCAGAAGATAGATATTGGCGGACATGTTGAAGAGATTACAGAACAGCTTGCAGTCATACTAGAAGGCAATGAAAAGATAAAGAGTGATCCGAAGCCGAAGGTTCTTCTGTTCGATTTTGGCAGTGACTTCTCCGAATACAAGCTGTCTTACTGGACCGATATTCACACGTCAGATGATGTAAGAAATGAGATTGTATCCGCGATCGAGAAAGGCATCAGAGAATTTAAGAGCAATGAGGAGCAAGGCAAACCTCAGAATTGAATAGCAAAATTTCCGGCCATGCCTTCTGCAGTTTTTGCATGGGCATGGCCCGATTGTTCTTCCGCTTAATGCTCTACAATGTCCGACTTCGTTTCAATCACCAACCCAAGGAACTCATTCTTTTCCTTTTCAGGAACTTTGAATTTGTCGAGGGTCTCCACAAGAAGTCCCGCGGCAGTATTCCAGTCATTTTCCGATATCTTAAGCCCTTTGTGCGAATCCTTCATTGACCTGCCTGTGTATCCGCAGGGGCCGCCGGTCTTCATGCAGAAGAAATCAATAATATGCTGGCGGATCCGAGTCTTCGAATCATCGCTTGTGCCTGTAAAAAATCTGGACATGTCCTTGTTCATGATAAGTCTTCCAACAAAGTCATCCGTAACTGCGGCTATTGCATCGTAGCCGCCCAGCCTTTTGTAAAGTGATTCCTGTGACCGTGAAACCGCTGATCCTGCCAGTATGCAGATTACTGCAATAAGCAGTGTCTTCCCGAATGTGTTCTTCATTTCTTCCAGTTTTGGTTTATGTTTTGTTGTTTGTTGACTACTGTTTTGCTTATCCAAGTTGTTGCGCCATCTTGTCAGTGTCCATGTAACCGTAATGCTCGCTCACTTTTCCGTCAGAGAATATGAGCCAGTCTATTCCCATTATGTCGATGGGCCTGTTCGCCGGCTTCATTCCCATCCATTCACCTGTATTTGTCCCGGTTAGCCTCACAAGGACAGAGGCACTGCTGAGATCATCGCTGACTAATACATCTTTTACCTCAAATCTGAGATCCGGAAATGCGCCGAAGAACATTTCGAATGCCTCCTTCATTCCCTGAAGCCCCTGCCTCTGTCCGGGAAACGGTGAATGCTCTATCATGTTTTGACTGATCATGACGGAAAAATTTTCAAAGTCTCTGTTGTTCAGAAAATCGTATGCTCTTCTTATGTTCTTCTCTGTCAGCGCTTTGTCCTGTGCAGATCCTGCAGCTGCAAATAAGGAAATTGCCGTTACGATCAATAGTGTTTTCATCATTATTCTGTTTGATTTAAAATTCGATGCCGCTGTATTTCCTGTAACTGGCCCTGTAACCGAGAACTCCGGCCAGCGGACTCAAAACAGCAGACAGCTTGTCCTGCAGTCCGGTCGGAAGCTTGGCCAGATAGGTTTTTGCCTTGAGCTTCTTCAGCCACACGAGCACCTGCAGAAGTTCGGGTTCACCGTTCTTCACTCTTCCGTCGCAGGAGAGCCCAAATAGATTTTCAAGGAAGATCTCCACATCAAGCGCAGGTGAGAAAGTCTGCTCCATTATCAGATCGGACTTCTCATCATTGTAGTGGGAGTGAGGAATTCCCTTCGGCAGTGATACTTCATCTCCTTCCAATATCTTACTAATCTTTCCGTCAAGCTTTACGGTCAAATTGCCGCTTATCACCTTGAATGACTCGTCAAATGAAGGGTGCAAATGCTCCACCGGCCGGAATCCTCCGGGCCTTATTGTGAACCTGATCCTTGTGTAACTGCCTCCCGTTTCCCTTGCGGTTTCGAGAAACTCCACAATATCGCCTGTGGATTTGTCTGTAATGATATCTCCTCTCTTTGCCATAGTGAGCCTCCGGAATTGTCAAGTGAGTTCAAGAATGCTGATCTCCGGCTCTGAGACCACGCCCGCACTTTTCATAAGATCTTTCAGCTCCGGCCTTGAGATCATCTGCATTACGCTTTCTTCTGAGGGAGCTGAGAAAAGAACGTGAACATCGTTGCGGTCAGAGACCGAGCGGAAAAGCTTTTTGACTTCTATGCCGTAGTTTTTTCTTGAGGCATAGTCGTTGTCAAAGAAGGGCTTCCAGGTGTCGAAGTCTTTGACCATGTGCCTTAGATAGATGTAAACCATTATCCTGTGTTTGATTTTAAGAAGTTGCGTCAAAATTACATTCAGGCATGAGGGTGTGCAAAGACATTATTGCACGACTGTGAACGGAGATCACATCTGTGCTTCACAAAAATGTTGCATATCAGCATTATTTTGGGGAATTTGAGCCAAACAACTGTGAATGAAGAGATCAGTATCCGGCAGCCTCGGCGACAGCAAACTTGCTGAGATACTCTGCGGGCTAAGCACTTCAGAATTCAGGGAGTTTGGATCGTTTCTGAGATCGCAGTACTTCAACAACAGCGATGCAATAGTAAGACTCTATTCATTTCTCAGAAAATTCCACGCCAAGGGCCGACTTGAGGACGTTAAGAAGTCAGATATTGCAATGCACATTTACCCTGAATCTGCAAAGGGAACTGAACTTGATACAAATGTCAGAAAACTTCTATCAAACTTTACAAAGCTGACTGAAAGATTTCTTGCGATAAACATCCTCTTGAAGGATGAGTATCTGACAGGTTCATTGCTTATGCGTGAATCTGCGGTCAGGAATTATCCGAAGAGTTTTGAAAGGTATTACAGGGATGCGATGAAGAAGCTCGGCACGGTCAGGTCACTGAGCACTGAGAACTATTACTATATTATGGATGCAGAGCAGATCTATTTTCAGTTCAAGTCCAAACAGCTTGAATCGCCTGAGTTGCAGTTGGGGAAGATCTCTTTCGCACTTGACCTGCATTACATTTCAATCAAGCTTCTGCATTTCTATTCTGTGCTGAATCTGAAATTGCATTACAAAAAAACAATCGAATTTGACACATGGGCGTTTGACGACATTACAAATTTTGTGGAAAGGCACAGCGCCCTGCTTCGCAGTGAACATCAGTCACTTTATGCCGATTACCTTTCGGTGAAGATGCTCATGAATCCTGACGATGTCATAGGGTTTAACGATCTCCGCAATTATGTGTCCTCTCATTCGGGCAGATTCGGAAACATCGAGATGCACAGGATGTACATATATCTGTACAATCATTCCATATACAGGTTTAACAAGGGATACTGCAGAAATGCCGGGGAAGTGTATTCTATCATTAAAGAGATGGAAGATAAGGATATACCATTGTGGCATTACTTCGCATATCACATGTACTTCATAAACGCAGTGAAGTATGCATCAATGCTTGGTGAGTTTGAATGGGCAGAGAGATTTGTAAATAAAAGGAGTGCAAAAATCCATGCCGACATTCGCGATCAGACAATCAGTCTTGCCTGTGCTAATCTGCATTTCTTCAAGGGAGAATATCCGGATGCACTGAAGCAACTGCTTGGCGTGGATTATCCGAATTATTCATTTTACCTTGGAGCCAAATCAATTCTGCTTAAGATCTATTACATAAATGATGAACATGAAGCGGCACTGAGTCAGATAGACGCCGTGCGCCATTACATCAGCCGGAAGGACATTATCCACGAGAGGCATGCGATTCAGTTCAGCAATTTTGTCAACTGCATCGCGAAACTGTTGACGGTTAAAGATTCCGAAAGGCCTTATGAGATAAGAAGGGCCATGAAGACTGACATCAGCGCAACAGACAGGGTATGGCTTCAGGGCCTGCTAAGTGATCCACGCAAATCCGGAGAACCGCACTGACCTGATTCAGAAGTCAAACTTGTCAACTAGCTTGTCATCAATGAAGACGCGGATCTGATACTTGTCGCTGGAAGTGACGTTTCCGTTCACATCCCTCTTTTCCTCGGAAGTCCTGTAGCCTGACATTACAACCTTCTTGCCTCTGTAAGTGCCATTCTTTTCAAAACTGTCTCCGATCATCGGAAATGACGAGGACATTACGGTGG
>DAIQRO010000064.1:9013-14047 GCA_036786155.1 Bacteroidota bacterium
TGATCTTGCAGATGAATTCGTCGGGGATTCCGCCCTTCTTGGTTACATCCACCCTCCATCCGGGAGAATTGTCGGATGGCTTATACATGCTCATCTGCGTGGAAGAGCATGCATACAATACGGCGGCAATAAACAACGCCGCGGCAATTGACAGACTATGCTTCATAATTCAGAATTAGTTTGCGCCAACATAAGGAATTGAACACACATCCGAAATGTTGAAATGTTCTTTCAATTTTAGAAGATCTTCTCTTTGATCAGCAAAATGAAAGGCTTTATCTGAATTGAATCCATGAATGTCAATGTGAGTTTAAGGATCAGATGATCCGTCAAGTCCTACAGCGAATGACTTCCATACAGTTTGTTAAATCAAGTTGTATGATTTGAGTGTGGAAAAAGTTCAATGATAATGGTAATTTGCCTTTCAAAATCATGAAAACATATCAAGCATTCGTAATTGCCCTGATCTCATTTGCGGCCCTTGCCGCTTCCTGTACAGATTTCAGTTTCAACTTCAGCACGGATAAAGGATCAAAGCTGTATTTTTGCGAAAGCTACAATCCTGAAAGCGATGAATGCCTCGGCAAAGCTAAGAGGTACACGCAGGGAGCGCTCACTGTTATGGTTGACCTGAGAAAAGATAAGAAGACACTTGAGGTCAACAGCATCAACATCAACATTACCAATCTCAAGACAGGCGAAGTGGAAGATACATTCGCATTTGATACAAATCCGTCTTCGGATTACGTGTATTTCAACAATGTGAAATTTCTCAGGTCAGGAAAATTCAGAGTAAGCGCACTGAAGCCCGATGGTACAGTAATTGTCAGCAATGAAATAGAGATCATTGACGAATGAGAAGAGCTTACTTAATTGCAGTCCTGACTTTTCTGGCCGCATTGCCGTGTTTATCAGCACACAAGGCCGCTGATGTTGTTGATGATTTTGACGAGCTTTATAAAGAGATCAGGGATGGCAAAATAAGCAGGCAGGAAGCTGCGGCTGAGATCGAAGAACTTGCCGGCCAGATCGCATCTCTGTATTATGGAAAGGGCGGCAACGAATTCGACAAAAGTGAAATGTGCTTTCCGCTGAGGAGCTATGGACCAAGCGCAATAGGCGGGAAAAACGGAAGCGGATATGTTACTAAAGGGTATGATTTTTTTGACGGCAACAAGCACGGAGGACACCCTGCACACGACATCTTCATTTACGATAAGAATCAGGATTGCGTAGATGACAGATCAGGAAATCCTGTAGATGTGCTTTCAATGACCAGCGGAATTGTTGTCTCAATGTCGGATGATTGGGAACCGTCAAGTGATCTCAGAGGAGGGAAGTATATCATAATTTATGAGCCCGGAGAAGACGCTTTGTATTATTATGCGCACAACAACAAAGTGAACGTAGAACTCGGGCAGATGGTAATGCCCTGTGAGAAGATCGCAGAAGTCGGAAGAACCGGGCTGAATGCTTACAAGCAAAGGTCTCCCACGCATCTTCACATATCAAGATTTCTGATCAATGACGGCAATGTGGTCCCTGACGACCTGTATCAGGATCTTTTGAATTCAAATCAGGCGCAATGATGTTGAGAACGCTTTTGGTATTCGTCGTTTCATTCTTAATACTGGGAGTCTCAGACGCACATGCGCAGGAGGGAAAGAAGTCCGGCAAAAAGAAGAAGGCCGTTCAGAAGAAGGTCAGCGTATCAATGGCTTCTCTTTCCCAGAAGATAAAGTCACTTGAGTCGGACGAAGAATTCTATGCATCCCATGAGGAAGTGGCCGGCAGGTGGATGCCCATTATGAGACTTGTAAGGGATAAGAAGCTGAGCAGGGAAGCCGCAATGGACTCGATGTACCGCTTCACCAATCAGCTCTGGGATATCATGGAAGCGAAGGTCAAAGCCGGCAAACTGAGAAAGTATTCCGACCGGGAATGGGTTTTTCCTGTAAAGGGCTACGGTTCCTCCGCGATCGGAGGTGTCAACGGAAGCGGTTATGTCCCGGGAAATTTCGATTTTTTTGACGGCTCAACAGGCGGACATCCGGCGCATGATATTTTCATTGCAGATTCAGATCAGGATGCTATTGACGACAGGACGGGCAAGCCGGCAGAGATAATCTCAATGAGCGGCGGTGTGGTTGTGGAAACAAGGAAGAACTGGACAACTGATATGATGGATATTAAAGGAGGAAACATTGTGTATGTGTACGATAATTTTTCAAACGGACTTTTTTACTACGCTCATCTCAAAGATGTTTATGTTGATGTGGGAGATCTGGTAGCTCCTGGAACGGTTCTCGGCACTATGGGAAGGACAGGTAAGAACGCTTACCCGAAGAGGTCGCCGACGCATCTTCATCTGATGTATGTGCGATCATTTGACGGCGAGCTTGTTCCCGAGAATATTTATCAGGACCTTGTGCGGTCCGGTAACTGAAATTTTGAAATTGACCATCAAACATGGCTAAGATAAAGCAAACAGCAATTACGTTTGACGATGTGCTTCTTGTTCCGGGAAGATCAGCTGTCCTTCCGAGAGAGGTCAGCGTAAAGACAAAGCTGACAAAGAACATTGACCTGAACATTCCAATACTTTCCGCCGCAATGGATACTGTAACGGAAAGTGAAATGGCGATCGGGATTGCGAGGGAAGGCGGCATCGGCATCATTCACAAGAACATGAGCATAGAATCTCAGGCCGGAGAAGTTGACAGAGTGAAGCGAAGCGAAAGCGGAATGATACTTGATCCTGTCACATTGCGGGCGGATAAGACCATAGGTGATGCATTGAGGCTTATGCAGCAGTATAAGATCTCGGGAATCCCGGTTGTGAATGAATCTAATCAGCTTATCGGACTTCTCACCAACAGGGACCTCAGATTTGACCCCGATGAGACTAAACTGGTTTCGGAACTGATGACAAAGGACGGGCTTATAACTGCACCCGTTGGTACAGACCTTGAGAAGGCGGAAGTGATTCTTCAGAAGCACAGGATCGAAAAGCTTCCTGTGGTTGACAAGAACAGAAAGCTCAAAGGCCTTATCACTTTCAAAGACATACAGAAGAGGAAGAAATTTCCCAATGCCTGCAAAGACAAATACGGCAGGCTGAGAGCGGGAGCTGCTGTGGGAATTTCCGCAGATACCGCCGACCGCGTATCAGCGCTAGTTAATGCCGGCGCAGATGTGATCGTGATTGACACCGCTCACGGCCATTCCAAGGGTGTGATTGACATGGTGAAGAGGATAAGGAAGAAGTTTGAAGTTGATCTGATAGCAGGAAATGTTGCCACCGCCGAAGCTACCGTTGATCTGATCAAAGCGGGAGCTGATTGTGTCAAAGTCGGGATCGGCGCAGGTTCGATTTGCACCACCCGGGTTATTGCGGGTGTCGGCGTTCCTCAGATAAGTGCAGTGCTGGAATGCTCCGCCGCCGCATCAAAGCTTGGCGTACCGGTGATCTCGGACGGCGGCATAAAGCAGACCGGAGACGTGCCTAAAGCGATTGCCGCAGGTGCAGATTCTGTAATGCTCGGAGGCATGTTTGCCGGCACTGAAGAGGCACCGGGAGAAAAGGTCCTTTACGAAGGAAGGAGCTTCAAAGTGTACAGAGGCATGGGTTCAATTGAGGCGATGAAGAAGGGAAGTAAGGACCGGTATTTTCAGGATGTTGAAGATGACATCAGCAAACTTGTTCCGGAAGGAATCGAAGGAATTGTTCCTTACAAAGGCTATGTGGGTGAAACGATCTATCAGATCATCGGCGGACTCAGGTCTGCAATGGGCTATTGCGGAGCAAAGAACATAAAGGAGTTGAAGGGCAAAACGAAGTTTGTTATGATCACAAACGCGGGATTGAGGGAGTCGCATCCGCATGACGTGAAGATCACTAAGGAAGCTCCGAACTATTCGCCGAAGTGAGTTACCGGACTTCAGGCTTTTTAGGTGGAATCTTAATGAGCCGAATTGCATTTTCGCACATGAATTTTCAAAAAATACTCAAATGAATCAATTTCCTTCACAGACCGGAGCAATAGACGCTTCCTTCTCTTCTGAAACCACAAGGAAGTTTCTCCTCAATGTGTATAACTGGATGGCTATGGGACTCGCCATTACAGGAGTCATTGCCTACGGCGTTGCCGGATCGGAATTTTCATACAAGCTGGCAACAAGCCCGTTCCTGTACTTCGGGCTGTTCATAGTGCAGATCGCGATTGTCTTCGGATTGTCGGCGGCGATCAACAGGATCCCGTCGGGTGTAGCGATCGGTGCATTCTTTCTCTATTCTGCCCTGACGGGACTTACATTCTCGATACTGTTCATGGTGTTTACGGGCGCTTCTATCGCCTCCACATTTCTGATCTGTGCCGGAATGTTTGCGGGTGTGAGCGTATTCGGATATGTCACAAAGATGGACCTCTCAAAGTTCGGCACATATCTGTTCATGGCTCTGATCGGGATCATACTGGCATCCGTTGTGAACATATTTCTAAAGAGCCCGATGATGAACTGGATAATCAGCATAGCAGGCGTGCTGGTATTCACGGGACTTACAGCTTATGATACTCAGAAGATAAAGCAGATGAGCCAGACAACGGACTTTGACAGCGAGCAGGGCAAGAAGGCAGCAGTCATAGGAGCTCTTGCGCTTTACCTCGATTTTATTAATCTCTTCATGTTCCTTCTAAATTTACTGGGAAGCAGAAGAGACTGACGCAAGTCTTCATGGATTTTCCACGCTGACCCAGCGCCTTACAACAAATCTTTTTGCCTTTGAAGAACCCCAGTCATCAACCGGGGTTCTTTCATTTATGACCTCTGCAAGTCTTTCTTCAAGCGGCGAAATGTGAACACCGATCGGCGGACTGCTCTCGATCACTTCATTCTTGTCAAGCACTATGATGACATGTCCGCTCCATACGATAAGATCAAGCGGCTCAAGTTCTGAGATGATCTCACCGATTGTTTTGCCCTCTATCGGTACGCCCCTTCCATAGTTGACCAGAGAGGAAGTGTTCCTCGGAG
>DAIQRO010000303.1:0-1444 GCA_036786155.1 Bacteroidota bacterium
CACACGAAAGATAGTCGAGTTCAATGACAAGAATGTCTCATCTGTCACTTTTGCAGTCCCGGAAATTCACTGCAGTTCCTGCATATGGCTGCTCGAGAGAATGAACAAGGTCAATCCGGGAATACTAAGCTCAAGGGTGGACTTTCTTCAGAAGCGGGTCACGATAGTTTATGACAATGCAAGTACTTCTCTTAAGAATGTAGTAAAGTCTCTTGCTTCAGTCGGCTATGAACCCGACATCAATCTTGATGCAGCCACTGATTCAAAGCCGGCAAAAAAGTCATACAAGGCTTTATATGCAAAGATCGGCATAGCCGGATTTTGTCTTGGCAACATTATGCTTCTCAGCTTTCCGGAATATCTGAACATCGGAGATTCACTTGACACAGACCTCAAAAATGTCTTCAACTATCTGAATATTCTTTTGGGCATTCCTGTGATCACTTACTGCAGTTCCGATTATTTCTCGTCGGCATGGAAAGCTCTCCGCAACAGGTTCATCAATATTGACCTGCCGATTTCTCTCGGCCTTCTTGCATTGTTTGCCAGAAGCGTTTATGACATCCTGGTGCACGGCAATGCCGGTTTCATGGACTCGCTTTCAGGACTCGTGCTCTTCCTGCTGATTGGGAAACTCTTCCAAAGCAAAACATATGACTCAATAAACTTTGAGCGGGACTACAGATCGTACTTTCCGATTTCAGTCACTGTGATAAAGAACAAAACAGAGGCAAACATTCCTCTTTCAAAGCTCGAAATCGGTGACAGGATAGTGATCAGAAACAATGAGATAATTCCAGTGGACGCAATACTCTTCA
Organism: Bacteroidota bacterium; assembly: GCA_036786155.1. Lineage (GTDB taxonomy): Bacteria > Bacteroidota > Ignavibacteria > Tepidaquicellales > Tepidaquicellaceae > JADJAH01. Next base: position 819 of record DAIQRO010000303.1, read on the forward strand.
AGGGAGAAGGGTGCATTGACTACAGCTTTGTTACGGGAGAATCCGTTCCCGAACAAAAAGTGCTTGGCGAAATAGTTTACGCCGGCGGAAAGCATATGGGGAGCGCAATTGAACTTGAAGTACTGAGAACGGTTTCGCAAAGCTACCTGACTCAATTATGGAATGACAAGGCATTCGACAAGAGTCCTGCATCCATTTCGAAGATCACCGACAGGGTAGGAAAGTACTTCACGTACGCGATACTTCTGATCGCATTCGGCGCTGCGGCATACTGGCTTCCGACTGATGCCGACAAGGCTCTTACTGTGTTTACAACAGTTCTTATCATTGCCTGCCCCTGCGCTTTGGCTCTTACAACTCCTTTTGCCCTTGGCAACAGCTTAAGGATCCTCGGAAGGAATAAACTCTATCTCAGGAATGCATCCGTGATCGAAAGCATGGCAAAGGTTGATGCCGTTGTGTTTGACAAAACAGGAACAATTACAAGCCCAAGGCATCTCAACATTGAGTTTGTGGGAAGTGAGCTGACTGCCGGGGAAAAGTCAATTGTAAAATCTCTTGCCAGAAACTCCACTCATCCGCTGAGCAGAATGATCAGCGAATCGCTCGAAGGCGCGGTTTACACA
>DAIQRO010000303.1:1454-3095 GCA_036786155.1 Bacteroidota bacterium
CCGGTATTGCCGGAGGAAAATTTGCCAGACTGGGAAACATCAGATTCATAATCGGAGAAGACGGCGGCAGTCTGAAGAAATTCAGCACTGATCTTAAGAAGAACGGTGTCTCAACAAATGTTTTTCTCTGCATTGAGGGTGAGATCAAGGGGTTCTATTCGCTGAGAAGCCGCTACCGTGAAGGCATTGAGAATGTCATTGAAGAATTTGGCGGAAAGTATGAAGTGAGCCTTGTATCCGGCGATAACAGTCATGAGAGGAGTGCACTGAGTAAACTGTTTGCAGATGAAAACATGCACTTCGGACAGTTGCCATCTGACAAGCTTGCCTATGTAAGAACAAAGCAGAAACTCGGAAAGACAGTGATGATGATAGGCGACGGCCTCAATGATGCCGGGGCGCTGAAACAAAGCGATATCGGCATTGCGGTAAATGATGATGTTACGAGCTTCTCGCCGGCATGCGATGCAGTTATGGATGCCGGAGTCTTCAGCATGCTTCCTTCTTTCATGGGATTTTCCAGGGCTACCATGAACGTAATCAAAGTTAGTTTTGTGATCTCATTTTTGTATAATGCTGTGGGACTCTATCTTGCAGCACAGGGCTATTTCTCACCCATGATCGCCGCCATACTGATGCCTTTCAATTCAATTTCAATTGTTCTGTTCGTTGTGGGCATGACTAACCTGTGTGCCCGAAGAAGGGGGCTGTCATGAGCGTCATTCTTGTACTGATTGGTGCAAGCCTGATCGTGGCAACCGGCTTTCTCGTTGCATTCATCTGGTCTGTGAGAAACGGACAGTATGAAGACAGGTACACTCCCTCAGTCAGAATGCTGTTTGAAGAAAGCGGAGACAAAGCAAAGAAAGATCTGTTCACTAAAAATCCCGGACAATGAAAAGAATGAATATTGTAGTTGCGGGAAACAGTTTCGCGGGCTTCACCGCAGCTATTGAACTCAAGAGGCTTGTCGGATATGATCATGAAGTGATTGTGATCGGAAAGAGTCCGTACTTCGTATTTGTACCTTCGCTTATCTGGTATCCGTTCGGACTGCGCAAGGAAGATGACATCATGTTTGACGTAAGAGGACCAATGAACAGAATGGACATTAAGTTTATTGAAGCGGAGATAGTGAGGTTTGATCCGTTTGAAAAACAGGTTTGGCTTCACGAGGAATACCTCCCGTACGATTATCTCGTAATTGCATCAGGATTTTATCCCGACTTTGAAAGCATACCGGGTTCAGGTCCCGGAAAATTCAGTCATTCCATCAGCGATCTTCAATGCGCACGCGAAGCCCGGAGAGCCTGGACTGAGTACGTTAAGAAGGGCGGCCCTATGGTAATCGGCAATGCGCCGAATGCCGCAAACTATGCGGCCGGGTATGAGTTTCTTTTCAATGTAAGATACCAGCTTGCCAAAGAATCAAATCTCAAAGACTCAGTCGTGAACTTTGTCACTTCCGAACCTTATCTTGGGCATTTGGGAATCGGTGGCGGTATGCGGTTCAGGGAAACTGCGGAGAAACTGCTCGAGAACTATTCAATTCCTTTTGAAGTGGATACGGCTATTACCGAAGTTCTTCCCGAAAAAGTGATCCTTGAGAACGGCAGGGTTATTGATTCAAAGTTTACATTG
>DAIQRO010000065.1:0-7008 GCA_036786155.1 Bacteroidota bacterium
CAATAACCGATGTGCCCGTCGGGGAATACACAGTCCGGTTCAACCTTGTAGGATACAATACTCTCCTGCTCGATAATGTTGTCGTGGTCTCCGGCGAACCGACAGATATGCGCGTTCAGCTCTCCATTGTAAGCACGGAAGAAATATCAGTCGAGGAAAACCGTTTCGTAAGGCCAAACGACATTGCAAACTCCATAAAATCCCTGAGATATGAGGAGATAAGAAGAAGCCCCGGCGGCTTTGAAGATATCGGCAGGGTACTGCAGACACTTCCCGGAGTTTCGTTTGTCAACAGCGGCAGGAATGACCTCATTGTAAGAGGCGGCGCTCCTACAGAGAACCTGTTTGTTGTTGACAACACAACCGTTCCGAACATCAATCACTTCGGATCGCAGGGCTCCACCGGCGGTCCGGTCAGCATCATCGAGCTTGACTTTGTGAATGAAGTTGACTTCATCAGCGGTGCGTTTCCCGCAAAGTACGGAGACAAACTCTCCTCTGTTCTTGATATCCGACTGCGTGACGGCAACAGAAGCAGTTTCCTTGCAGACATAAATCTGAGCGCAACCGGAATAGGCGCTGTACTTGAAGGCCCGATTGGTTCAAAGAAAAAAGGTTCGTGGCTGTTTTCGGCAAACCGAAGCTATCTCGATCTTATATTCAATGCGGCAGGATTCGGATTTGTGCCCGAATACACCTCGGCCCAGCTGAAAGCAGTTTATGATTTCAGCGACAAGAACTCTCTAACCGTTAACCTTTGGGGAAACCTCGACAAAGTAAGGTTCAACAACGATGACGAGGAAGACAAACAGGACAATGAAAATATTCTGCAGAATAATCAGAACGGCTATGTGAACAGTTATGAGTATAAGTCCGTGCTTTCGCCAAACTCCGTTCTGAAGTTAAACCTCGGTAGAACCTATACGAAGTTTGACTACTCCGGCCGCGACTCGCTTTTTACTGAGATCTTCTCCAACAATACGACGGAAGGCAACACTACCATGAAGGCGGAGTATCTTGTTTTCCCTTCGGGCTCAACTCAGATCGAAACAGGTGCGGGATGGACTTTTGTAAATTCGAACTCGGACATACTCAGAGTTGCTGATACAACTTACTTTGTGGATGATCAGACCGGCAGCAGGTATGTTCTTCCCGATCTTGACATCAACACAGACCTTCAGCCCGGAAAAGCATTTGCTTACGCACAGCTTTCGCAGGTATTTCTCAGCGACTTCCGTCTGAACATCGGAGCAAGGTATGACTATTTTTCCGAAATAAGCAATAGGAACTATTTCTCTCCGAGAGCCTCGGTTGTCTATAATGCAACGCCAAAGTTGAACTTCAGCCTTGGATACGGAATATTTTACCAGTCACCTTCACTTGTATGGCTTGCAGGGTATGAACAGAACAAGTCACTGAATGACATACGTTCTGACCAGTATGTGGCCGGTGTTGAGTATCTCTTTTCGGCCGACTGGCGCGTTACGCTGGAAGGCTATTACAAAGATTATTCCGATTATCCTGCCAGCACAATAAGGCCGTTCATTGTTCTTTCAAACACCGGTGGAGATTTTGAGCAGACGCAGGACTTCGGTATTGAGCCGCTTGTTTCAAGAGGCACAGGATTTTCCAAAGGAATTGAGCTTTATATTCAGAAAGCACTGACCACCAACTATTACGGGCTGATCAACCTCTCTCTGTTTGATGCGAAGTACAAAGCTCTTGACGGTTTGGAGCGGAATAGCAGTTTCAACATTAGGTTCATTTTCACAATTCTCGGAGGCTATAAGCCGGGTAAAGAATGGGAGATCTCCGGAAAATTCAGATATATAGGAGGAAGGCCGTTTACACCCATAAATCCTGTTGACGGCACTCAGCTCGTAAGCCGTTACAATTCCGAGTATCTGCCTGACTTCAACAGCCTTGATCTCCGGGTTGACAAGCGCTGGAACTTTTCGGGCTGGACACTTATAACATATCTTGATGTTCAGAATGTTTACGGCAGGAAGAATATTTCCGGATATCAATGGAACAAGTACACAAATCAGATCGAAGCAAACGAAAGCATCGGAGTGCTTCCTACGATCGGGATCAATGCGATCTTCTGATGTGCGTTTGCCGGCCATCAGGCTTTGCCGTGATGATGAAAGCTGAATTAAAAACAAATCCGAAAATAGCCGAAGATGTTTGCAGTGATCTACAGATTCAGGGTAACCAAAGGAAAAGAAGATGACTTTCTAAGTAGTTGGAAAGAGCTGACCGGAATGCTCATTCAATATGAGGGCGGCCTTGGATCAAGGCTTCACAAAACAAAGGAACCCGGCGAGTACATAGCCTATGCACGCTGGCCGGATCGCAGCATGTGGGCACAACAGCCGAAGCTCAATCTTCCGCCGGAAGCAGAAACTGCAAGAAACGTAATGAGGAATGCCTGTGTAGAGATCTCAACTTTGTTCGAACTTGAGATTGTAGAAGACCTGCTGATAAAATGAGATGAGTATTATTCTGTGAGTTCTCGGCAGATGCATTGGTATTTCTCATATGCCAATAGTTCTTTAGCCACGAATGCACGAATGAACAGGATACATTGTTGATACTCAAGATCACATGTAAGATGAACACCTGTCATTGATTTGTTTACTTTTATTCCATGTCACGAATCCTTCAACTTTATGATGAAGTTTGCATTCCACCGAATAACGCACTGCAAAAGATGTCATTCGTGTATTCGTGGCTAATGCTCTTTCCACAAATCAACAAGGTGTGCTGTGATTACCGCCACTTTCCTGAGAGAATAGAACGGGCCGTTTATTCAATTGGAAAAAACTCTAGCCACGAATGCACGAATGAACAAGATGCGCTGATCATTCTACAAATCTTTACAAGAGGAACGCTGATTAATAATTCTGCAATTGAAATCATTTGCCTAAAACCTTCAACAACTGGAAACTATTCGCACCATACTGAATAACTTACTGCCAATGATCTCCTTTGTGCATTCGTGGCTAAAAGCACTATCCCCTAATCAGAAAGCTTCTGATAGTTCCTGCTATTCCCGATAGAAGAGTTCACCTGCAACTCTCTATAGAACATCCTATATCTCAATATATTACCGCCTTCATTTACTTTAGAGTCATTGACTGATTTATCGGACGTGCACAAGATCCTATAAAACACCTCTTGTATCATCTTCCATTGCGCCTTTGCGCCTCTGCGCGAGAATACAGATGCGAAATTACAGCAGCAAACTTTCGTTGCTGTTCCCGAATGCGGTTTGAAAGCCACTGAATAACTTGCTGCGAATAATCTCATTTGTGCATTCGTGGCTAAAAGCACTATCCCCTAATCAGAAAGCTTCTGATAGTTCCTGGTATTCCTGATAGAAGAGTTCACCTTCTACTGACTCTAAATCATCTTTCATCTTAACTTATTACCACCCTCATTTACTTAAGAGTCATTTACTGATTTATCGGACTTATGCAAGATCCAATTATTACCCTCTTGCATCATCTTTCTTTGCGCCTTTGCGCCTCTGCGTGAGAGCACTTTGCATTACCCAAATTATGAAATGTGCAGTAAATAATTGCTCCGCTGATAATAAATCAAGGTGTGCAGTGCCACAGTCTTTTGAGCCTGCAGTGATCGGCAATAAAAAGAAAGAGCCGGCTTCGGCCGGCTCTCCCTTTCTGCGCTCTCTCAATTCACTTATTTGATGAGAGTCATTCTCAATGTCCTTGAGAAATCTCCTGCTTCCAGCCGGTAGAAATATGTGCCGGAAGTCAATCCAGATGCGGCTGCATTGAAGCTCATGCTGTAGTAACCGGCCTGCCTGTACCCGTTCAGAATTTCCGCAACCATTCTTCCGCCAATGTCATAAACTCTTAATGAAACATTGGCTTCTTCTTTGATCGAGAACTCAATATCTGTTGACGGATTGAAAGGATTGGGATAGTTCTGCTCCAATGAATAATTCACCGGCGATTCAACTATAACTTCACTCTGCAATCCGTATTCTGCAAAGTTTCCGTTAAAGTCATATTGAAGAAGCCTGTATGAATATCTCCCTGCCGGTACATTTCTGTCTTCAAAATTATACTCCGTCACTGTAGCCGTGTTGCCTTTCCCTGAAACCCTTCCTGCCGTAAACCAGCCTCCGGCCTGACTCCTGCGCTGAATTTCAAAATGCGAGTTGTTCACTTCGAGACCGGTCAACCACTTCAGTTTTACACTCCCCTGACTGCTTTCGGCAGTGAAAGAAATTAGCTCTACAGGCAGTGTACCCCAGTCATAAACAAAACTGCGTGCACCGAAGCCCGGACTCGCCAGCAACAATCTTGGATTTTGCGATGAATCACTCCTGAAAATGCTGGCCTTCGGAAATACAAATTTTCTGCTGAATGCATCAATGAATCCCGTGTTTCCGTAAACAACCTGTATCCTTTGTGAAAGTCCTGTAGGCAATGTTGTGCTTATGTTGTACTCACTCAAAACTCCATCATCGTAGGTCAGCACAATGCTGTCAACGGCAACGGGCTCTCCGCTGTCACTGGTTGTTTTGACGGAGAAGTATTCCGGATCTTCATCCATTACAAATTCAACCGTCTGCCTCACTGTATGTCCGTGTGAGTTCTCTATCGCAAGATCAGCGATCTCCACTGCCCTCTCCCTTATTATATGGTCAGAGATCGTACTAAGTTGAAGGCCATCCTGAAAATGCCAAATTGCCAATTGGATCGCTGCAGTTTCTTTATTTAGATCAGATAGCTGTCCGATCCCCATAGAGCCCGGATAGAAACTCTTGATTATGTAACACACATTCTGATCCAATCCCGATGAAGTGATATCGTCATGGTAGTCGCCCCTTGGCATTGCAAAAGTTGGAGGAAGCTTTATGTCGAGGAAATAGTATTTGACATGAGGGCCCGAATTCGAATCTGTAAGAGTTCCTTCAGCGAGTCCTGAGAATCTGTTCTCTGTATAGTTTGTAACCGGATTCAGAAAGGATACGGCTGTGCCTGCGGAATGTCCTGCGATGAATGCCCTCGTATACTGGGCCGCAGATTGCTTAAATGTAAAGGCAAACAGCACTATGAACAATGCTGTTTTCATTATTCTCCTTTCTGTTATTGCTTGAACTTCTTCACTTCTGTTGCTGATCATTTGGGGTGACCGTAATGAAGAAAAGCTGTTACAAAATTAGCTTGTCAGATATTAATGTTCAACAATGAGTTTCCGCTCATTCGGGCTGTTGTAAAAAGCAAAGGCCGGGAGATGTTAACCCGCCCGGCCCTTTGAAATCATTATTTTACGAGGGTCATTTTCAGAACCTTCACAATATTTCCGGTTTCCATTCTATAGAAGTAGATTCCGCTTGATAGTCCCATATTTCCTGCGTTAAAGGAAACTGTGTGATACCCGGCCGGCATGAATCCGTTTACCAACTCGGCAACTTCCTTTCCGGAAAAATCAAACACCTTAATGCTTACGCTTCCTTCGTTCTTCATGTCAAACCTGATCTTCGTTTCGGGGTTGAACGGATTGGGATAGTTTTGGCTGAGGCTGAACTGTACCGGTACACCAAGCTCAACTTCATTCGCCAGATTGAAATACTCAAAATGTCCGTTGTAATCAACCTGCTTCAGTCTGTACTCATACCTTCCGGATGCAAGTCCCCTGTCTGTGAATGTGTAATTTACAGGAACGCTGATAGTTCCGTTGCCGCTGACTCTTCCGGCCGCTGTCCATTCTCCTGCCTTTGATCTTCTTTCGATTTCAAAGTGCGAATTGTTGAGCTCAGTTGATGTGGTCCAGCTGAGTTCCACATTGTTTCCTGAAACTGCCGATGTGAAAGAAGCAAGTTCTACAGGCAGTGCACCCCAGTCAATAGAGATCCTCTTCTCACCCGGTCCGGGACATGCAAGCACAACTTTGGGACACTGGTCAGAAGAATGCCTGAACACAGTACCTTTCGGCATTACAATATTGTTGCTTACTGCGGTGATCACTCCAACACCTGTTCCGATTACCTGAACCGGTACGGAGTATCCGCCCGGAGCAGTGGTGCTTACCGTGTTCTGACTCAGCGATCCGTCGGAGATTGAGAGCTGAATATTGCTTACTGCAACTCCATTGCCGTTGTCATCAGTGGTTCTTACAAGGAAATATTCAGGGTCTGCATCCATCACGATCTCAAAAGTAACATTTGGCGAACACGAAGTCGCATTGGCATCGACGTATGCCTTTATTGCAAGTGCCCTGTTCTTAACTGTAGTACTGGTAATTGTGTTGAGATTCAGTCCGTTTGTGTAATGCCAGATTACGAGCTGGATTGCCGCAGTCTCGTTGCTAAGATTTGAAAGCTGTCCCGGTCCGGTTGCACCCGGATAGTAAGTCTTGAGAATATAACATACCCTCGAGTCAAGCACTGTATTAGGATCATCCACATAATCAAAGTTCGGCATGCAGAAGCTTGCCGCTTTTGTAACGTCAATGCTGTAGAAGCAGACATCCGGTCCTGAGTTTGGATTGTAGATCTTTCCGTAACATAATCCGATGAATCTGGTCTCAGCCTGATTTGTGATCGGACTTGTGAAGGTAGTGTTTCTTCCCGGGCTGACTCCTTCAACGGATGCCGGTGTGAACTGAGAATAAGATTTTGCAGAAAACAGCAGAAAGAACAGCAGTAGGGCTGTCTTTTTCATTCAGGTCTCCTTTCATTTTAACCTTCTGGGGTTTTTAAATGAATTGTTCCGTGGAATCTATTTGGGAATTCCGCCGCTCTGACTTTGGGTATCAGAGCCGGAATCAATTCAAACCCGCAAGAAGGGATTGTTTGTTTTGAGTACAAAAATAAGCTGAATTATCAATTTCCCCAAAATAAAATAAGGGCGTTTGTGAAGTGAGTATCCTTCGGCAGTGGCCAAAAAAATGCACTTTTGAGTAGCAATATTGCTTTTTTGTCTTATGTTTGTGACCATGAATATAGACAAAAAAAGAGGTCTTAAGGAG
>DAIQRO010000065.1:7018-13938 GCA_036786155.1 Bacteroidota bacterium
GAGTCTTCCCTCATTGTACTGCTCAGGTCCTTTTCTACAGATGAAATCAGGAGCTTTGAAAAGTTCGTATCCTCTCCTTTCTATAATACCCAACAGCCGGTTTCTCGCTTGGTAAGCGCTCTGAAAGGTTATCATCCTGAATTCGACTCTCCGAATATGACCAAAGAGTTTCTTTTCAGCCGGGCCAATCCGGGGAGGGAGTATGATGACACTTTGTTCAGAAAATACATGTCAAACCTCTTGAAACTCGCTGAGGAATACTTGATAGTTGTTGATGTTTCATCACAGCCCGACAGGAAGCAGACATTTCTTTTAGACCAGTTTGAAAGGAGGAATCAGTTTAACCTCTTTAACCGCCTGCTGGAGAAGATTGAGAACCGTGACAGCAAAACTGATTTGATTACCAATGAGTCATTCTATCTTAAGCATTTCAGGGAAGAACTCAAAACGAGCTGTGCGATCAGAAACAGCAAGCTTCACAATCTTCGCCCGAGCCTGATGAAGTCTCATATCTATTTGCTTCTTCACGAACTATTGACGAGCACAGTTTACGGAAATATGATGCTTGTTAATACCAAGTCATTCAAGGAATCCGAGAACTCGGTGATCTTCGATGACTTCTTTCAGGTATTCGAACTCATAGGATATCTTGAAGGTTCGGAATTTCTGGATGACTCCGAAAAAGATTTTGTCGAACTATGCAGGCACGATTTCATACTGATGCGCGATCCCTCAAATACGGGCTCACTCGTTCATATGCGGAATTCGATTCTTGGCTTGTCTGACAAGATGAGCAAGAACATGCTTTACATTTTCTTCTCGCACCTTAATATTTTCTATCTGCTCAATATCTCCGGGGGAAATGAGAAGCTCTCGGAAGATCTTCTTCAGAACTATAAATTCATGGTAGATAACGACCTCTACCGGAATGCCGAAAGAGAGTATATCAATTTCTCGGAGTACAGGACAATACTACTGCATTCTTTCAGGATGAAGGAAACAGATTTTGCGGAGAAATTAATTGAGAAGTTCCGGTATGTTCACAGTCCGGACCAGCGGAAGGAGATTCTAAATTACAGCTACGCAGTTTTGAACTTCGAAAAAGGCAATTATGACGAAAGCTTAAGGTACCTGACGAAACTAAAAGCCGACAACATCATAATGAAGCTTGATTGCGAAGTGCTCAGGATAATGATATTCTATGAGAAAGATTTCATTGAGAATGCTGTTTCTGCCGTTGAGGCATTCAGGTATTATACAAAGAACAACGGTTTCCTTTCAAAGGATGTTGTCAGGAGTCAGGCTGAGTTTGCCAGGATCACGTCATTCCTCATAAAACACAAGCATGACGGAATTACAGACTATGAGTATCAGAAGACGCTCAGGGAAATTGAGAGTAGCACTTTGCTCCGCAGAAAGATCTGGCTGATCTCAAAGCTAAGAGAACTGAAGCAAAAGAAGGCTGAAGACTAAGGCAACAGTGGACCGGCCTAGGGTGTTCACTTCACAAAAATCTTCTCAAAAATAGCAATTTCAGTTCCATATAGAGAAAATACCGGGCTTGCCCCAAACTCTCACTTCACAATCCATTGGATATTTATTTGAAGTTAGTATTCTGATGTATTAGTTTTGCCAAGAAACAGATACGGCGGCGGATTTCCCCAAAGTCCGCAGTCATAAATGCCGTATCGAAAACTAAACAACGAAAGGAGAACACCATGAGAACGCTTCTAGCGATTCTTGTGCTGTTGCTGTTCACCTACAGCACAGCAAATTCCCAGTACGCTGTAAGTCTCGCCCGGTATGACGGGACAGGCGACGGACAGAGTCTGACTTTTACAAACCCATGCAACAACCAATCGCTTACAGCATTTGTAGGCACGTTGAGAGCAACTGTTAATGGCAACTCAACAAGGTTCTACTGCGCCGACATTTGCAGGTCAATTTCCCCCGGTGATACCGTAAGGGATTCCGCTCTTACCGGCTCCAAGGTCATCTACATCCTCAACAACTACTTCCCATATAAGACTAGCTATTCGGGCAAGCTTAGTGATAATGATCTTGAAGCGGCCGCAATTCAGCTTTCGATCTGGTATTTCAGGCACAATCTCAACATCAGTTCAGTAAGCGGAAGCAATGCATCCACAATCAGGAACAGGGCAAATGCGATCATTGCAGATGCAAATGCCAATGCCGGTTTCATCACCGCCGTTAAGACCATTGAAATCCTCCCTGATGTGGATCCTGATTACTTCGTTGTGAAGACTGTGGATCAGGACGGGGATCCGGTAGGCGTCAACAATATTCAGCTGACAATTTCCACCGGCAGTCTGAGCTCAAACAGCGTCAACACCAACGCTACCACGGGACTTTCTGATCCTGTTCAGGTTATAGGAACCGCAGTCGGTACGATTACCGCCACGGCACAAGCAGTAATGCCGCAGGGAATGATCTATGCAAGCAGCGGCCACAACAAGCAAGCTCTCGTTCTGGCAAAGCCGGTCATCACTAACGTTATGACAGAAGCCGACTGGGGCGCTCTTCCGGTTGAACTTTCATCCTTCACTGCAGACATTAGCGGCAGGGATGTAACGCTTAACTGGGCAACCTCATCCGAGATTAACAATGCCGGATTCACAATTGAAAGAAGTTCATCGGTTTCAGGAAACTGGGATGCAGTAGGTCAGGTAGCCGGTAACGGAACAACAACCGGAATGATCAGCTACAGCTTCACTGACAAAAATCTTCTTACCGGTAATTATTCATACAGGCTGAAGCAGACAGACTTCAACGGCAACTATGAATATCATAACCTTAGCAGTGAAGTAGTGATCGGAACTCCGGACAAGTTCAGCCTCAGCCAGAACTATCCGAATCCGTTCAACCCAAGCACAAAGATAAGCTACGATATTCCCTCAGCAGGCATTGTAAGGCTTAATGTCTATGACATGAGCGGAAAGGTAGTTTCATCTCTTGTAAGCGAAACTCAACAGCAGGGATATTATACAGTCACTTTTGATGCATCCTCGCTGTCAACAGGCGTTTACTATTACAAACTTTCATTCGAAGGCAACGGCAACAACTTCGTAGCAACCAAGAAGATGCTTCTTGTAAAGTAAGTTGACCTTTTGTGTTGCAAAATGTCTTCAAACGGGAGCTTCGGCTCCCGTTTTTTTTGAGCCGGAAGAAGTTTCGGTCTTGCCTACCTATTAAGAACATCATAAAAAATTTACAGAAAAACCCCAATAGGGACTTGATTTTAAAAACCAACGGTTTTAAGTTTCCGCGCAATCATAATTCACCCCAAACGATACGGGGACTAAAAGCTTAGCAAATTATTATACCCCAAAGTAATAGTTTGTTAGATTTCATAAACTATTATTTCAAGGAGGCACAACTCATGAGAAGAACTTTCTCATTCTTTCTTTTTTTCACACTGGTTCTTGTTTCAAATTCATTTGGCCAATTCGGTAACAGCAGAGCCATACTGACAGGCACAGGAAATGGCCGAAGTGTTACGATTACCAATGGTCCTTGCTCACCGACCGAAGAAGGCTTTGCAGGTGTAATCAATGCAACACTTGACGGAGTGACGAATACTCCCTTCTATTGCCTTGATCTCTGTACCGGCATCAGTATCGGCGATACAGCTAAAGACTCTGCATCAACAATTCCGCAGGCGATCTACATAATGGACAACTACTACCCGCAAAGGACATCCTATCCGGGAAAGATGTCAAACAATAGTGACGAGGCCTGCGCAATTCAGCTGGCCATATGGCACTTCAGGAATGGACTGACCACAAGCATGATCACAGCTATTGCCGGAACAACAAATGATGCCGCAATACTTACAAGAGCAAATGACATTATTGCAGATGTCAACCTGAACGGAGGGTCAGCAACTCAGGTGTCAACCATCGAAATCAAACCGGGTGTCAATTTCGATGAGTTTTACATCGAAACAAAGGACACTTCGGGAGCTCCGATAGCAGTTAACAATATCCAGCTTGCAATCACCGGTTCCGGAAGTCTCAGCACAAACACTGTCAACACAGCCGCAAACGGCCAGTCGCCAATGGTCACTGTTTCGGGTCCGGTTCAGGCAGGTGATGTGATCTCCGCCACTGCGACATTGCAGGTTCCCGGCGGCGTTACATATGCCAGTACATTCCCGCTGGTTCGAGCCACACAGCTTCTTGTGCTTGCGAGAACCACGACCGGTCAAAGGAGCGCAGAGATCACATGGGGTGCACTTCCTGTAGAACTCACTGGCTTCACATCGCTTGTTTACAACCGCAATGTTGACCTGTCCTGGAAGACTCTCGAAGAAGTGAACAATGCCGGTTTTGATGTTGAGAGAAAGTCAGTATCATCTGACGCCTGGGAAAAAGTCGGATATGTGAACGGCCATGGTACAACGACCACATCGTATATCTATACATTCACCGACAGGAACCTTGCTTCCGGTTCATACAACTACAGGCTGAAGCAGATCGACTTCAACGGAAACTACGAATACCACTATCTCGGAAGTGAAGTTGTAATTGGCACACCGACGGATTTCGCACTGAGCCAGAACTTCCCGAATCCGTTCAATCCCGAGACAAAGATCAACTTCCAGATCCCGTCAAGCGGATATGTAAGCCAAACGATGGATGCAGGCTTCCACACAGCATCTTTCAATGCCGCATCGCTTTCAAGCGGAGTTTACTTCTACAAGATCGAGACTCAGGGTTTTGTAAAGGTAATGAAGATGGCACTGGTGAAGTAATTCACCTGAAACAAAACTTTTGTAAAGCGGGTCTTGAAAGGAGGCCCGCTTTTTTTATAATTGAAAATTGTGAATTGAGAATTAAAAATTGAGAATCTTCTTGAGTCAGTAATATTGAAGTAACTTCTGATTTTCAGTAAAAGAACTGCTTCGCCACCATTTTCCATTGTCCCGCCTGAGAAAGGCCATTTCAAATAAGTCGTCTTACAGCGAACAGGCAATTCTCAATTCTCAATTTTCAATTCTCAACTCCCGAGTCATAAGTTTCTTTGTTGCAGTGGCCGGATCCTTGCCGTTAAAGAGGATGTTGTAAACCTGATTTGTAATAGGCAGTTCAATGTCAAGCTTGCGTGACAGTTCATAGGCTGACTCGGTCGTCGGCACTCCTTCGGCAACCATCTTCATCTCTTGGAGTATTTCACCTAGCTTCCTCCCCTGCCCTATCTGGATCCCTACGCGCCTGTTCCTCGAGTGGACAGAAGAACAAGTGACAATGAGGTCACCGATTCCGGACAAGCCGAAGAAAGTCTCCCGCTTTGCTTTCATCCTAAGCCCGAGCTTCATGATCTCATTTATGCCTCTTGTCATTATTGCTGCCCTTGTGTTGTCACCGTATCCTGCACCGTCAGAGATTCCCGCGGCTATCGCGATCACATTTTTCAGCGCACCGCCTATCTCTGCTCCTATCACATCCCTGCTTGTGTAAACCCTGAAGTAGTCATTGGAAAACAGTTTCTGAACCAGGGCCGCTTTCTTCAGATCCTTTCCCGCACATACAACTGCCGTGGGAAGCTTCCTGGATACTTCCTCAGCATGTGAAGGTCCCGTAAGACAAAGCACATTTGAGGATCTCGTTCCTTTCAGAACGTCAAGGAGAATGTCTGATACCAGAAGAAGAGTGCCCTTCTCGATTCCCTTTGAAACACTTACTATGAGCGTATCTCCCATGCGATGATTGCCGAGAAGTTCAAGGCTTGACCTGATGTACTGAGTCGGGGTTGCGACTATCACTACATCTTTCTTTTGAACAGCTGAGATTATGTCATTGGTGATCCTGATACTGCGGGAGATCTTTACGCCGGGCAGGTAATAAAAATTTTCCCTGTATTCGTCTATCGTCCTTGCATACTCGCTGTTGAACTCCCAAAGGTCGGTATTGTGACCGTTTTCGTTCAACACTATCGCAAGGGTTGTGCCCCAACCCCCTGCGCCTAGTACGGCAACGTTCATTGAGCGGAATTGTAAAATTAAGTACTGAAGGAAATCAATTGCGAATCAGGCTCCGGAGTTCCTTGCAAACGGGGCCTTGATCCTGAATATGCGGATGATCCAGAGCTTCTCAAATCTGTTCTCATTTCCGTAGAGCAGTCTCTTGATGTTCGCCCTGTGATTGTAGATCAGAAGAACCGAAACAGCAATGCTGAAGAAAATGAGAGTGTCATACCCTGATATGTTCACCTTAAAATAGTTTTCCCTTATGAACATCATGAGGGGAAATGTGAACGAAGCCACTATGGAACCAAGAGAAACATAACCTGAAGAGAGCACCGTGAGGACAAAGAACCCGACGCTTATTCCCGCATCAACGGGGGAAAGCGATATGAGAACTCCAAGCGCAGTATTGATGCCCTTGCCGCCCTTAAAGCCCGCAAAGATGGAGTATGTATGCCCGATTATTGCGCTCACTCCGGCAATTATCTTTGCTACTGTGATGTCTTCAAAAGGTGTGTAATTTGTAAAAGGCAGATGTGAATAGAAATACTCCGTGACAACAAGCACAACGAACAGCCCCTTGGCAATGTCAAGGATCTGAACAAGTATTCCAAGCGGCGCTCCGAGAACCCTGAACGCGTTTGTTGAGCCAAGATTGCCGCTTCCGTAATTGCGGAGGTCTATCCCCTTGAACAGCTTGCCCGCAATCAGGGCAAACGGGATCGAGCCGATGAGATAGCTCACTATTACAATTCCCAGGAGATTTAGCATAAATCAACTTAGCTTTTGTCTTTCAAAAAAGAAACTCAAGATTATTTTGTGTTGCAGGGCCGGTTACGTGTGCCGGCGCAACTTGAGAACAAATTGTTCCGCCATGCAGGAGCAACCCGGTCAGCCTCCGATGAATTCCGATTTCTTCTTGAATATATTGGTC
>DAIQRO010000304.1:0-3080 GCA_036786155.1 Bacteroidota bacterium
GCCGATAGTAATCAGCGTTGAAATTGCATATTGTAGATGTAAATTTTGTTCAGTAGTTTTCACAAGAACAAGCACACATGAAAAATCTTTTCATTATTTCTCTTCTTCTCTTATCCCAACCCGTAAAATCGCAGTGGTTTCAACAGGAAATAGATCCTGCTGTCAATTTGTTTGATGTGAGATTCATAAACCGCTACACTGGCTGGGTATGCGGCGACAACAGAATCTTCAAAACAACAAATGCAGGGATGAACTGGGTTGAGCAGTCAAATCCCGCGCAATCATTGCTTTGGCAGATTCATCCGGTTAACGAGAATGTTGTTTACGCGGCAGGATTATGTACCATACTAAAGACAACAAACGGCGGTGGAAATTGGCTAGCTTTGAGAATAAACCCAACTCCTTGTGCGGGACAGCAATATACTAGTTTATGGTTCAAGAACGAAAGTACAGGCTGGTTTGGAGGTGAACAAATTGCCATTAGAACTACTAATGGTGGTTTAACTTTTGTCGATTCCGCTAACATAAACTACTCAATGTATGACATAAAGTTCTTTGATGATTCAATCGGAGTCATGGCAGGATTTGGCGGAACATTAAGAACAACCAATTCGGGAACAAGCTGGTATGAAGTAAAGCTTCCGCATTTTGCTAAGTCACCTGATGTTTACAGAATGTCCTTCTTAAAAAATATTGGTTGGTGCGGAACATTATCCAACAAGGTTTATAAAACGATGGACTTTGGAGTGAGCTGGGACAGTATAACTTTAATACAGGCAAATTCGGGAAACAATAGAACTCATTGTGTTGAGTTTCCTTCGGGAATGATCGGTTACGCAGGATGTACACAAGGTAAGATATACAAATCAACTGACGGAGGCTTAAGCTGGAATCTTCATCCGACTTCAGTTTACGGAATACCGATTTACAGAGCCATCTACGGTTATGATGACAATGTCGTCTGGGCGGTTGGAAGGGGGAAGATACTTCATACAGTTAACGGCGGACTGACGGATACAAAGCAACATTCTCAATTTATCCCAACTGGAAGCAAACTGCATCAGAATTTTCCGAATCCGTTTAATCCGCACACAACAGTCAGGTTTGATATTTCAAAGAGCGCGCAGGCCACACTCTTAATTTATGATATAGCCGGAAGACTCATTACTTGCCTGTTGGATAAGAAGATGAATCCGGGCAGTTATGAAACCGTTTTCAATGCAGGTTCTCTTTCAAGCGGTTATTATTTGTGTGTTTTGGAGGTTGACGGTAAAGCTTCTGAATCAAGGAAATTAGCGTTCCTTAAGTAATCATATTTTCCAAAATCAAATTAAAGGACTGAAACATGAAAACTCTTATTGTTTCTCTTTTGTGCATCATATTGTTAAGCTCTTACACACTTTCGCAGGACTGCGACAGCTGCGGGTGTGCAACAAAGCCAACTTATACGAGCCCTGATCCTGCCACCTTCATCGGCGGCAAGCTCAAGCCAAACCGGTCTGACCTAAACAACACAGACCCAAACAATTATTTCCCGATCCTTGTTGTATTTGTTCAGTTCAAAAATGAATCCGGAGACAGCACCTCTACTGACTTCGAATCATGGCCCGCAAGAAGAGCTCCGAATTATTTGAACAGTGTGATTGGTCCCGACAGGATTGCGCTTACGAACTGGTGGGACTCTTACAACGGATATGCAATCAGCGATTTCTGGCACGAGTTCTCAAGAGGCAAACTTCATATCAGGGGACAAGCTGTTTCTGTCATTCTTCCTCAAGACAGTGCATGGTACAGACAGAATGGCGGGGCGCCAAAAGTTAACAAAGACATATATGATGCACTGATTGCCATGCAGATTGACTGGCCATTTTACGACAAATGGACCTATATAAGTCCTGGAACATTTTCGTACACGAGAGATGAGAGAGTGGATATGATCTACATGGTATATCGCAGTCAGGCAAGATTCATATTTGACAATGACAGGTTCTGGGGATATGCAAATCTGGGAAGTTGCGAGAATGCAGTAAATGATGAATATTTAGTCTATCAGAATAGTGGAGCTGAGGTGAGAATAAGAGGGAATGGCTCAGTGATCACCGGTAATCTGGATACTATAGGCTCAGGTGTAATTCTTTGGGGAGGCAGTGCAAGTCCTTTGAGCAGACAAAGAGTATTAGATGTAGCCACACATGAGCATGGCCATTACTTCTTCGGGTCGGATCACAAGCTTTATGGAAAAATGGCTGATGGTCCAAGCAGTACCTCGGAATTCAGTTTAAGCCCGTGGGAAATGGTCAAGTTAGGATATGTTCAACAGCAGTTTGTTAATTATTCTAATCCGGTTCACAATCTTTATGATTATATGTCGAGGGGTGGCACTGCTGGAACTCAGGGCGAGATACTTCAGGTGCCGGTAAATGAAAGCGGAAGCGAGTTCTTTTTGATGGCAAACCGAAGCAGGGTTTCTGAATGGGACAGGAGATTAGGCGGTGACACACTCTCAGGAGGAAGATACAACTTCCTGCGAAATGTAGATCCGAAGTATGGATCGGGACTGTATATATATCATATTTACAATGGATATTCATGGCAGGACGATGAGTTTGATTACAAGATAAATGATAAAGATCTTGAATGTGCTGATGGATTATGGAAGTGGGTAACTACAGGAATCACTAAACCACTCATAACCGGAGGTACATCGCCTTTACTGATCAGGAGTTATCCCATATATGACAACGATAATCCTTATACTACCGGAAGTGATCCGAAAGATGAAATGAGTAAAGGGATTTTGTTTTCACCTGGGAGCCCTGACAACTTATCAGCGAATCCCAATATTAGAGGAGTGAGTTCGATTTTTGTAAATGATCAGGATTACTACAACTCCTTTTGTCTGTATGGTGACAGATGGGATGCCTGGAATACAGGTTACAACGAAGTGTTTTCGCCATACTCGAGTCCAAGCACGAAGGACAGCTTGAATCAGAACACAGGCATCTTCATCTGGTACAAAGCGTTGGATACCTCGAACAAAAAAGCCACATTAGAAATTTACAGAACCGGATACGGCGGTA
>DAIQRO010000066.1:0-9994 GCA_036786155.1 Bacteroidota bacterium
TGACTTGGAATCAATTTATTTCACCGACAACAGCACAGGTTGGATTGTCGGCGGATGGATTGAATGCGCAATACTGAAGACGACGAACGGCGGAACGAACTGGATACCGCAAACTAGCGGAACAAATAGCGGGCTTCAATCAGTCTTTTTTGCGGATGACTATACCGGCTGGGCTGTTGGTGGAATTTTCAACGTTGCTACAATTCTCAAGACAACAAATGGCGGAACAAACTGGACTTCGCAGTCAAGCGGGACGACTCATAGTCTGTATTCGGTATGTTTTACGGATAATGACACCGGCTGGACTGTAGGAGAGAGCGGCACAGTTCTTAAAACAACAGACGGCGGGTCAAACTGGATTCGGCAAACAAGCGGCTTTGAATACCATTTGACATCGGTTCATTTTGTCGACATAAATACCGGCTGGGCTGTTGGCCTTTACTGCCCGATCATAAAAACAACAAATGGCGGTTTAACCTGGATGATACAGTCAGACGGAACATTCTACGAATTGAATTCAGTTTGCTTCGCCGACAATAACACCGGATGGGCAGCGGGATACTGGGGTTCAATGCTCGTGACCACTGACGGGGGGATAAACTGGATGCAACAGTCAATCGGGACAACAAGCGATTTGTATTCAGTCAATTTCGTCGACATAAATACCGGCTGGGCTGTTGGATATTTGGGCACAATTCTCAAGACAACGAACGGCGGAACAAACTGGATTCTGCAATCAAGCGGGACAACAAGTTGGCTGTATTCAGTTTATTTCATCAGCTACAGCTTCGGCTGGGCTGTGGGAGAGAACGGTACAATTCTCAGGACCACAAACGGAGGAACAAACTGGATATCGCAGACAAGCGGGACAACGAATTGGCTGAATTCGATTCATTTCACAGACGGCAACTCCGGCTGGGCTGTGGGAGATAACGGTATGGTTCTCAAGACCACAAACAGCGGAACAAACTGGATGCCGCAGACAAGCGGAACCGGCGAATTCCTGTTATCAGTTCATTTCGCAAACAGCAACTCCGGATGGGCTGTTGGAGAAAACGGTATTATTCTCAGTACCACAAACAGCGGAACAAACTGGGTTCAGCAGATAAGCCGTACTTCTAATTCTCTGCATTCAGTTCATTTCACGGACCACAATATCGGTTGGGCTGTGGGTGAAAATGGCACAATTCTCAAGACCACAAACGGCGGTGTACTGACGGAAGTATCGAGCATCAATGCTGAATTGCCTGCCGGTTTCAACCTGAGTCAGAATTATCCCAACCCCTTCAACCTGGCAACAAAGATCACCTATAAGATACAGTCTGCAGGCTTCACAAGGCTTGTCGTGTATGACATCACGGGAAGGGAAGTCGCAGTGCTTGTGAATGAGAAGCAGTCGCCGGGAACGTATCAGGTTGAGTTTGATGCGAGGGGCATGGCAAGCGGAGTTTATTTTTATAAACTTACTACAGGCGAAATTACTGATGTGAAGAGAATGATGCTGGTCAAATGAATTCTGCCTGCTGAAGGCAGGAATAAATAGTTTCTTAAACTTTAAGAATGAGGTTCTCAAAATGAAAAAGAAAATCTACTACATACAGCCGACTTACAAGACTTCAGATGGTGCATTACTGAAAGGAGACAGCATTTATGTCCATTCTCTTGCTATGCCCGCACTAAGCGCCGCAACTCCGTCTGATTGGGAAAAGAAAGTGACTCTGCAGTACTTTGATGATATAGACTATGATACGGATGCGTCTGTTATCGCAATTACATCAATGGGATATGACATCACTCAGGGAATTGAGATAGCCCGCGAGTTCAAAAGACGGGGAAAGACTGTCATATTCGGCGGGTATCAGGCGCATTTCAGTTCACACCTCCTCAGTGATGTTTGCGACTCCGTAGTGCACGGCAATCCCGGTCCGAATGATTTGAAAGAAGTTCTGAATGATGATGAAAACGATCAGCTTCAACGGGAATATCACTTCGGCATCGATATCAATTTCCCATTCGATTATTCCGTGCTGTCAGAAAAAGAGATCACTTTCATGCCGGTGTTGAGCAGTATCGGCTGTATGAACGATTGTGACTTCTGCTGTACCGCTGCGGTTTACAAAGGTAACTACAGGCTTAGAAAAATTGAATTCGTGATAGAAGACCTGAAAAGTATCTGCCGGTTCTCTAAGAAAGCAGGTTTTGTGGACAACAACATCTACAATAACCGCGACTATCTTCTGAAGCTTTTGAAAGAGATGATCAGCAACAACATAAAAATCAAGTGGGGCGCACAGGTCACAATTGACATAGGCGATGATGCTGAGGTTCTGCATTATTTGCACAAGGCCGGATGCAGACTGCTGTTCATTGGAATGGAAACGCTCACACAGGAGAATCTCGCGGGCGTAAACAAAAAGTATATCGTCAATACTTATGCAGAGAGGCTCAAAAACATCAACAGGAGCGGGATCAAAGTGGCAGGATACTTTATGTTCGGCCTCGATAATGATACTACGGAAACACCGCGATTGCTCTTTGACTTCATTAGTTCTGTGAACATATCCATACCCATTCTCAATATTCTCATACCTGCGCCGGGAACAAGAATCTATAACAGGCTTCAGCATGAGAAAAGGTTGCTGTTTGATGAAGAACAGGAACTACTGAGGAACAACAGCTTCTATAACTCCGCCTGCAACACATGCTTCTTTCTTCCAAAACTTATGACTGCAGAAGAATGTGAGAATGGCTTCATGGAATTGTATGGCAGGCTTGCTGATTACTCTCAGATCATCAAAAGGTCCTTGAGCATACATCCCTTCATGATGGCCTTTCTGCTTGGGATGAATATTGTATTCAGGAGGGAATACATTAATATGAAAAGGCAACACTCATTGAAACACAGGGTTCAGCTTTCAGCAGCTCATACACTGCCCGGTTGAACTCCGGATACTTAAACTACAGACAAATAACCGGAATAATTTACATGTATCAGCTCAATTTAAACAAATGTGACAAACAGATGGAAGACATCTAAGTTCTCACAAAATAATTCGGAGGATGAAAAAATGAAACGGTACTATTTCTTACTGATGTGTATAGCTATGCTGGCCTTCTATGCATCAGATTCCAAGTCACAAACCTACAAAGGAACATTTCAGCAACTTTACTTCGGAAGACAGCCAAGCGCCGGAGCCGAAGCCATGGGAAGAGGCCTGTCGGCCATTACCGGAGATGCGCACTCTTATTACTACAATCCCGCAGGACTTGCGGAAGCGCAAGGTCTGAATGTAACCGGCAGCTATGCAGAGCCATACTATGCACTGGACGAGGCAAAGTACAATTTCTTCAGCGCATCGTACAACTTCGGTAAGTACGGAACTGCAGGCATGAGCCGCGATTACTTTGACTATGGTATTGATTATGAAATCGTGATCACTGACGAGTTCGGAAATTACCTGGGCACTGAAAAGTATGATCCTGATCTTACAAACTACAGACTGACATATTCCGCCGAAGTAATTGAAGGTCTATATGCCGGGACAAATCTCAATCTGCTCCACGTTTACACCGGAAGTGAGAATAATCTTAATGTAGGCAACGAACAAGGTACAGGAGGAAGTAAAGACATCTTCTACTTTGATCTTGGCGTCATAAAATCATTTGATCTGAAATCCAAAGGAATGAACCACAAAGTGAATATTGGCACAAGCCTAATTAATGTTAACTTTGCAGAGTACTCAACTGTTGATGCCGCACAGGCAGATCCCTTGCCGGTAATATTCAGACTTGGTGCAGCTTATGATCTGTCACTTGATAACAGATCAATTTCATCAAAGCTGAAGTCGTACAGCTTTCTTGTGAATCTGGAATATGACGATCTCCTGAATTCAAAGTCCTTCATCGGATTCAGTGGGGGGCTTGAATTTACTTTTCTTGAGATGATATCTCTTCGTGCCGGATACTACAAATGGGATACGGATCACAGCACATTGTCATTTGATACATTAGGTAATGTGACCGGCCAGCAGACAAAGGAATTCAGCACAAATGAATTCACTTACGGCTTCGGACTGAATATTCCGGTAAGACAGCTGACACACTCAAAGACTCCGCTTGAGATCAAATTAGACTTTGTAACCCTGAAGCAGCCGCCTCTCAGCGAGGATAAGGATGACTGGAAGAACTTTCAGGTCTATACATTGACTGTCAACTGGCTCTTTTGAGTTGAAGAAATTCTAGGATAGCAAAACCGAAATCGCAGATCTGCGGGAAGGGCAATTGCCGGTAAAGAACCAGCTCTACTACAACATGCTGTATGTAAGATCCGATTGTTAAAAATCATCTTTTTCCAGTTCATCTAATTTTTCGACAAACCAGTTCTGATTGCCTGCTTCTTTCCTCAGCTTCTCTGCTTCAAACTTGCTGTAGGATTTGCGGAGTTTGAAAAGTCTTCTTATGTAGTTGCCAAAATTGTTGAACGCAACTGCCCTTGCTTCATTTGTAAGTTTATTTCTCTTTTTGAAATGCGAAAAGGTATCAAAAGCATATACAAAAGATTCATAGTCATTCAGTTCGTAATAGATCTTCAGATAGAGTCTTTTCACAAAATACTTGCGAATCAGCTTTTCGTCGCTGATCCCGGAAAGGCGCTCCAGCGACTTCCCATACTCCTTCCTTGCAAAATGAATGACGGCCATGCAATAGTTGTATGTGTTGTCACGGGAGTCAGCCGGAAGCTGACCTGCATACTGGTTCAGGAATTCTTCCGCAAACTCTGTTTCATTCAGATTAACGGAAAAGTTGATAACATTGACCATTGTGCCGATTGTAATCAATCCGTTTCTTTGAAGTAATAAGCCTTTCTCCATTAGGAGCTTATACCATTCCAAAGATTCTCTTGTGTGGTTTAAAGCAGGAGTCTTGAGATTGATCGCGCAAGTAATTCTGCAGTTGTTCAGGTTCTGAAGCTCAGTAGCTGAAAGAAGCTGAACATTTTCCCGGAGATGCGATTTGAACCTGTCATAAACATCTCTGTCGCCCCCTGAAATCAAAGCTTTATACATTCGGTAAAAGCAAGTAACTGCTTTTCCGAGTTCGTCCTGATCATGCCTGTCGTTCATCAACAAGCCTTCAAGGATCGAATGTTCTTCAAGCTTGGCAAAGAAATCTTCCAGAATAGTCCTGCCGGCACGCGGGTGCCCCTGAACTTCATTGGCGACAGTATTGTGTATTAGTTTGAATGAGTTAATAAGGAAATAGTAAAGATGATATTGAGAAGCTAGCCTGAGCGATTCTTCCCTGTCATGCTTAAGTTCATATTCGTGAATGAAGCTTGATTTGGCATAATTATAGTTGGCCATGACATACAAAAGATCCTCAATAATGGAATATTTGTTCGGATCAGATTCATGTTTCATTCTCTTTTCAAACTGATCTATCTTTCCTGCTGTGAATTTCTGAATGTTCCTGCTATTGGCTGCCTCAATGAGATCATAATCGGTTCTGAAAGTATCTTTAAAGTATTGCTCAAGCAAAATGAACTTCTCGCACAGTCCGGTGAGTTCGTGAATGAGATTCTTCATTATTCCGTAGTTGTATTCCTTCCCCGGAAAAACACCTTTCCATAAGCTTTCCTTCTCAAGTCCCTCACCTGACAGACCCGGTGCATGCTTGCTTATCTCAATAAACAGTCTCACCACATTCTCCTTCTTGTTGAAGTAAGGCGACTTCACAAAGTCCCCGAACTTTGCAAGTTCCTGTTTGGACAATGTGCGGAGGATCTCAAGCAGTGAACTTCTGTGCATTATGAGTTCATTATATTTTCCTTGAATTCATTTCAGGATCGTCAAATGCCGGCATTCTCAAGCTGATCAATTTTTTCAATAAGCCAGAGCTTATTTATAACTTTGTTTGCGGTAATCTCCTCCCTCAGTACCGATGCATCATGCGCATCAAATGATTCTCTCAGTTTGAAAAGAGCATTTATATAAGAGCAATACTTTTCGAGTGTGATGGCTCTGGACTCGCTTGTAAGCCTGTTCCTTCTTATGAAGTGCTTGAATGAGTCAAAGGAATATTCAAAGGATTCTCTGTCATCGAGTTCAAAGTATATACTGAACTGAAGGTTCTTTATTGAATACTTCAAAAATCCCGGGTGACTTTGGATCTGTGCAAGGTATTCAAGTGATTTGCTGAAATCGCCCTTGGTGAAGTTCAGTTGCGCCATTGAATAGAGATATGCGCATTTCCTGAGTTCCTCCGGAAGTTTGTCTGTGTATTCGCTTATGAATTCCTCGGCAAATTCAAGCTCCTTTGCGCCGCATGATACGTTGACCACCGAAAAGAAACTCTGAAAAGTGATAGTACCGTTCTCATTCAGCATTGCTTTGCTTTGGAATCCAAGCTGGATAAGGCTGAAGTACTCTTTGTAGAAATCCTTTGTTGTGATCTTGAGATTGGTGAGACAGTTCAGCAGACATGTGTACAGCGCCCTCCTCTCCCCGTCTGACAATGAGGAACCATATTTAATAAGAGCATTCTTAAATTCGCTGTAATGCAATGATGTTTCATTGGACAACATTGCTTTGTACATCGCGTAATAACACTTCAGTATATCGTGGCCCCTTCCGTTTTGCGCTTCGGATCGATCCAGCAAGTGTGTAATGATTGAATTGCGGTCAAGTTCACTCAGCAGAAAGTAAACCGGGTCGTTCAGAGGTGAATGATTCATGTCAAGATTATGGACCATGAGCTTGTGAAACACCCTGAAGCAGTCTGCAAGGAAACCGTAGACCAGGTTTTCGGAAGCATTCCTCAGATCGTCATTATTCTTGCTGCGGTAGGCGCTGTGATGATTGTAGTTTGCCTTAAGCTCGTACACTTTCCTGAAAGCTTCGTACATTCTGCTCATATATACATAATCATTTGACTCATATTTCTTAACAAGCCATCTTTCAGCAGAATCAGCCTTCGTTTGAAATATGTTCGGTATATCTCTATGAAAAAAAGATGAGAGAAGATCAAGGCTTCTTTGCATTTCGTCCGTCTTATATACCTCTTCTGAGAGAAAGGATTCGCAGAGTTTTCCAAGATCATGTATGAGATTCTTCATTACTCCGTAATTGTATGCGGCATCAGGAAATATTCTTCTCCAGATCTATTCTTAGGCAAGATCATCTGACTCAAATCCGGGAGCATGACTCTTCAGATCCAAAAGCAACTTCACTACATTCTCCTTCTTGTTAAAGTAAGGCGACTTCACAAAGTCCTCGAACTTTGCCAGTTCTTGTTTTGACAATGTGCGGAGGATCTCAAGCAGTGAACTTCTGTGCATTTATCTTATCATGTATGAATATAAATCTGAACTGGAAAGCGAATACACCCGGCCGGCACTCCTGCTTCGGCTGAACTGCCAGAATCAGTTTGCAATCACAGACGGGCTAAGAAGCTTTTTAGAAAAATGTTTCGATTCCTGCGCAAAATAGAACTATTTGACACAATTAGTAAGTGCTTAGCTGTGAAACTCGCAAAAAAGTTTCTTTGGTAAATGAGATCACAGTCTGCAATTTTGCATCAGTTCATTCTTGTAATGTTAAATAATTATCGTTGCTGGGCGATTCAAAAATCAAACCGAAAATTTATGAAAAAGGTAAGAAAAGTAACTGAGGTAAGGAGTGAATTAACAAATGCGGAGCACAATCTGATTGAAAGAATAGGTTCAGTCGAATACCAAATGGATACGCTTCTGGAAAAATTGAAATATGGCAATTTCACTCCCGTAACAGGAGGTGTGCCGTTACATCGTGAACTCGTAAAACCGAAAATCAAATGCAGGATTGGATTTTCTATTGCCGACAATGTCTTCACGATGAGCATCCTTGGTGATAATTTCAGTAAACCGAACATTCTGGTAAATCCGTCGCCGCCGCGCTATGCGTATGTTGCAGTCTATGTGTATGTTACGAATCTGGGATGGCTGCCATTCTTCGGATTTCCTAAACTAAATGAAAGAATCGATACTGAAGGCAAATTTCATGTGAGGACGCAGATCAGAGGCTCTTTGCACATTAAAATATTTGCAAGAGATAATCATACAGATGAATGGGCAAATAGTATCGGACGAAGAATTGAAGCTGATGAAAACGGATACGGGATTTCAGAAGGATGATTTGCCGGACATTCACGAAAGAAACATGAAATTCGAATATACAAAGAAGCAGCCCGTGAATTGCACGCGGGCATATTCACTTAATAGCATTACCGGTATGCAGGGCTGTTTTCTTTGGTGTTCGGATAAGGCCGTAAATAAAACTGATCAAAAAACATAAAAATACACCATGAAAACAAGTCTCAACAAATCATTCATTGCAGTCGCACTCATATTGTTCTCCGGTATAAGTGCTTCAGCGCAACAAAAGAAAGAATTCAACGGCATCATTCCCGCACCTGTAAGAAATGAGGGCAACACTCTGAGGCAAAACATGACCGGCTCAACGGCTTCCGAAGAAGTGCAAGAGTTTCAGGAAAGAATGAGGTCTGCAAAGAGGTCTGGTGACAGGACTGAGAACAGCAACTTACTGAAATACATTGATGACAAACTTGGAACCACAACAGTACGCCTGACTAAAAGAGATGAGTCGCTAAAAGTACTGAGTAACTTGAATATGCAGTTTGACAATTTTGACACAAGCATAGTTTACCGGTCAGAGTATGGTTATTATTCATTCAAATGTGTGACAACCTGCACCGAGCAGAGAGGAGCAAATGCGGGCAGAATCTGGACATCCGCAATCATTGAGATAGGGCAATATAATCTTTATCTTGGAATATTCTATTCCGACAACAATGGCACCTCATGGAATGTCCTTTCAGTCTTTGATGCGTATGTTTATGATCAAACAGGTAATCCTCAGTTCTTTAAGTTTACATTGGATTCTGAACTGATCGAAGGGACAAACAGCAGTATCCTTTATATAACTTATCCAAGTTATACCGTACTTCCGCAGGGAATAGGGCCGTTAAACGGAATAGCAGTAATAAATCTTAACACAAATCAGATTGATCTTAGCACTATGGAATGGCCGGGGATGTATTATGTGGACCCGCCTTTCATCTTAATGGAATTCAATACCTACAATGTAAAGATGGTTTCAGACAATTCAAGATACTTGAATAATGCATGGCTCTATTTCGTTGCTCAGTGCGACAGCGGCTACTACAGTTATCCTGATTATGCAAGACAGGGAGAGAAAGTTGCTGTGTGCCTTGATCCCTATGAACGGTTCCCCTCCGTGTCATATAATCCCGGAAATTTTATGGGAATGATCACTGACGGAAGTATCAATAACTTCGATGCAGACATTGCATATTTTCTGAATGGAGGAGAGGACTCTGTTATTGTTGTGGAATCGGGATTGGAAACAAACTCAAGCATCGCAATAGGCACTGCGTCAATATTCGAAATTCTGACAAACTGCTATTACCGGGGTGACCTGAGCACCGGTAACAATCCAAGGAGAAATGTGAGTATTGCTTCTAACGGAGCTTACAAAGACCTCATGATAGTGTGCGAGAATGAATATTCAGAGATTGATCACGACATAGAATATTACAGGTCAACAAACGGCAGTGCCGGCTGGTCAAACGGATTCATCGATTACACAATATACAACTCAAAAGGAACCGGCATACTGGGAAAAAGAAATGACCCGGGTAATTTTTCAGTGGCATACAATTCTACCTACGGAGAAGATACTTACCTCTCTTTCTGCAGATCCTCAAGCTATACATGGGGTAACGTAGTAAACCCTTTCAGCACTGCAGAATCAAATGATAACTGTTTGCCCTATCCGGCAATAGCATTCAGCGGAAGCAACAATATTTCAATGGCTGTCTGGTCAGATGTTGCGGCCCCTCAGCCCTCACTGTGGTCAAGCTCCGAGTTCATCAGCTCGACCATGACATTTTTCCTGTTCGGTGCTATTCAGGGCAT
>DAIQRO010000066.1:10075-13770 GCA_036786155.1 Bacteroidota bacterium
CAATGCCGCAAACAATGTTCCTTACTATGTGGAAGTGAAGCACCGCAATGCGCTCGAGACATGGAGCGCAGATCCGGTTACATTCACCGCCAATGTCGCATCCATTGCCTTCTCGGTTGATGACATTTATGCATACGGCAATAATGAAATTCAGGTTGACAGCAAACCCTATAACGTCTTTGCATTCTACAGCGGAGATGTAAATCAGGACGGAACGATTGACGCAACCGATGTCAGCGCAATTGACAACGACGCGCAGAATTTTGTTGGAGGTTATGTTGTGACGGATCTGACCGGCGATGACTTCGTTGACGGAACAGATTTTGTGATTGCGGATAACAATGCGGCAAATTTTGTGAGTGTGGTTCGTCCGTGAAGAGCAATTACAAATTTCGAATTACAAATTCCAATTTGTTCTCTCATATTGCTGAAGCCTCCCTCTCTCCGTTGGGGATAGGATTGGGGTGAGGGGGTATAATGAAGCATACGTCACCTGAAGTGGATCAGTAAAAAAGTTGCTACACCTAATTGCCAATTTCTAATTTCTCTCAAGAATTGATCTTTCAAAAAAACTGTCAACTCAAATATGAAAACTTCTCACTGCACAAGTTGCCTTTTTGCGCTTATTGTATGCTTACTATTCAACTCGTCAACATCGTATGCAAACTGGATAAGGTCTGTATCAGATCCTAACACTCAGTCGAATCGGCAAATCTCAAACACTCATAGTACTGACTCAAATGCCGATTCACTTCCCGCAGGAGTGACACAGGACTGGCTGTACAGTCTGACTGATGAAAACGGAAACAGGATCATTCAGGAAGAAGATTCTGAAGGTGATGCATTGCAGCAGAATACTTTCGATGGTGATTTGGCAGGAGTTAATTATGCAAGATCCGTTTCAAATGCGGGAGACGTAAATGGCGACGGATGTGATGATGTAATTATTGGTGACCCGAATGGCAACGGCGGAAGCGGTACAAATTCCGGAAGAGCTTACATCTATTTTGGAGGAACAGTTATCAATTCTACAGCTGACGTAATCCTAACCGGAGGTGCGGTTAATAATTATTTCGGCAATTCAGTCTCCAATGCAGGCGATGTAAACTCTGATGGATATGATGATGTGATAGTCGGAGCCTACGGGTACAATTCCTTTACCGGAAGAGCTTATATTTATTACGGAGGAGCATCCATGAACAATGTTGCAGATGTAATTATGACAGGTGTATTTACAAATAATGAATTCGGAAGATCAGTCTCTGGAACAGGCGATCTAAATAATGACGGATTTTCAGATGTGATTGTCGGGGCTTATGCTGCAAGCGCATATACAGGTAAGGCATACATTTATTACGGAGATTCATCAATGAACAATATTGCTGATGTAATTATGTCTGGAGAAAATACAAATGATAATTTCGGATATTCGGTTTCGGGAGCGGGCGATGTAAACGGTGACGGCTATCATGATGTGATATGCGGTGCGGACGGATTTAACGGTACGGGAAAAACATATATCTATTTCGGCAGTGCATCAATGGATAACACAGCTGATGTAACCATGCTCGGAAGCGGTTTAACTGATTTCTTCGGAGTATCAGTTTCAAATGCGGGTGATGTTAATGATGATGGATATTCGGATGTAATTATTGGAGCAAACGGTTACAGTTCCTTAACCGGAAGAGCTTACATTTATTACGGCGGTGCATCGATGGACGGTGCGGCTGATGTGACAATGACAGGCGAAACAACTAACAATGCATTTGGATATTCTGTATCCGATGCAGGTGATGTTAACGGTGACGGATTTGCAGATGTATACGTCGGAGCTTATGGATATGGTACATCCAAAGGCAGGGCGTATCTTTACTACGGAGGAGCAAGCATGAATAATGTAGCTGACATGTTCATGACCGGCGAGTCACAATTGAATTATTTCGGATATTCAGTTTCGGGAGGCGGTGATATCAATAATGACGGATTTGCAGATATGATTGCCGGAGCTTATGGATACAATTCAAACACAGGAAGAGCATATGTTTATACAAATACAATGAAGGGAATAGATATCTCTGACGTAACAATGAATGGAGAGAATGCTGATGACCGTTTTGGGTATGCTGTATCAACCGCCGGAGATGTGAACGGCGATGGCTTCGATGATATAATTGCAGGAGCTAAGAATTATGGTTCAAATACCGGAAGAGCATATATTTACTTTTGGGGAAGTACTATGAATAATGTCGCAGATATCATAATGACGGGAGAAAGTGCGCAGAATTTCTTCGGAGAATCTGTCTCCGGAGCAGGAGATGTTAATAACGATGGATACGATGATGTGATTGTCGGATCAAAAGGATATAGTTCGAATACAGGAAGGGCTTATATCTTCTTCGGGGGATCTGCAATGAATAATATTGCAGATGTTCTAATGACCGGTGAAAATGTAAACAACGAATTTGGATTTGCTGTCTCTTCAGCAGATGATGTAAACGGTGATGGTTACGATGATGTGACCATTGGTGCACCCGGTTACAATAGTAATCGCGGCCGAGCTTACATTTATTACGGAAGTGCTTCAATGAATAATGTTGCTGATGTTACAATGACAGGGGAGAACGCAGGTAACTTTTTTGGATCTGATGTCTCATCTGCAGGTGATGTAAACGGTGACAGTTATGACGATGTAATTATTGGAGCATACAGCTATAATAACAATACCGGGCGAGCCTACATTTTCTATGGCAATGTGTCAATGAATAATGTAGCTGATATCATTATGACAGGAGAAAACACAGATGACACCTTTGGATCTGCTGTCTCATCTGCCGGTGATGTAAACGGTGATGGATTTGACGATGTTTTGGTCGGCGCACAGAACCACAACAATTATATAGGACGAGCTTATATTTTCTTAGGAAGTTCAGTTATGAATAATGTTGCAGATATAACTATGGACGGTCAGCTTGATGATTCTTTCGGGAATGCAGTATCAGATGCAGGAGATGTTAACAATGACGGATATGATGATGTTATTGTTGGTGCAGTTGCTTACAACAATCTGATCGGGCGGGCATTTGTCATTTTTGGAGGGGCGCCCATGGACAATGTTCCGGACATTTTTTTGACAGCCGAGTTGTCAGTCGGTTTTTTTGGGAATTCAGTCTCTTCAGCCGGAGATGTAAACAATGACGGAATTTCAGATTTGGTTGTTGGTGCCAGTGGGTTTGAAAGCAACGTAGGTAAGGCATACATTTACTTGTCATCTCCTCCCGACAACCGCAAGAATCTTTTTCTCTTCGGCGCAATTCAGGGAATGTACAACCCTGTATCAAACACGCAGGCTCCTGACACAGTTAAGGTTTATCTCAGAAACTCTTCGGCACCGTATGCCGTAGTTGATTCATCCAAAAATCTTCTTCTCGGTCCTGGAACAGGTCAGAATTTCGTATTCAGGAATGTCAGAAACGGGATTCCTTACTTTGTCGTCGTAAAGCACAGAAATGCTCTTGAAACATGGAGCGCGGCGCCGGTAACATTCGTTAACAGTGATGCATCAATCGCTTTTTCCGTTGATGACATTTATGCATACGGCAATAATGAAATTCTGGTAGACACTTCTCCGTACAATGTTTTTGCATTCTACAGCGGCGATGTGGATCAGGACGGAACGATAGATGCCACGGATTTGA
>DAIQRO010000067.1:0-11356 GCA_036786155.1 Bacteroidota bacterium
ACAGCACAGCAGACTTTATTATGGATCCGCCATCTTCATGGAGTTACTACGGCATTTCTGTTTCCGATTCCGGAGACGTGAATTTTGACGGTTATTCTGATGTGATTGTCGGAGCACACAATTACTCTTCAGGCAACGGCAGGGCTTATGTCTATTACGGAGGAATGAGTATGAACAGTTCAGCGGATCTCTATATATCCGGCGAATCGCCAAGTGATTACCTTGGTTACATAAATGGTGTATCAGGGGCCGGAGACCTGAACGGCGACGGTTATGCAGACATCATCACAGGAGCCCACGGCAGTGATGCCAACGGTTTGAACTCCGGCAAGTCCTACGTTTACTACGGTTCCGCCATCAGTGCAAAGCCCATACTTCTTTATGTGAAGGATGTTCCGAACGATCAGGGAGGCAAGGTCAATCTTAAGTGGGCTAGAAGCTCCTATGATAATTCTGGTGCAGGCATGATAACGGACTACGTAGTGCAGAGAAGCTATCCGCCTTCGGGAGGAAATTACTCCTGGGAGAACATCGCCTACATACCATCAACAAGGGAACTGTTCTATACTTACACTGCAAATACGCCGTTTGATTCTTCATCAAACAACAGCGGCAACTTCTTCTTCAGGATCACGGCGCGTACTTCAGATCCCGATCAGTACTGGCGCTCTGTCATACTCTCGGGCAAGAGCATAGACAATCTTTCACCTCCGGTTGTCTCGCCGTTCATTGCTTCCGCAGGATCAGGAAGTGTCAGGCTGACGTGGGGACGCAACCCTGCACCTGACCTTCGCAACTACCTGCTCTACCGAAGCACTTCGCCAACGATCGATCCCAACACTGAGCCGGTCTTCGCAACCACAACCGACTCGACTTATCTTGATGGTTCACCTCTTGGCGGATTGTACTATTATTTCATCATTGCGCAGGACGTGCATTATAACAAGAGCCCCGTTGCAGTAACCGAATCGCCGTCAATGACTCTTGATCTGACAGTGTTCATTGCAGGAATGTACAATGCCGAAACCAACTCACAGGCAACGGATACATTAACTGTAGAGCTGAGAAATTCAACTTCGCCTTATGCAATTGCAGATCAGAGCCGGGGCATTGTCTCTGCGGATGGCAATCTTGTACTCAAGTTCAGCACAGCGCCTGACGGGAATTATTATTTTGCTGTGAAGCACAGGAACAGCATCGAGACATGGTGTTCTGTTCCTCTTGCATTCTCGCGCAACAGTGCAACGTCTTATGACATGTCAACGTCCGCTTCGCAGGCATACGGAAGCAACATGATGCAGGTCGATGCATCGCCGCTTCGTTTCGGAATATATTCGGGAGATGTGAACGGAGACGGAATCATTGATGCGACGGATGCAGGCTCTGTTGATAACGATGCCGCCAACTATGTATTCGGCTACGTTGCCACAGATCTCAATGGCGACGGCTTCGTTGATGCTACGGACTTGGCAATAGCGGACAACAATGCGGCAAACTTCGTGAGCGTGATAAGGCCGTGAATGTTTGAATCAGAAATTACAGGATTTCGGGATTTGTTGAATTAGGAATCGTGATAGTTCACGCAACGGCAGTAGATGTGCAGTAACAGCACTTCACTGCCGTTTGTGTGTTTACAATGAACAGATGCACTCTTAATGATAAGGTGAATTTATGAATTCATCAAGCTTAACCTTATCCACTAACATGAAGCTCTTCAGAATCTCAAACGTTGTGTTAATTTTACATTTTCCGGATATCCGTAGTTTGAAAGTCTGCATAGGAATTATGAAAGAGCAATCAAAGATCTCACCTTTCAAAAGATTCAAGAATGTGAATGTCTCCTTATAATCTATTTGAATGTTCTGTGTATAGCCCTTATTTTGGCAACAAGCTATTAACACAAGGGAATGAACAGTCATATTGACCCGAATCCTTGCCGGCAGGCATCTTTTCATAAAGGCATTTCTGGTGCCGGTTCTTTCTGCTCGCCTTCCCTGTCATCTCCTCAAAACATAATTACCCGGCATGAAAACTGTCAATCTGATCTGTTCAGTAGCAATTCTGAGCTTACTCACCGGCTTCACTAATCAAAGGTTCCCGGGAAATGCAAGCGAATTCAGTTTGTATTGTCCTCCTCCTCCGTTGTTTGCCGATGGTTTGGGACCCACTTCATCAGATGCCGGTATTGATGAAATCTCAGATCACTGGAAGGAAGGAGTGTTTTCAGATATCCGGAAGAAGGAATACAACATCACATACAGTGAGAAGTTGAATTCTTACCAGTCTCCCAACCGAAGAAACAACATACGGTTCATATATCATAAGAATGGATTCACGGCAATGAACAGAACAGCAGGGACTCGTATGGCAGATGAAAAAATGTCAGATCAGACTGACAGCGAGTTAAGTTATGGGAATGCTGATGAATGGGAGCTTGATCTCAGAATTTCAGGATTGCGCCGCAGTTCAGTCAGTTCTGCAGGGCTCGATGTCTCAATGTCGTGCAGTGAATTTAAGGCGGCAGGTAACAAAGCAAGTATTGAGAATGGAAATCTCAGGATCGATTATACAAACAGCGAAGATGGCATGAGGCAGGATTTCATAGTTAAGAAACGACCGGAAGGCGCAGGCAGTCTGAGGCTTGAACTGACAGCGGAAACTGATCTGAAGTTCATCGCCGGCTCAGACGCACTGATGTTTAAAGGTAAGACCGGTGATGAAAGAATGAGATACTCATCTTTGAAGTGCTGGGATGCAAATGGAAAAGAACTGCGAGGGTACTTTGAAAAAGGGAGCGGGCAGAAATCAATAAACATAGTTGTGAATGATTCAGGGGCTACATATCCCGTGACGATCGATCCACTGTCAAGCAGTTATTCATGGATAAAGGGAGGACCGCAGGCATCCGGTCGTTTCGGATATTCAGTATCAACGGCCGGTGACGTAAATGGAGACGGTTACTCGGATGTTATCGTAGGCGCATACCAGTATGACAACGGGCATACGGATGAAGGCATTGCGCAGGTGTTTTACGGATCCGCTACTGGGTTATCAACAACTGCCGCATGGAGCAAAGAGGGAGATGATGCCTCGGCGAGTTTCGGCTGGAGCGTTTCAACAGCAGGCGATGTGAACGGAGACGGATATTCAGATGTGATAGTGGGCGCAAGATTTTATAATTCAAGACAGGGAGCCGCGCTTGTCTATCACGGTTCTGCTTCCGGACTTTCTGTAAATGCAAACTGGATCCGTGAGGGCTATACCAATAATACATACTTCGCACATTGCGTTTCCACAGCAGGCGATGTTAATGGTGACGGCTATTCAGATGTAATCGTATCTGCGATATACGACGGAAACCTTCCCTCCCTTGACGGAAGGGTGTTTTTATACAAAGGTTCATCTTCCGGTCTTTCGACAACTGCCTCACAGACTCTCACCGGTCCGCACCACAATGATCTGTTTGGAAATTCCATTTCAACAGCAGGTGATGTTAATGGTGACGGATATTCAGATATCATTGTCGGCACACCTCACTTCACAAATACGGAATTCGTAGAGGGAAAGGCATTCATATATAAAGGTGAAAATACTGCTGCCGGACTGAATTCAACTCCCGTTTGGGAAGTGGAATCAAACATTGCACAAAGCAGATTCGGGTATTCAGTTGCAACCGGAGGAGATGTGAACGGCGACGGATACTCGGATGTTGTCGTCGGTTCAAATACATATTCCAACGGTCAGTCTGAGGAAGGAAGAGTGCAGATATTTTATGGAAATTCATCGGGCGGATCCACAACTGCCGCCTGGAGCTATGAATCAGATTATGCCGGTGCCAAGCTCGGTTCTTCTGTCCAAACAGCCGGCGATGTCAACGGTGACGGATTTGCTGACATTATCGCAGGAGCTCCCGAGTATTCAAACAATCAGACTCAGGAAGGAAGAGCTTATGTGTTCTTCGGCTCGGCTTCCGGACCGGGTGCAGGTTATGACTGGACTTACGAAGACAATACTGCAAATGCATGGTTCGGCATTTCTGTTTGCACCGCCGGTGATATCAACGGAGACGGTTTCTCTGACGTGATAGTCGGGAGTCCGCAGGTCGGCGTCGGCGCTGCATTTGTATTCAACGGCTTTGCGGCGGGACTTGCAACTTCAGCAAACTGGAGCAACGAGAATAATCAGGTTGGCTCTCAATTCGGATATTCCGTATCAATTGCGGGTGATGTGAACGGTGACGGGTATGCGGATGTAATTGTCGGTGCTCCTTATTATGATAACGGACAGACAGACGAAGGAAGAGCTTATGTATATCACGGTTCCTTGTCCGGACTTTCAGCCTCGCCCGACTGGACAAAGGAATTTAACGAAGACAGCGCGAACTTCGGTTATGCAGTAAGCACTGCGGGCGACGTAAACGGGGACGGATACTCGGATGTCATAGTATCTGCTAATTTGTGGGACGGAGCCAATTATACGGATCAGGGCAGAGTGTGGGTGTTCAACGGATCATCCACCGGACTCTCTACATCGGCTTCATGGGATGATAATTCTCAGCAGGACAACGCGCAATTGGGAAGCTCTGTATCAACAGCAGGTGATGTCAACGGCGACGGTTTCTCTGACATCATTGTTGGTGCAGACAATTACAATTCCGGACAATCGGGAGAAGGAAAGGTGTTTGTGTATTATGGTTCAACTTCAGGGCTTACAGCAAATCCTGTCTGGACCGCTGAAGGAAATCAGGCAAATGCCGGCTTCGGAAATTCCGTTTCCACCGGCGATGTAAACGGTGACGGCATTTCTGATATCATGGTCGGCGCATATAATTATGACAACGGCCACGCAGACGAAGGCGCTGTGTTTATCTACCACGGCTCATTATCGGGACTGCTCTTGACTCACAACATAATGCTTGAAAGCGATCAGGCGAACGCACAGTTCGGATACTCCGTTTCGACAGCCGGAGATGTGAATGCCGATTCATTCTTTGATATTGTTGTTGGAGCTAATCTGTATGATAACGGAGAAAGCAATGAAGGCAGAGCATACATTTACAACGGATCGGCATCAGGAATATCTGCATCTCCCTCAAGAACACTTGAGATCAATCAGGCGGGCGCGCAATTCGGAAAGTCAGTATGCACGGCCGGAGATGTTAACGGCGACGGTTATTCTGACGTCATAATCTCTTCTCCCGAATATGACAACGGACAGTCAAATGAAGGCAGGGTGTATCTCTATTACGGTTCACCGAACGGAATACCTGCTTCATCAGCCTGGTTCTATGAACCAAATCAGGCGAATACGAATTTTGGATCATCAATTTCAACAGCAGGTGATGTCAATGGTGACGGATATTCTGATATCATCATAGGAAGTCCTTTGCAGAACAACGGAGATATTGACGAGGGTTTGATCTTTGCATTCTATGGAAATCTTGCAACAAACAAGAGAGCACAATTACGACAGTTCAACAGCGGCACAAGCAATGTTGTTTGTTCGGGCAACAATACCGGCACGGACGGAGGAGTAAGATTACGGATTTATGCAAACAGTCCATTCGGAAGAGCAGATGGCACGATCGCTTTTGAGAGAAGAAGAACGGGCACTGCTTATAGCGGAACCGTGATCACGAACAGCACGGAGTACAACAATTCCGGCAGCTTTGAAGATCTTACTTTGAACGGTAAGAATGTTAACTATGATATAAGCGGACTGAATTCGACTTTCGAGTACCGATGGCGCGCAAGAGTAAAGTACGATCTCTCAAACAATCCCTATCAGAAATTCGGGCCGTGGAAATATTTCAGCAACTACATACCGATACCCGCCGGGGATTTCAGGCCAAGGGTGAATACACTTTCAGCTCCGGGCCTCACACTCAATGCATTCATTCAGGGTTTCTATGATCCGTCATCAAATACAGCAGTGAGAGATACAGTGACAGTATATGTAAGGGATTTTGTTTCTCCGTACGCAGTGCTCGACTCGGCCAGATTCTACATGAGCGCATCCGGTTCTGCAACAACAACATTCTCAAATCCTATGATACTGAACGGAGCAATGTATTTTCTCCAGCTTAAGCACAGAAATTCAATTGAGACATGGAATACGGGCAGCGTATTTGTAAACGGTTCGCAGACTTACGACTTTACGCAATCCGCTTCGGCGGCATACGGGAGCAATCAGATACAGGTTGACACATCTCCGGTAAAATTTGCATTATTCGGCGGCGACGTGAATCAGGACGGAACCGTTGACGCAACTGATGTAGCGCTGATTGACAATGACGCCGCAAACTTTGTGGGAGGTTATGTGGTAACGGATCTCACGGGTGATGACTTTGTGGACGGAACGGACTTTGCGATTGCAGATAACAATGCTACGAACTTTGTGAGCGTGATACGGCCGTAGTTTTTGTATCATCTATCAACACCCTTCCCAATTTTGAGACGGGGGATAAGGTGGAAATCATGCACAATTTTGCCGCGTGGCGTCAGGACTTTCGAGTTTGCCTTAAAATGTCATGCGTCAGGACGCCACAGGTGAATGATCATACAGTCGTTCAGACTTCATCTGAATTCAGAATGGTCTCTGTCAAATGGTATATTTGTGTCACCGGCTCTTCCTCTCCTAAGCACAGCCAGGGGAGCAGATCTGCATACCAATACCTGATCATCGGCAGTGCCGTGATGCTCTTGCAAATTCAATGTCGCTGAAAGAGACCTTTCAATCAAATGGTTTGGGGAAGCGAATAATTACATAAGTTAGATCTTAGCTTGCCTACTGATATTGCAACTTCAGAGCTGAGGAATCGTAAACACTTTCAACTTTTCCAATCCCGGCAAGTAACCGGTAGGCAATTCATAAACACCCCTCGCGAAACCAGTTATTAACAAATTAAACAATTCAGGTATGAGACATTTTCTCAAAATTTTCACAGCAGCTGCAATCGTGATCATTCCGGTATTGCTTGGGTTTGATGTTCAGGCGCCGGTGCCGACCTGGTCCACTGTTGCAAGTATACCTGTTCCCGTAAGAG
The DNA here is from genome assembly GCA_036786155.1 of Bacteroidota bacterium. Classification (GTDB taxonomy): domain Bacteria; phylum Bacteroidota; class Ignavibacteria; order Tepidaquicellales; family Tepidaquicellaceae; genus JADJAH01. Next base: position 7,046 of record DAIQRO010000067.1, read on the forward strand.
CCGGGAATACTGCATCCTATGTGAAGGACGGTAACGGTTATCTGCTCATTGCATCAGGACGAAATCAGAATGAAGCAATTGTAAAGACTCTTCAGAGATACAGCATCAGCTCAAATAGCTGGGATACATTGAATCCGCATCCGACAGGGCTTCTTGGAGGAGCAACGGCGGTGCTGAAAGACACACTTTATGTCATCGGCGGAGTTGTAAATCCTCCCGGATCCGGATCAAGCATAGTGTATAAATACAGTATACAGGGAAATACGTGGTCACAGGCTGCAAACTTTCCGTTTGCAACAGGTGACGCAAAAGCTGTAGGGTATCAGGACAGTCTTATTTATGTTGCCGGTGGATTTGCCGGTCCCAACGCAGGAATAATATACTTGTACAATGCTATTGCAAACACATGGAGGGCAGCAGATTTCTTCCCTTCATCATCAAGAAGAACATTTGGCGGTTTTGCGGTCAAAGGCGATACTCTGGTTTACATGTGCGGCACAAGTTCTTTCGGCTCTTCAATTTACTTCGACAGCGTGTATGTTGGAGTGATCAGTCAGGGCGACCGGGCGAGAATAACCTGGACACGCGGGGCAAATTTTCCCGGGCAGTCAAGAACATTTTTTGATGCTCATTCATGGGGTTCGGACGGGATCATTATGACCGGAGGAAGCACCGATAACACGTTCAATACTCATTCCAATGAATGTTATACATTCAGTCCCGGAAGGAATGCATGGACAAGACTGCCTGACAAACCGACATCGTGGCTGACCGGGCAGAGCGGATCTGTGCAATTTCCAAACAATGTCCGGAAGCTGATCTGTGCTTCGGGATACAATACCGGGTATCTGAGTGTAACAGAACTGCTCACGGACACCACCGGCACAGTAGGAATTAGTTCCATAAATACAGAAGGGCCCGGCGGGTACCGGCTTCTCCAGAATTTTCCAAATCCGTTCAACCCCTCTACTTCAATATCTTACCGGATCGGCTCATCCGGATCAGTCACTCTAACGGTGTATGACCCGGTTGGAAAAGAAGTTGCAGTGCTTGTAAACGGATTCCATCTTGCGGGAACATACAGTGTTCACTTTGAAGCGCGAAAGCTGAACAGCGGCGTGTATTTTTACAGACTGCGTTCCGGAAACTTTGACGATGTGAAGAGAATGATCGTCCTCAAGTAGCAAACGCGATCCGCCTCAATTTATGAATTCATGCATCTTTTCTTTATGCTGATTCATTCATATCTAACCTGAGTCCTGCGTGGGATAGCGGATTGTCTCAACTTTATCAGCGGCAGTACCGTGAAACTTCTGCAAATTCACTGCCGCTGAATGACATCTTACAATTCTCAGATCCGGTGATCTGCTGAATCAGGAAATCATGGCTTGCCTGAGCAAAGTGCACGTAGATAATTCCCGGAGCAATAAAAAAGGCAAGAAGCTGAAAACTTCTTGCCCTATTGATCTGACTTACGAGGAAAAGCGTTACTGCATTCCGGGTCACTTCATAAGGATCATCTTCTTCGTAGTTACGAAATTTCCGGACTCAAGCTTGTAGAAATACATTCCGCTCGCAAGGTCGCCGGCGCTGAATGTGACCGAATAATATCCGGCGCTCTTCGGCTCGTTAACAAGCGTCCTGATCTCCCTTCCCGTGTTGTCATATATCTTCAAAGTTACATTACCGTCTGCGGGTATGCCGTAAACAATAGTAGTGGTGGGATTGAACGGATTCGGATAATTCTGTGAAAGATTGTATTCAGCCGGCAATCCGATCGTTACAACTCCGTTAAGGTCAAAGTACTCGAAGTTACCGTTGTAGTCCACTTGTTTGAGTCGGTAACTGTAAGCTCCGCTCCTCAGGTTACGGTCAGTATATGAATATTCCCTGATGCCTGAAGTGGTGCCGGAACCCGCTATGAACGCAATGTCCTTCCATTCACCTCCGTAATATCTCTCGACATGGAATCCCGAGTTGTTGGTCTCTGTGCCCGTTGACCAGTTCAGCATAACATCATTCCTGTTAACGGATGATGAGAACGAATTAAGCTCAACAGGTAACGGAGAGTCCCACTCTATCCTGCAGACCACAGTGTTGGGAATCGGGCAAACATCATGGCCGTAAATTGAGATCCTCTGGTTCAGGCAGTTGACCCAGCAATCAAGGTCAATGTAATGTCCTGTATCATTGAGGCAGTAATAATTGTCTTCATTGTCGCAAGTGTCTGCCGGTTTAGCGCGCATGGTGAACCTTATGGCAATCGAGTCTGCGGGATTTCCTGCTACATAGCCCAGCGGATAAACAAATTCATATCTGAAGTCATGGCAGACTGTCGTGTCCCAGTTAATTCCGACAGAATCGAATATTACGCAGTCTCCGTTGACCTCTGTCATCACACCAAAGAATTCCAGGGTCCATGGCCGGCAAGGGTCAGTTTCAACAAACGGATTGGCGCCGCAGAATGTCCTTCTGAATATAGTATCGTTGGAATAGTCATATACATATCTGCCCTGCTGATTGGGACCGGTTGCATCAGGATGGTTGATGGTCCTGAATCTCGGAGGATCCGGATCGCATTCACACTGCTGAGCAAAAACACCCGAAGGCATCAGCATGATCGTACTTATGAAAAGAGAGATAAGAACTAAGAGGTTCGAGATGGTTTTCATGTTAAATCTCCTAAGTTTTGTTAAGATCATAGTGAGGGCTAATATTGGTCACGGGAAACCGGTTACCTTGATCCCCGTGAGGATGCACGACTTGCCTTCCCTTATGATCAGTTTCTAAAAATGTTAATTTGGGTTTGGCTCAAGCGCAGGTTGAAGAGCCTCCTTTCGTATCTGCACCTTTAATTGTAAAAAAAAAAGTACTACCTAAAATGATACTTTAAACTTGCGTCTTTTTAAAGATGTAACTTCTTAGACTTATACAAAAATAGGCAAATTTCCTGAAATCACACACATCTAATTGGCACCGGAAGAAAAATTTACGGCATCTGTTGTAACGGCTATTCTTTAAATTTCACAATCAAGGTTTTCACAAACAGAGGGTTTGGGAAAGAGAAGTGGAATCATACTCGCCACGAATGCACTAATGACTCCTTCCGTCGTTTAGACTCCATCCGAATGCACAATGTATCTTGTTCATTCGTGTATTCGCGGCAGCAGCTCTTCTACTCTCTTACAGTCAGTTGCAATCCTGCCAATCCGGAATGCTGAGAAGCCTGATTCAGACAATGCTGCCTTTCGCCTACTCCTTGCCCTGCCTCTCCCCGGATTCGGGGAGAGGGAAATAATTTTCGCTTCACAGCTCTCTATCTTACATACACAGCCACTGCCGCTGAAAGACATCCAACAGTTCACAAACGCTGTGAATCCTTCTATCCTGTGAATCCTGATTCTGACAATTACTGTGCCTGAGGCATGATCAATAACTCATAATTCCCGAATCAAGATCGCTGTTATGAAGTGAATTCACATTCATAATTCACTAATTTGGCGCACACTATAAAAGGCAGATGGAATATAGGGATACAAAGCTAATAGTCTTTCTCAGGACACTGACCAAAGACGAGATGAATGAACTGGAGAAGTTTCTCGCATCACCTTATCTCATTAAGGGCAGGGACCCGCTCCCGCTATTCAGGATACTAAAAAAACATTACCCGGACTTCACGCAAAAAAATTTCAGCGAAGAAGCCGTGCTGAAGGAACTTATCCCCGGTGCGGGCCGTGACAACAAAAACGCATTGAACACTCTGCGCTCACTCTCTTCATACCTGCTGAAGGCGGTTGAAGATTTTATGTATATCTCGGAAACAAGGAACAGCATGACTCTCCGCAACAGGACGCTTCTTGCACAAATTCTCGACCGCAATCTTATAAAGAGCTATCCGCAATATCTTAAGAACGCTTACGAAGACCTTCAGGAACTTGAGAGCCGAAAGGGTCTGGATAACCTGGAACGCTATCATCTCGAAAAGCTCAACTCAAGGTACTCCTTTACTAAGATGGAGATGGAAGATTACTTCAGCCACAATTCGGAATATGTGAAAAATCTCTCGGCTCAGTTCTGGATAGACCTGCTAGCCAATGCAAAGTCGCGGATACTCGGCAAGGACAACCACAACATTATCATGAAGAACAGTTTCATCGAAGACCTTCTTGCCAGGATCGATCTCGACAGCATTATCACGCTTTATGAAAATACGGGAAATGAATTCTACCTCAAGTTTCACTACCGCCTCTACCGGTTTCTAAGTTCGGGAAGCGATATGGAATCGTTTCACATTGCAAGAGACCTGTTCCT
>DAIQRO010000067.1:11406-13753 GCA_036786155.1 Bacteroidota bacterium
AGGAGCCGAAAACAACTGAGCGCAAACGAGCTTGTCTATTACTATTCGGAACTCCTGAATATGTATCAGACGAGGTTCATTCCTGTCAATCCCGTCACAAAGAAGGAAATGCTGGAATTGTTCAGGTCATGCCTTGCAGACAGGGCATACAAGATCTCCGATGAAGACTTCATGCATCCGCTGTTTTACAGAAACGTGATACTCTGTGCGGACTATCTGCAGGAATGCGAATGGGCATATGAATTCATTGACAAGTATTCTGCGGAGCTTCGTCCGGAGCTTAGGGATAATCTCTCGCTGTACTCAAGAGCGCTGATCGACTACCGGCTTGGAAAGTATGAAGAGTCGCTTTCAAACATCGCAAAGGTCAAATACGACCTTGTTGCATTCAAGAGCGATGTGAAGACGCTTATGCTGAGAATATTTTACGAGCTTAAACTTGAGGACCAGGCGGCGGCTGTCGCGGATTCTGCAAGACATTACATAAAGACTGCAAAGGAATTCAACGATCATTACAGGACGGGTTACAGAAATTTCCTGAACTTCTACATGAAGATCCTGAAGCTCAGGGTATCCGATGCAAGAAGCAAATCAGCCGATGCTAAAATTCTTGGAAAAGAGATGGATGCCGAGAAGAATCTGATTCAGCGCAAGTGGCTCACGGAGAAGGTTGAGGAGATGCTCTGAGCTGATTGCCGGAAGCGGACGCACTGCCGGCGGCCTGTAAAGTGCAAAGAGAGTCTGAGGATACATCTCAAAGCAATAACCTCCTTGATTCAATTGCAGACAAAGCGTCCCCGGAGGGACGCTTCGTATCTCTGCAGTTGATTGTTACCTGAATTCATCTGATGATCGTAAAGACCCGCCCGAAATCACGGGACCAGCTTTGACACAAAGTTGGATGAGTTGTTGTCAACTATGAGTGCATCCGTTGCATCCACAGAGTAATCTCCGTTGACGTCCGTATCGAGATATCCCGCCGCAAAGTTGCTTGCATCATTGTCTATCAGCAGAGCGTCAGTGGCATCCACTATCCCGTCCTGATTCACATCGCCGCTGTAGATTGCATATCGCACGGTTGAGTTGTCAACAAGCACCGTGTTGTTCATGTACGCCCTGTTCTGCTGAACGGCCATGTCGTATTCGGTTGCAATGTTCCGCTTGAATTCCATGTATCCGGAGCTCCACGTTTCGATGCTGTTCCTGTGCCGCACGTCTATCCAGTAATTTCCCGGCGCAACATTCTTGAAATAGAACCTCGCCGTGAAACTGAGCTTGCTCACAACCGCCTTCGCACTGCCTGCAATTGCATAAGGATAAGAAGCATTATGCAGATTGACCGTGAGCGTATCCTGCTTGTTCAGTGTTTCGGAAGAAGGATCGTAGAATGCCTGCAAAACTGTCTTAAGCTTTAGGACAAGGTGATCTTCCGGATGCGAAGACATGTACAGATAACCTCTGCCGTTTTGCGGAGATGTGATACTGCTCTGATATGCTCCCACAAGCAGGTCGCTTTGACCGTCTGCATTCACATCACCGGCTCCCGAAAGAAACCATCCGAAGTACTCTCCCGTCCTTCCTGTAAGAACAATGTCGGGGTTATTGTTGATATTACTGCTGCTGAAATAAACATATGCCCTGCCTGCATCGGTACCGCCCGCATCGTTGTAAGATGAGCCGAAGATAAGATCCGGCCTGCAGTCACCGCTTACATCGCACGCGGAAGCCACACATATTCCGAACCAGTCGTTGGAGCTTTCACCGTAGTAGTTCATGTCTGCGGTATTGTTCATCGGGAGGCCTCCGTAATAGAAGTAAGCCCTTCCTGCATCAGTTCCGTTCTGATCATTTCTGAATGCACCGATGACAACATCACCGAAGCCGTCGCCGTTCGCATCACCGGCAGAAGCAGTGCTGTACCCGAACCAGTCACCTGCGGCGGAGCCGTTGAACGTCAGATCGGCAATGTTATCGGGAAAAGGTGACCCGAACAGGATGAATGCCTGTCCCGCATCTGTTGCAAATGCATCGCTTCCGCTCGCTCCAATTATGATGTCTCCGAATGAATCTCCGTTCACATCTCCTGCGGAAGCAACTGATACGCCTAAGTTGTAGGAAGATGCGGCTCCCGTGAATACAACATCTACGACGTTGTTCATAGACTGGCTTCCGAAATAGATATAAGCCCTTCCGGCATGACTACCTCCCGCATCGTTATAAGGTGAACCGACTATCACATCCTGCCAGATGTCGCCAATGTTGTCTCCGTTGAAGTTACCCGCACCGGCCACTCTGAATCCGAACTGATTATCGGCAAACTCGCCGGTGAGTATTACATCGGCAACGT
>DAIQRO010000305.1:0-3051 GCA_036786155.1 Bacteroidota bacterium
TCCTCCTTCCTGCATAACCGGAGCGAGTTTGTAGAGCTTGCCTTCGCCGGGAAGAAAGTCAGCAAGGAACATGAAATTTGTATCTCTTTTGTCTAATACCTTGATGCAGGAATCGTTGCTCAGATCATACAATTTCCAGTTGTTGAATCCTTCCAGCTTCGATGAATTCCATTTGATGGTAACGATTCTTCGACCGCCTATTCTGTCTGACGATGTGTAATCGAAGAAAGGTGAACACCTCTTGTTAACTATCATGAAGTACTTTGACCTGTCGTTGCCCTGATTAGGTTTTTCGAACACAGAGGCCTGAAGATACAATTCCGATGTTTGATCCGGAATAGCGTTGATAAGATCCGGGATTGTGTCAGGAGCAAATTCAAAGGCCCTGAAGGCGTTGAGACCTTTGACAATAGTGTTTGTGGTAAGCAGATTTCTTTCATCAATCTGCCTGTAGCTGTAAGACATTCTTCCCGAATTATCAAATTCTACTAATTGAACACCTTGCTTATTTAATATCGAATCCAGTTTCTTTATCCCATTCCATTTGTCCTGTCCGTAAACATTGGCAGTCCTTGGGCTCAGATCAGGATTAGTGAGCCCTCTGGTGAACTCAACCGAGTTTGTGTATTCACCGTGTGAATCATATGCAAAATACATGATGCCCTTTGCCCCATAAGAAATCGCAAGGTTTGCCATCAGGCTTATTTCCTCATTTGTAGGCTCTTTCAACTGATGATTGGAATTCCACCACATATGAGCTTGGGCAAGATGAATTAATCTCAGGTCGGGAGAGATTTTTGATATAGAATCTGTTTTTTTCATAATTGCTGAAAACGACCCTCCCGTGCCTCTTCCGAAGTCTAGTCTGTTCTGCAGGCTGTCTTCATATGCCGATACAGTTCGCGGATAACTTAATATGCCGTTCGACTTTGAATACGAGCTTGCCGAAAGTGAGGTGGGGTGATAAGAACTGCCTTCTGTCCATGTAGAAGTTGATTCGAAACCTTCGAGAGAATATGACATATTAACGAGATAGTCTAACCCTGCCCGCTCTACCAGATACCTGTCAAGTTCCGCAGCTGACAAGTCCCTGCGACTGCCTGCTACATTCCAATCCGGAATATGAACTTTGATAAGCTCGCAGTTCAGATTCGGCATCAGGGAGATCTTCCCCTGAGATTCATCCTCTATCAGGCTGTTTACATAGCTGATGCAGGGTATCATGTTGAACTCAAACTCCTCCGCATAGAAATTGTTGGGAACCGGATTGTTCTCGTCATATCCGTAAAGTGCAAGCTGTGTTTCTTCACGGATTTGAGGATCCCAAAAGCCCTTGAACAACTCGTGGGCAGGCTCGTTTTCAACTCGTACGTAATCAATCCACATATCACACATTCCGTACCAGTAAACTCTGATGTCTGTTTTGATTGTATCATTATTCCAATCGGAAAACCATCTGTAGCCGCCGGGGCAGATTGCATTTGCCGGCAATTCAATTGATGAAGAATCTCCTGAACTGAAGTAGTATTCTTCCATGAAATGGCCGTAATAATTAGTCAGTAAGCCCTTTCTGAAGTATCCCGCCAGAATATCCTTGCTCAATATCAGGCTATCGTCCCAATTGTACACTTCAATTCTGCATACTTGTGTATTCCAGTTCAAATTATTATTGGCAAATGACGTGTCTATTCTTATCCTCGGCATCACGTACCATTTATATGTATCGTCATTCAACCACGGCGGCCAAAGCTTATTCGCCTGCTCCCGGTTTGCTCTTAAGCCCTGAACAATATATCCTTGATTTGATCCCGGATTCGATGGGGTTGCTTCGCAGTACTTTACTCTTGCCCCGCTTCCGTAAATGCTGTTGTCATTTATGTCGCGTACGTAAGCATTGTTTACTGATGTGTTGTATGAATGAAACCAGTAATCATCTCCAATGCCTATAGCTTCACAATGATAATCGCTTCTTTGCCCGTATGCTGTGTATTTAATTTTTGGCCTGTCCATTATGGTCCTCAGGCCGTTTTGCCTGTTGCGATCCATTCTGGAAATAACAGCCCCTGAATATTGAGCGGTTGGTACATTGTACTGGTCGTTCGGAATATTTGGCCATCCTCGATCCGGTGCTGTATATTTATGCCACCCGTTCACTCCAAGGTCAGGATAGTGCTGATACGAGGTATCCAAAGCTGAATGAGTTACCGCTATTAGAAATTGATTATCTCCCCCAGGAACCGAAGAAAGCAACACTTCTTTACCGGTCTTTACTGACCTCAGATTGCTGAAACTAAGAATTAATCCTGAACAGATCAGCACTAACGAAATAAATATTCTTGTTTTCATTTCTTCTGAATTTAGTTTCTCTAAAAAATTACTTTGCAATTACCATCTTTCTTGTAAACTTTTTGCCTTTGGCCATAAGTGAATAGAAGTAAACCCCGGACGGCAATCCTTCCCCGTCGAATGTGTATTCATACGTTCCCGATGATAACTCCCTGTTTAGAAACTCCGATATCATTTTACCGGTTATGTCGTGAACTGCCAACCTCACTCTTCCGGATTGTTGAACTTCAAACCTTATTACTGTAACGGGATTGAACGGATTCGTATAATTCTGATGAAGCACAAAACTCTGCGGAACTTCGGTTGAGATCTGCCTGACATTCAGAAAGACCGGATCACCGCCGGTAACTGTTCGGATCCCGTTTCCTTCTCTACTGTAAACCCATCCGCTGTTCTTATTGAGAAAGTCAACGTATCGATAAACAATGTTACTAATTGAAGTGTCAGGGACCTGGTAATACCAATTCATTCCACCGTTGGAAGTGAAGTTTAGAAAATATCGTATGCTGCTATTGGAATACAATAATGCACCGCCACCTCCCCAAATTGTATCATTATTTATGTTGGAGAACGAAACAATGAAATTATCTATTATATAACCTCCGCTTGGAATTGATTGCTCTGTCCAAGTATTTCCACCATCGGTAGTATGCTCCATTAAAGAAGTAAAGTAATTGTAGAACTTCCAGCCTTCCTCCCGGTTGG
>DAIQRO010000306.1:0-747 GCA_036786155.1 Bacteroidota bacterium
CTCTTCTTGAAGGAACAGACGGTTCTGAGAAGATGAGCAAGTCACTCGACAATGCAATCGGCATTACTGATTCTCCGACGGACATTTTCGGGAAGACGATGAGCATACCTGACACACTGATCTACAAGTACTTTGAGCTGTGCACGAAGCTTGAAGCGGGTGAGCTTGAGAACGTTAAGAAATTTCTTGAAGATGAGAGAAACAATCCCCGCGACATGAAGCAGAAACTAGGCTTTGAGCTTGTGAAGACCTATTACGACGAGGAAACTGCCGCAAAAGCAGTTGAGGAGTTCGATACAATTTTCAGGAAGAAGGACATTCCCGACGAAATACCGGAAGTTGAAATGTCTGAGCAATCCATGAAGCTTGTGGACCTGCTCACGAATTACGGGCTTGCAGAAACAAAGAGCAATGCGAGGAGGCTGATAGAGCAGGGAGCCGTGAACGTCAACGGGCTCAGGCTTACCGATGTCAATCATGTGATGGAGATTACTCACGGAATGATATTCAAAGTTGGCAAGAGGAAGTTTCTGAAGATCTTAAAACAACAAACCAATTAAGGAAAACTTTTAAAAGGAGAAACCGAATTGTTCAAGCCGACAAAGTTGTTTTTTACCAAGGGAGTTGGAAAACACAAGGACTACCTTCAGTCATTTGAGCTTGCTCTGAGGCAGGCAGGAATAGAGAAGTGCAACATAGTAACCGTTTCAAGCATATTTCCGGGCGGCTGCAAAAGGCTTACTGTTG
>DAIQRO010000306.1:757-3048 GCA_036786155.1 Bacteroidota bacterium
CAGTCATTACGGTTACATTTCCGTACATCATCCTTTTGGTGAAACAGAAAAGGTCTCCGGAGAATATGCGGAAGACCTTGCCGCCACTATGCTGGCAACGACGCTTGGAGTGGAGTTTGATCCGGAAACTGCCTGGAATGAGCGCGAGAATGTTTATAAGCAAAGCGGTAAGATAATCAAAACCTTCAATGTGACACAGTCAGCTGAAGGAGATAAGAACGGACTATGGACAACCGTGATCTCATGCGTGGTTTTCCTTCCATAAACTATTGATGCGAACTTGTCAAAGAAGATAATCTGGGGAGCGGCAGTTGCCGCTGCGGCCGGAATCGCCGCGGGAGTCATTTACTCTCTGATGAAAGAAGATGAACAGACCACTCTGTGGGACGAGGGCGATGACATAAGCACGATTGACCTGGCTAACGAATATCTTTCGGAAGCCAAGATCAGGGCCAGAGAACTTGTTGATTATGCCAATCTGAAGTCGAATGAACTCCTCGACGAAGCAAACAACATACTGATAGTTGCAAAGGATAAGGCCGAAAGCCTGATTTCCCAGGGCGGTTCGGAAGCGGGCGAAGAACTTCAGAAAGCCAAGGAAGAGATCGAAAAGCTCATTTCCGAATATCAGGAAAAGCTAAAGGACTGAAACTTCCGCATTACTTAATCAAGACTATCCTTCCCGTGACAAGGCTTCTTCCGTAAGAAAGCCGGTACAAGTAAACTCCTGCGGAAAGTTCAGCGCTGTTAAACTTCACAGTCATATTCCCGCGGGAAGCATATCCGCTGAACAAGATTGCAGTCTCCTTACCGCTGATGCCATACAGCTTCAGTTCAGCAAATCCGTCTTTCGGGAAACTTATTCTGAATGAGACTTCGGGATTGAAAGGATTCGGATAGGCACTGATCTCAGGAGAGTCCGGTAACTCTCCGGTAATTGTAGTATTCGGACCTGCTGATGTGATCGGCCAGATGGGAATATAATCCACAAATCCCAGCGCTGAGCTGTCTGCCCTGTGAAAAATATGCGCTTCAATGGTATCCTGGTTATAAGTGTTCCACCAGTTGTTTTCTGCTTTGATCGAATCCGGAGTGTTGTTAAAGAGGTCGTAGATCCTCCCGCTGTTGCCGTTGTCGTAGATCACGTTATATCCGTCATCGAGTGTGACCGCATTCGACAGGTTGCCCATGTTTGGCTTTGCCGTGCCTTGAATTGTAATGCCCCAGAGATTATTTCGTATTGTGTTTCCCGTTACGATGCAGACCTGCGTCGCCGAGCCGTTGAAATTTATTCCGCTTCCGCCGAGGTTCGGCAATCCCTGAATGTTGTTTGAGTCAATTCTGTTGTTCCGGATTATCACGAATGAATTTCCTCCGCCTACGGCGATTCCGTATCTGTTGCCTGCTATTACATTTCCTTCAATGAGCGCGATAGGTATTGAACCAACCGGAAGCAGTGAGATTCCGCCGCAGTTGTCATAAAGACCTCTGATAATATTGTTTCTGATTATAAGGGTGTCTGATGCTGAAGCTCCGAGATTGATCTGCGGTACGTTGGCATTCTCGGTATTGTTTTCGAAGATCCGGTTTCCGGTGATCACCGGGGAGGAAGTTATATTTGCTCCTGATGAAATTGCCGCGCGCCTGTTTCTGTATATGGTGCAGTTGGATATGACGGAGTTTGACCGGAACAGTGAAATCGCTGAACTTGAGAATGCGCTGTTGAGAGTATTGAACCTTATGATGCAACTTTCTACTGTTATGTTGCAGTCAAGCATCCTTATCCCGTTGCCGTATTCAAATACTGTCTTCTTCATGAAAGATCCGTCGCTCTGATCTTCGAATTTGAGTCCGAGGAATTTCAATGTCGTGTCTGCCGCCGTAATGACTCCCTGTACAGGCGGATCTATGATCAGTACTCCGAAAATGTCAATGAACACCTGAGACCGCATCTTCAGAATGAAGTCAGAAATTATCCTTACCGTGTCGCTTTGAGAAATGGTCAGCGTATCGTTCAGAAAATAACTGCCTCCGGAAAAGGTTACTGATCCCTGAGAGTTTGACACCAGACTGTCAAGATTCCAAACCCTTCCGTTACCCGGTGTTGAATATCCCGAATAACAATACTGCGAAAGCAGTACAAACAAAATAACTGTACACACTGCAATGCGTGCAAAGAAACATCCTGATGTTTTAATATGTGTCATTTCCGGTAATTTTGAATTTTTGAATTTCAGGCATTTGTTCTCTTCACTGAATCTGAACATCAATTTTCTGCATTCCCCGTACTG
>DAIQRO010000068.1:0-1684 GCA_036786155.1 Bacteroidota bacterium
TAACTCTTCGGATAATTCATACCTGGCAAGAGAGATCGCGGGAAAGGGAATCAAGGAAGTGACCGGCAACATCGTATATGACGAGTCATTTCTAGATGACAACCATTTCGGCCTGGCTGATTATTATTCGGGTGACACACAACGAGGATACTGGCCTTATGTAAGCGCCATCAATCTCAACAAGAATCCCGGACAGTACGACCCGGCTTCTTCTGCAGGAGATCTGCTAATGTCTGAATTGGGTTCCAACGGAGTCAACCTTACGGGTATTGTCATCGCGGGTGAGACACCCTCGGCTGCAAATCAGGTGGCTGAAGTATCACATTCACTGTATGATGTTATAAGCAGGATGAACAAGGAGAGCGACAATCACTCAGCCATCACAGTGTTCAAGGTGGTCGGAGCAGAGTACAAGAAGAATCCTCCCGGCTCGCTTGAAAAGGGCGAGCAGGCCGTAATTGATTTTCTCACCGAGATCGGCAATCCGAGAGGCAGTTTCGATATTGTTGAGGGCTCCGGGTTATCGCGCTTTAACAAAGTGAATTCCGATCTGTATATTCGTCTGCTTAAGTACATGTATGATGACGTAAAGACCTTTGATTATTTTTACGCATCGCTTTCAATTGCCGGAGCCGACGGTACCCTGAGGAACAGAATGAAGGGAACGGAAGCCGAGAAGAATGTTCATGCAAAGACCGGTACTCTGAATTCAGTCAGTACGCTTGCCGGCTACGCGGTTTCAAGAGATATGGAGCTGATACTTTTTTACATTGCAATGAACGGATTCGGCGGCGGGCACAATGAGGCCAGGTACAGGCAGGACCTTATCTGCGAACAGCTTTGCATGTTTACGCGAAAATGATTGCTATGAGTACAAAAGAAAAACTCTTTGAGGATTTTGGCGGAATGGTTGTAGAGATGAGGAAGCTCATACTTTTCAACTCCTCCCACACCTGGGACGAAGTGATCGAGCAACTCATGAAGGCAACGGGCTATGATCCCGTTCACTGCGAACAGATCGCCATGATAGCACACACAAAGGGCAAAGCCGTCGTGAAGTCGGGTGATGTTGACGAGCTTTCGCACATCAACTTCATTCTGAAGGAGATCAACCTGGTAACAACAATTGAATAACGCCGCAACTCTTCAGGCAATACGTAGATCCGGACGGCAATACTTCCGGAGATCAGGCCTGCGTTCACCGTTCCGCTTCACAAACTTCTTCCGGAAAAATGCAGTATAAACTCGAATCAAAATACAAGCCGACCGGTGATCAGCCGCAGGCGATAAAGGAACTCACCGAAGGAATACTCCGGGGTGAAAAGTATCAGACCTTTCTCGGAGTGACGGGTTCCGGAAAGACGTTCTCGGTATCCAACGTTATCGAAGACATAGGAAGGCCCGTGCTTGTGATGTCGCATAACAAGACACTTGCGGCTCAGCTTTACGGCGAGTTCAAAAGGTTCTTCCCGAAGAACCGTGTAGAGTTCTTCATCTCCTATTATGACTACTATCAGCCTGAAGCATACATTCCGTCTTCCGACACTTACATCCAAAAGGACCTTTCCATCAACGAAGAAATTGACAGGCTGAGGCTTCGTGCAACAGCCGCGATACTCGAAGGAAGGAAGGATGTGATAGTTGTTTCATCCGTAAGTTGTATTTACGGCATAGGTGCGCCTGA
>DAIQRO010000068.1:1694-13278 GCA_036786155.1 Bacteroidota bacterium
AGCAGGGTGAGAAGATGGGAAGAAAAAGACTGCTGACCAAGCTGTCCGACATTCATTATGTCAGGAATGATTCCGAATTCAAGCGGGGCGCATTTCGCGTCAGGGGCGATATTGTGGAAGTGATACCCGCTTACGAAGATGAGACCGCAATCCGCATAGAGTTCTTTGATGATCAGGTGGAGAAGATCTCCTATTTCAATTTCAGAGAAGGCAAAGTAACGGGAACTGATGTAAGCTGTGTTTTATACCCTGCAAAGTACTTCGTCACCAACAAAGACAAGATCGAAACCGCGCTCGTCAATATTCAGGAGGAGCTTGAGGAAAGAGTCGAGTATTTCAAATCAATAGGAAAATACATAGAGGCCGAGAGGATCTCACAGCGCACCAACTTTGACATTGAGATGATACGCGAAGTCGGCTACTGCAACGGCATTGAAAACTACTCGCGGCATCTTGACGGACGAGCCCCGGGTTCGAGGCCTTCATGTCTGTTTGATTACTTTCCGAAAGACTACATACTGGTCGTTGATGAGTCTCATGTGACCGTCCCGCAAATAAGGGGCATGTACAACGGAGACAGGATGAGGAAGAAGACCCTTGTCGAATACGGCTTCCGCCTGCCTTCCGCGCTTGACAACAGGCCCATGACTTTTGAGGAATGGGAATCAATGGTGAATCAGGCGATATTTGTAAGCGCCACACCCGGGGATTACGAGCTCGAGAAGAGCGGCGGCGTGGTGGTAGAGCAGGTGATCCGCCCCACGGGCTTGCTTGATCCGGAGATTCAGGTACGGCCCGTTAAGAATCAGATCGATGACCTGATCAATGAGATCCGAAAGCGAAGCGCAAAGAAGGAGCGCGTGCTTGTTACAACTCTTACAAAAAGAATGAGCGAAGACCTTACCGACTACCTTCTCGGAATCGGAATAAGAGTGAAGTATATGCACTCTGAAGTGCAGTCGCTTGACAGGGTGGAGATCCTTCGCGGACTCCGGCTCGGAGAATTTGACGCACTGGTCGGCGTCAACCTTCTTCGCGAAGGGCTTGATCTTCCGGAGGTTTCGCTTGTTGCAATTCTCGATGCAGACAAGGAAGGATTTCTTCGCTCTGAAAAATCCCTTCTTCAGACCGCCGGAAGGACAGCAAGGAACGTGAACGGGCTTGTTGTGATGTATGCAGACAAAGTGACGGAGTCAATGGCCAAAGTGATCGAGGAAACAACCAGAAGGCGGGAGATACAGACGGAGTATAACAGGAAACATGGTATCGAGCCAAAGACAATTTATAAGACGCTTGAGGAGATCATGTCTTCGACAATCGTAGCAGAGTCTAACGCAAGTGCAAACAGAAAGAAGAACGAGAAGAAAGCAAAGGAGGAGAGGTCAACGCTGAGTCTGATCACAAGCAAGGTGGAGAGGTCTCTGGATTCCGAGAAGCGCAGGGAGCTCATTGAACAGCTGCGTGCCGAGATGATAAATGCGGCAAAGGACCTTGAGTTTGAACGCGCCGCCGAACTGAGGGATGAGATCGAAAAGCTTAACGGTTAGAACTTATCAGCCGCAGACTTTTTTGAAAACACGCAGAAAGTTTCCGCCGAGGATCTTCTTCACTTCATCAGAAGTGTAGCCGCGTTCAAGCAGGGCTTTCGTAAGTTCCGGATACATCGTAACATTCTCAAGCCCCGCAGGAGGTGTGATGCCGCCGTCATAATCTGAACCAATGCCGATGCAGTCAATCCCACCGGTCTTTTTCAGATGGTCTATGTGATTCAGAACATCATCAATATCAGCCCTCCCTTTGCTCACAAGAAACTTGTCGTAGAAATTCACGCCAATGTAGCCGCCCTTTTCCGCAATTGCCTTTATTTGTTCATCGGTCAGGTTCCTGTAATGAGGATTAAGCGAATAGCAGTTTGAATGAGACGCAATTACCGGATCCTCGGAAATATCCATAACATCCCAGAATGATCTCTCACCAAGATGAGAAACGTCAATCAGCATTCCGGTCTCGTTCATTTTTTTTATTACAACTCTTCCGAACTCGGTCAATCCTCCTGTGACACCTTTCTCAGTCTCATCCCTTGCAGATGATGCAATGAGATTGGAGTTGTTCCACGTCAGCCCGATGTACCTTACCCCAAGGTCAAAGAACTCCTTAACCCTGCTTTCATCATCGCCAACCGCAGTGCCCCCTTCAATGCCGATAAGTCCGCAAAGCTTGCCGAGCGAGACTATTCTCATAATGTCGTCATAAGTGTATGCGATCTCCATACTGCCGGAGTTTTCGCCGGCCATCTGCTTCAGCCTGTCGATCTGATCCAGCGTGAACCTGTACGAATTCCTGAACTGCTTATTCGGTATCCATACGGCAAACACCTGCACATCAACGCCGCCTTCCCTGAACTTCGGAATATCGGAATGCGTGAATGAATTGTCGGATGAAATGTTTGCGCCTTTGTCGTACACCTGATACATGAAATCATTGTGCGTATCAACAAAGACCGCATCGCTGTGGAGTTTCAGATAGTCTGTTTCCGTAGTGTCCATTTTAGATTGATTGATGTTCACTGCTTTGGTCTGATGCGGATCATTCGACTGCCGGATGTCCGGTTCTTCCCGCTCTGTGCCGCGCAAGTAGATCATAAACACAATAACCGCGGCAAGCAATGCTGGAACCGCCGCAAGCAGGAATTTCCTGGGATCAATACTCAAGGTCATCTTCGAGGAAAGAAGAATTGTCCGTGTTGATTGCGATCTTCGCAAGTTCGATGTCTTTCTCCTGCACAAAGAACTTTATGGGACGCTTCAGCGCAATTCTTCCTATGGGTGTGTTGAATGTTTCCATTGACATCGCTATGTCAAAATCTCCCATAACGCTGAACTCGATCTCTTCATCAGCAAGCTTTGCCTTGATGAGATTTGCCTCCATGGGATCATAAGTGGAATAAACT
This sequence comes from Bacteroidota bacterium, assembly GCA_036786155.1. Lineage (GTDB taxonomy): Bacteria > Bacteroidota > Ignavibacteria > Tepidaquicellales > Tepidaquicellaceae > JADJAH01. The sequence continues at coordinate 4,645 of DAIQRO010000068.1, forward strand.
TCAATCATATCAGTCCGTCACTTTCCATTGAAATTCAACAGCGGCATAAGCTTCTGATCATAAGGAGCGATCACAAATGAGTTGTTTGGAGAATTCACAAGCTCCTTGAGCGTTTCGATGTACTTCCACTGCAGGTAAGAACTGCTGATAGTGCTGTTGATTATCCTCTGCGCTTCTGCAACTCCCTCTGCTTCAACCTTCTTCCGTTCCGCTTCCTGCTTTTCCTTTTGCAAAACGTAAACCATTTGCTGAGCCCTCTGCTCCGCTGCTATCTTCTCATCAATCGCCTCACGGACCTTCTGCGGCAATTCGACATTCCTCAAAAGGACTTTCTCCAGTATCAGCCCTCTTCCCTCAAACGATTTCTCGAGCTGTTTTGCAACCTCGTTAACGTAATCATTCCTCTTCGAAGAGTAGATGTCCGTTGCAACGTAGTTTACGGCAACATCCCTTATCGCGGTCCTTATCGCGGGAAGAACTATCTTCGACTCATAATCTGAGCCGATGGTCCTGAGTATGTTAGGCGCATCGTCTGCTGAAAGCCTGTACCAGACTGTCACGTCAAGAATCAGCGTGAGCCCGTCCGAAGAAAGCGTCTGTATAGGATCACTCCTCTTTATCTCAGTCGCGCTCACATCCTGATCGTTAGCGCCGCTCATAGTGTATGCCTGTGTCTTGATGTCAAGCTTTTCAACTTCCATCAGAGGATTGATGAAATTCAGTCCGCTCCTTAAGATCCCGTCCTGAACTTTTCCAAAAAGTATCTGGACTCCCACTTCCCCCGGCCCCACCTGAACAACGCAGGCATACATTATCGCAAGCAGTATTGCGCCTCCGAGCGCAAGCCGTACAGAATTGATCACTTTCATCGCGCCGGGGTTGTTGTGAAGCTGGCCTCTTATTATGGAGAGGATGATTATTGCGATTACCAGGAAGATCGTTATGCCTATCATTGTAGTGTGGTTTGTAATTGAACGGATTCTCCGGAACTATATTGCGAGAAACCCACGTGCCTTGGCGGTTTTGCTCAGCAGTGTCCCGGTTTCTGCGCCTGTCGCCGTTATGTGCCCAAGCTTTCTGCCCACCCTTGACTCCTTCTTGCCGTACAAATGAAGAAAAACATTATCCATCTTCATTACTTCACTGATACCACGCGTGTCCGCAGTCATATCAGCCTTGCCGAGTATATTGATCATCACTGCCGCCGGCACATTCATCTCAGTATTACCAAGAGGAAGTCCGGCAATTGCCCTGATGTGATTCTCAAACTGCGAACAGCCGCAGGCTTCGATGGTGTAGTGGCCTGAATTGTGAACGCGCGGCGCAAGCTCATTCACAAGTACTTTGTCTCCGCAGAGAAACATTTCAATACCCATGACTCCTGCATACGACATTGACTCAAGCAGTTTCCTGCTTATCTCTTCAGCCTGTTTCCGGATCTCCGGAAATCCGTTATCATTTGCGATCACGTACTTGCAGATGTGATGCTCCTGAACGGTCTCCACAACCGGATACATTCTGAATTCACCCGCTGAAGACCTTACAGCCTGTGTGGCAATTTCCTTTTCAAATTCGATGAACCTCTCGCACATCAGCTTTCCGCGCTTTGAGAGCATCTCCATTGCAGAATGTATCCCGCTTTCGTTGTCAATCTTCGCATTGCCTTTGCCGTCGTATCCCATAGTCCTCGATTTTAGTATTACAGGATATCCGTGTTCCCGCGCAAAGTTCTTCACATCTTCTTCACTGTTCACTTCGCAGTAATCCGCAACAGGGATTCCCAAACCGGAGAGAGTGTCTTTCTGTATCATCTTGTCCTGTATCATCTTCACGGAGGAAGAACCGGGCAACAGCTTTTTGCCGGAGTTCTCAATGCATTCGAGTATATGATAATCAATGAACTCATTCTCCAGAGTTATCACATCGCAATTCGAAATAAACTCCCTTACCGTATCTGCATTGTTCCAGTCGCCAACTGTCTCAAACATTGTGATCCTGCCTGCAGGAGAGTCGGCTTCCTTTGTAAGCACATGGAAGTCAAATCCGTAGCGGCTGTTCTCCTCAATAATCATTCTGGCAAGCTGTCCGCCGCCGAGAATACCAATCTTCATTTCATCAGCATAATAGTCATCGCCTCACTTACCGAGAATGCCGTTGTACTCGGGCGTGTTGCCGAGCACTTCAAGCGCTCTCTGAAGCTGTTTGTCATAGGGGAATGTTGCCTGGATCTGTTCGGCTTCATTCTCCCGAAGTTTGTTGATCTCGTTGTAAATGCTGAGAAGGATCTCCTCTTTTGCCGAATTCAGCTCTTCCGCTTCACCGGTCTCTACCTGCGTTTCGATCTTTCGCAGTGAATTGTCAAATTCATTTCCGTAATTCCTGCTGGATGCAAGCTCCCGCAGTTCATTCAGCTTCCTTTCGATCTTCGAATCATAGCTGAATCCGTTTTGCGAAATGAATGCCTTGAATTCATCAAAGAGTCTATCATCAGGCTCAACAGGACCTGTGCCGGGATTTGCAGAAATGTAATATGTTGCAAATTTGAAGAACATGTCTTTGGATATGAGAGCGGAGTGAATGTCACTTTCGGGCTGAACACTTATCTCAACATCCGGAGTTATGCCGCCGAGCGCTTTCACCGTCCTTCCTCCGAGCGTCCTGAAATCACTTTGGCTGTACTTGTCCTTGTCAATGAACACCCCGTACTTGTTCTCCTTGAAATAATTCTTCTCCTGAATCCATCTTCCCGAAGGAGTGAAATACCTTGAGCCGGTGATCTTAAGCTGTGCCTTCTTGTCAAGGTCTCTGATCTGCTGTACAAGCCCTTTGCCGAATGACTATGTTCCGACAATGACTCCACAGTCAAGATCCTGTACGGCGCCGGCAACAATTTCAGATGCCGATGCTGTGCGTTCATTGATAAGCACAGCGACAGGCACTTCAGTGCCGATCATCGGATTTTCATCCGAGAAATATTTCTTCTCCGAATCGGCGCGCTTTCCTTTTGTGATCACAAGCAGGCTGTTCTTTGGTACTATCTTATTCAGAATGCCGATGGCCGCATCAAGAAGTCCGCCGCCGTTATCTCTAAGGTCCAGCACAAGCGCTTTAAGGTCGCCTTCCGATTTCAGTGTCTTTATGGCATTTTCCACTTCGCTTTCTGAGATGGTAGTGAACCTGTCGAGCTTTATGTATGCGATTCCTTTGTCCTTTGGTTCAAGGTAACCGAAATAGGAAACGTTCTTCAGAATAATTTCCTGTCTTGTGAGCATGAAGTCAAGCATTTCACCGTCCCTTTGCACGGTCAGCTTCACGGCGGATCCTACGGGGCCGCGCACAAGCCCGCGCATCCTGTCGATCTTCTCATTGTTCAGGTCCCTGTCATCTATGCGGAGGATCACATCCCCGATCCTGAGCCCTCTCTTCTGCGCCTCATATCCGTTCATGATCTCTGTTATCACAAACTGGCTGTCGCGCACTCCCACGGTAACTCCGATGCCTCCGTACTTACCCGTTGTAATGAGGTCTATCTGATCCCGGCTGTCTTCATCTATGAAAGTCGTGTAAGGATCAAGTGTTCCGAGCATGCCTTCAATTCCCGCTTCCATGAACTTGTCCGCGTCGATGTCATCAACATAATTCAGGGCGATCTCCTTATACACCTGTCCGAACAGGTCCATGTTTCTTCCGATCTTCTGATAAATGTCATCATCACCGCGGAATCCGATCCCGAGGAACAGCATTATGACCGCCGGAAGCGCAACTGATGCAACGGCCTTCTTCTTAAGTTTCATTTTTGTATCTGTGATTTTCTTTTTTCAAACCTGTGGATTGAGGATGTTACGGATTGGTGAATGTCGTCAATGTTCATGCTGCCGTCAACAACCACAAAGCGTTTTTTGTTCTTGCGGGCAATCTCCCTGTACCCCGCTATCACTTTCCTGTAGTAAGTTATTTTCTTTGACTCGATCCTGTCAGCCGACCTTCCAAGAGACTTCTTCCTTCTGAGCCAGCAATCAATGTCAATATCCAGCAGAAATGTGACGTCAGGCACTGTGCCGTTTGATGCTATGCCGTTCACTGTGCTTATCATTTTCAGATCGAGCCCTCCGCCGTAACCCTGGTAAGCGGTTGAGGAATCATAATACCTGTCGCTGATGACATAATGCCTGCGCTTCAGTGAGGGGATTATGATCTCGTTTGTAAGCTGTCTTCTTGATGCGGAGAAAAGCATGAACTCGGTTGTATCGTCCATAAGCTCATGATCCTTGTCAAGCAGGATTTCCCTTATCTTCTCGGAAATGACCGTCCCTCCGGGTTCCCTGACTATCACTACTTTCCTTTTCATATTCTTCAAATAGCTCTCAAGCAACCTGATCTGCGTTGATTTGCCGCTCAGGTCAATCCCTTCGAATGTTATGAACATAATGCAATTTAGAGTGGTCAAATTATGCAAATCGCAGGTGAATTTCAAAATAATAGTTTTTCGAGGGGGCGCGGCTTTAGCCGCGGGCCGGGACATAAGTATCATGGAGCAATAGCCGTTGTGGGAAATTGACGAAACTGGGCGCGGGTTTTAACCCGCAGAAAAAAGCCCACGGTTTTAACCGTGGGCTGAATGATGTTTGCACGGATCCGGAAGATCAGCATGCCTTGCTCTGCCGTCAGGAAGTCAGTGCGGCAGGCTGTCTCTGAACTTTCCGTAGATCCATGTTCCTGTTATTGCCGAGACGATCGTAACAAGTACAACCGTAAATCCGCTGCCGACCTGCGCAAACAGCGGGCCGGGACATGCGCCCGCAATAGCCCATCCGATGCCGAAGATCAGAGCTCCGTAAATGTTCCCTCTGTTGAATTCCTTGTCCTCAAATGTGATCTTCTCCCCGTAAATGCTCTTCATGCCGAGTTTCTTAATCAGCATTACAGAAATTGCTCCGACTACAACAGCAGTACCGATCACGCCGTACATGAAAAACGACGTGAGCTGAAACATCTCCTGTATCCTGAACCAGCTGATTATTTCGGCTTTTACGAAGACAATGCCGAACACAATTCCTACTATGGTGTATTTGAAATTGTACCACCACGGATGCACAAGCTTTGATTCATTCGTGCAGAGAGTGTCCTGATGCCGTATCTCGATCTCCTCGAGAGTTTCTACATGATCGTTGAATGACATTATTGTACGAGTTTAAAGATTAACGGAAGAAGTAGATTTGCAGATATGAATCCGCCCGCCATGAAAAAGATGGTAGCTACAAGCGAGGCCTTTTGCAGATTTGCAAGTCCCATAATTGAATGCCCCGAAGTGCATCCGCCTGCATACCTTGTTCCAAAGCCGATCAGCAAACCGCCGATAACAAAGAAGATGAGCCCCTTCAGTGAGAACAGATTATCCCAGTTGAAAAGGTCTGCCGGCATAAGGCTCGTAAAATCCTTTATCCCGTAGCTTTGAAGTTTCTCCATAGTTGCAGGCGCAACCTGCACCTGAGCCGCCGGATCTGTAAGGAAAGTTGATGCTATGTAGGCACCAATGATTATTCCTGCTACAAAGAACAGGTTCCACACTTCCTTCTTCCAGTCGTATTTGAAGAATTTGATATCACCCGAAAAGCAGGCAGCGCAAATGTGCCGGAATGATGAGGATATTCCGAATTTCTTATTTCCAAGTATCAGGAGAAGCGGAACTATGAGTCCGATCACAGTACCGCTTACTGCCCAATGCCACGGCTGTTTTATTAGTTCAAGCATTTGTTGTCAGAAAGATTAAATTGAATTAAACTGAAGCTCATCCTCTTTTCAAAGAGGATGAGCTGTCTTTGATGAGATCGATTTATGCCTTTGCGGTTTTTGAACTGCAGACATAGTCAGTCCTCGGTACGTTGGTTGTCTTGATCGCGTCATAACCGCCTTCAACTTCCCTGAAGTTTTCCCATCCGCGTGATTTCAATATTGACGCGGCTGTCATGCTTCTGTAACCGCCCGCGCAATGTATGATGAAATCCTTGTCCTTTGGAAACTCGGCAAGGTTCTCGTTTATGTAATCGAGCGATATGTTCAGTGCACCGTCAACATGCTCCGCACTATATTCACCGGGCTTCCTAACGTCTATCACTATCGTGCCGCTCTTTCCGTATTCCTTCTCAAACTCTGCAGGCTTTATCCTTTTTATAGTGTCAATCTCTTTTCCTTCCTTTTCCCAAGATGCAAACCCACCCTTCAGATAGCCGATCACATTGTCATATCCCACCCTTGCAAGGCGCATCACGGTTTCTTCTTCCCTGCCCGGCTCGGCTACTACAAGGAGCTGTTGCTTTACATCCGGAATGAGTGCTCCTACCCATGGTGCAAACTGGCCGTCAAGTGATATGTTTATGCTGTTGGGAATGAAGCCCTTTGAAAATACGGAATCATGCCTTGTATCAAGCATCACTGCATCGGTCTCGTTAGCCGCAGCCTCAAATTCATCTGCAGTCATCGCTTTCAAACCTCTCTCCATTACGGTATCAATGCTTTCGTATCCGAGCTTGTTCATTGCTACGTTCATCGGGAAATATTTCGGGGGCGGCAAAAGTCCTTCCGTCACTTCCTTCACAAACTCGTCTTCTGTCATGTCCGCTCTTAAGGCATAGTTTGTCTTCTTCTGCTCGCCTACTGTTGAAACGGTCTCCTTGCTCATGTTCTTTCCGCATGCACTGCCTGCACCGTGTGCGGGATAAACCAGGACGTCATCCGGCAATGTCATCACCTTGTCTCTTAACGAATGAAAAAGTGTAGCGGCAAGTTGTTCCTGAGTCATGCTCGCAGCCTTCTGCGCAAGGTCCGGCCTTCCTACATCGCCAATGAAAAGTGTGTCGCCTGTGAAGAGTGCCTTGTCATTACCCTTGTCATCCCTGAGCAGGTAGCATGTGCTTTCCATTGTGTGCCCGGGAGTGTGAAGCACTTTGATTGTCAGATCGCCAACCCTGAACTCCTCACCGTCTTTGGCTATGATCGCATCAAATGACGGCTGAGCTGTCGGACCGTATATGATCTTGGCGCCTGTCGCCTTTGCAAGATCCACATGTCCGCTTACAAAGTCTGCGTGAAAGTGTGTTTCAAAAATATATTTGATCTTCACATTGTCCTTTTTTGCCCTCTCGAGATAGGGCTTGATCTCCCTGAGAGGATCAACAATTGCGGCTTCACCCTTGCTTGTGATGTAGTATGCCCCCTGTGCAAGGCATCCAGTGTAGATCTCTTAGATATACATATAATTAAAAAAAAAATTATTATTAAAAAATTTTCAGTCCTTCTTTATCTTTCCGCTGTACTTGATAATGCCGCCGGACAAGTTATAAACTTTTTCAAATCCCTTAGCAGACATTATCTTGCATGCCTTGGCGCTTCTGTTTCCGGATCTGCAATACACCAGATATGTCTTTGAAGGATCAAGCTTCATTATCTGCTCTTCAAAATCAGGTGAGCTGTAGTCAATTAGAAGATCTGCGCCGTCAATGAATCCTCCATCCCACTCGCCCTGCGATCTTACATCAACTATCACAGTATTCTCGTCTTTCATAATCTCCTGAAACTCCTTCGCGGAAATGTCCTGATAAACAGCGGATGAATCGCCTCCGAACAGTCTGCTGAAGAATCCCTGCTTTGTTGTGGATCCCGCAACAGATGACAAGAGGAGTGAACCCAGTATCGCGCCGTAAGCAATCGATATGTATTTGTTGGATGTTATCGGGCACGCACCTGATGCGCACCCGACGAATTTCCAGTAAAGGAAGCCGGCAACACCGCCGACCAAAATTCCGATGTAAGTCATATTGTTTTCTTTCTTAGATTTATGAAAACTTCTCCGCCGCTTCTTTGCGGGATGGAATTGTAACATTTCTCAAGCACCTTCAGGTCAAAATGAGATTCGAAGATATTCCTGTATTCAACTGCTGATCCCCCGAACGGCGGACCTTCCTTTTCAAACTCCTTATCAAAAAGCACTCCCACCAGTCTGCCTTCTTCCGAAAGAAGCTCACGCATCTTTTCTGCATATTCCATTCTTTTGGCAGGATGAAGTGCACAGAAGAAAGTCTGTTCAATTATGACATCATATTCTCCTTCATGTTCAAAGAAATCCCGTGTGATCACATTTACAAACTGCTTTGATTCAAACTTCTTTCTCAGATTGTCCGTGAGTTTATCGGAAATGTCAATCAGCGTTATGTCACTGAATCCTTTATTTGCGAGGTATTCCGCTTCATACGAATTGCCACAGCCCGGGATGAGTACTCTAAGATCCGTGCGCTCCAATTGGTCAATGTATTCTGCAATTGCCGGAGATACACTTCCAAGGTCCCAGCCTGTTTCGCCGGACTCATATCGGTTGTTCCAGTAATTTGCGTTCAGATCCTTCATGCTTCCTTCATTCATTGTCATGCTCTGAATACTGTCTCCCTCAACATTATATAGATTCCCATTACAAGTACAAACCAGCCGAATGCCGGCTTAAGCTTATCCCCGTGGATCTTCTTTGCAAGTGTGCTTCCCACATAAATTCCGCCGACAGTAAACAACGACACTGCTAGCAGGAACATCCAGTTGATGCTGACTCCTGCGCTGATATCACCTGTGAAACCTATAAGTGATTTG
>DAIQRO010000068.1:13491-13729 GCA_036786155.1 Bacteroidota bacterium
CATGGAGACTGATGCAGCTATCATGAGTGTGGCAAACACTGTCATGATGAACATCGGCTTTGTGTATTGAAAAGAACCGACGGTAATGACAATGTCCGGGATAGCTGGCATAATGTACTTCCTTGTAAGGAACACCGCTATGAGTGACGGTACCGAGAAAATTGCGGCGGCTTTTAGATTTACAAGTCCGTTTCTGTAATAGTTGGCAGAACCCGCCAGGGCCGTGAGTCCTACGATA
>DAIQRO010000069.1:0-12866 GCA_036786155.1 Bacteroidota bacterium
GACTTTCGGTCTATGACTCAAAGGGAAGTTTGGTTTCGGTGCTGTTTAATGGCAGGCTTCCGGAAGGTTCCTATTCCCAAATTTGGCACGCTTCGGGCTTGCCAAGCGGTGTTTACTTCTCAAGACTTGAGGTTAATGCGGGAAATTCCTCTTACTTCAGCGATACGCGGAAAATGATTCTGACCAAATAATTAAAAATTTTCTAAACAAACCAAGATCATGACAAAGAACTTACATTTGCTGCTGATAACTTTGGTCCTCGTATTCGCTTTACAGGGTAAGGCAGAATCAAGGATACTGAATATCGATGCTTCGAATTTTGTATTTACGCCATCCGTCCTGAGTGCGGCAGTGGGAGATACCATCAGGTGGGTGAGAATTGCCGGCTCACATACCACCACATGCAACGGAACCAACGGCACGATCCGTCCTGCCGGAGCGGCAGCTTGGGACTCACCGCTCACATCGGGTAATCCCACTTTCAGTTACAGGCTGACTGTTCCCGGCAAGTACGTTTACAATTGCACACCGCATGCACCTGATATGTCGGGTGTCATAAATGTGACTACCAGCTCTATAAATATGATAAATGAAGTGGCCGCAGGTTTCGATATTTCACAGAATTTTCCCAATCCGTTCAATCCTGAGACCAAGATCAGGTTTTCGATTCCGAATAATTCATATGTTGAATTAAGGGTGTATGATGAACTTGGCAGAGTGGTAGAAGATCTTGTCAGCGGAAGTCTCGTAAGAGGCAGTTATGAAATTCAGTGGAATGCTTCCAACTCGCCGAGCGGAATCTACTATTACAGGATTCAGGCGGGAGAATTCACTGAAACCAGAAAAATGATCCTCGCAAAGTGAGTTTTCATAAGTTCAGAATATTGAATTTCATCTGAATAGTAAGCACAATCAAATTCAATCAAATTGTTCGGGAGGGTATTCTGTATCAGGATTTTCCGGCAGAATGCAGATTGTAAGAAGATAAATCTAAACCAAAAAACGATAACATACATGGAGCCAAAGAATTTCAACAGGCGCGATTTTCTCAAGACCTCTTTTAAGACCATTGCTGTCGGGTCACTTACCCTAAGCGCCCTTGATGTAAAAAAGATCCTGGCATCTGAATCCCTTGAAGGTACCGGAATCCAGAAAGTAATCAATCTTGCCGATTATCCCGAACTCGGCAGTACAGGCGGCAGTGCGATGATCACAAACAAGGTAATAGTAATACGGACCGGCGGATCAAAGTTCATTGCGCTAAACATTACATGCACTCACAAAAAATGCGACACGGAGTATGACGGATCAGGATTTACTTGCCCGTGCCACGGCTCTACCTATGACAAGAACGGCAAGGTCACCAACGGTCCAGCAACCAAGAACCTCAAGAGCTATAAGACATCTTTCAACGAAGCAGATAATACGCTGACAGTAAATATGTAATCAGGTTTTGCAATCCCGAGAAAAGCCGGCTTCAGCCTCCTGTTTGTAACTGCTGAGCCGGTTTTTTTTTGATCTCTGATTCCGCGCAATTGCTAATATCAACAAAATTCTTCATTGCACATCTGAGTCATTTGCTTCACTTTTGACATATTCCTGCATCTGCTTGCTAATGTTGTATTGGCATAACTTCCTGACGGGCAATTGATGAAAGCGGATTGAATCCTTCATGAGCATTGTGGAAAATTTTGAACTCCGCCGTGCCGGAATGTTTGCGGGATTTTGAAATCTTCAATATCATCTAAATAAACAATATGCGAAGTAATAACCAGGAGTATCTGGAATTCGAAAGATCACTGTCTGATGAGATCAGAGACTCTCACAAGGTAATGGCCGACCTTTGGCAGGGTATCACAATGTTTTCAGGAATCCGGGATTGCGTTACAGTCTATGGCTCGGCTCGTTTTACTGACGGCCACGAGTACTATGATCTTGCCCGGGCTATGGGTAAAGTTCTTGCTGAAAACGGATTCACAGTAATGACCGGAGGTGGACCGGGTGTGATGGAAGCCGCAAACAGAGGCGCAAAGGACGGAGGAGGATTGTCGCTAGGATGTAATATCAAACTACCTTTTGAGCAGAAGCTAAATCCTTATGTTGACAGAAAAGTGGAATTCGAATTCTTCTTCACAAGAAAAGTGATTCTCAGAAAGAACTCGGTGGGGTATGTGCTTATGCCCGGTGGTTTCGGGACCATGGATGAGATCTTTGAAGTGCTGACGCTTATTCAGACTGGCAAACTCCCTCCCCGCCCGGTTGTATGTCTGGGGAAAAAATATTGGTCACATCTCGGCATGTTTCTAAGGGAAACTCTGATCGAAGCCGGGACAATTTCTCCCGGAGACCTGGATTTAGCGCTTGTGACTGATGACGTTCATGAAGCGGTAAGATACATACGGGAAAAAGTGGAAACTGCCAAAATTGTAAAACAGGAAGAGGATGCATTCTGATAGATTACCATACGAATCTTCACTCCTTCCGCCTCTTTCACATTACCAGAAAAGCCAACTAAGTCTCACATACATGGTTCAATATTGCGAACGAAATTTCGGGCTACTGTCCGGTCGTTCATAATATGCGAATATTTATTCCTTGCCTCTGTTTCAAAAACCTAAAATTCAGGCTGTTTTTTGACTTTTAGTTTGTGGCACGGCAATTGCATCTATAAGGGTAGATGAATGAAGATTCTAAAAATCAAAAAACAAAAGGAGACATAAAATGAACCTCGTAAAATTCAAAAGGAACGCAGATTTCCTCGACGACACATTGAAATCGATCTTCCAAACCCCGCTGTTCACAAACTGGGAAAATGCTGTAAGCACAAACTTTGTACCCAAAGTAAGGATCAGCGAAGACAAGGACAATTTCTTCATCAACATGGAAATTCCGGGTCTGAAGAAGGAAGACATCAAGGTCGCAGTTGAGAATAAGACTCTCACTGTAAACGGTGTAAAGAAGCATGAGAAGAAGACTGAAGAAACCAATCTCATCACAAACGAGATCTACTACGGTGAATTCAGCAGAAGCTTTAACCTTTCAGACGACATCAAGATCGAAGCGATCGATGCTGAAGTAAGGGACGGTTTGCTCTTCATCACTCTTCCTAAGGTCGAAGAGGCAAAGCCGGTCGTAAAAGAGATCAGCATAAAGTAAGTTTCAACAATCAACATTTTTCAGAAAGGGTGAGCAAAGCCTCACCCTTTAATTTATATGAAGGCAGATCAAACAAAACTTCTGCCTCAGGAAAGGGAAAAAATTTATGGGAAAAATCATAGGAATTGACCTTGGCACAACCAACTCGGTCGTTGCTGTAATGGAAGGCAATGATCCGGTTGTCATTCCGAATGCGGAAGGCTCAAGGACCACTCCTTCGGTTGTGGCTTTCACCAAGACCGGCGACAGGCTTGTGGGTGATCCGGCAAAGAGGCAGGCAGTAACTAATCCTACCAACACTGTCTTCTCCATCAAGCGTTTTATGGGAAGAAGGTATGACGAAGTCACCGAGGAATCAAAGATGGTTCCTTACAAGGTGATCAAGGGTGAGAATGATACGGTAAGGATTGAAGTTGACGATGCAAGCACAGGGCAAAAAAGGATCTACTCTCCGCCCGAAATTTCCGCCATGATCCTTCAGAAGATGAAGAAATCGGCGGAGGAATATCTCGGCCAGCCCGTTACGGAAGCAGTCATCACCGTACCGGCTTACTTCAACGACTCGCAGAGGCAGGCTACGAAAGATGCCGGCAAAATAGCAGGACTTGAAGTGAAAAGGATCATCAATGAACCTACGGCGGCGGCGCTTGCTTACGGATTGGAAAAGAAGAAGCCGAATGAGAAGGTTGCCGTGTATGACCTCGGCGGAGGTACATTTGATATCTCCATACTTGAGCTCGGCGACGGCGTGTTTGAAGTGAAGTCAACCAACGGTGACACTCACCTTGGCGGCGACAACTTCGACCACAGGCTCATTGACTATCTTGCGGATGAATTCAAGAAGAAGGAAGGAATTGACCTGAGAAAAGATGCAATGGCTCTTCAGCGTCTGAAGGAAGCTGCAGAAAACGCAAAGAAAGCTCTCTCTTCAAGTTCGCAGACGGAAGTTAATCTTCCATACATTACTGCCACCGCTGAAGGTCCGAAATTCCTTCTCGAAACCATCACAAGGGCCAAGTTCGAATCTCTTATCAGCGACCTTGTTGAAAAGACGGTCGGCCCGTGCAAAAAGGCAATTGAAGATTCAGGGTTCAGCATTAATGAAATAGATGAAGTTATTCTTGTGGGAGGCTCAACAAGGATTCCGCTTGTGCAGGAAACAGTGAAGAAGGTCTTCGGAAAGGAACCCAACAAGAGCGTGAACCCGGATGAAGTGGTTGCTGTCGGAGCGGCCATTCAGGGCGGCGTTCTCGCAGGTGATGTTCAGGATGTTCTGCTTCTTGATGTTACTCCGCTTTCGCTCGGTATCGAAACGCTCGGCGGCGTAATGACGAAACTCATAGAAGCCAATACGACCATCCCGACCAAGAAGTCGCAGGTGTTTTCGACTGCGGCTGACAATCAGACTTCTGTGGAGATACACGTGCTTCAGGGTGAAAGGCCAATGGCGACAGACAACAGGACTCTCGGAAGATTCCATCTTAACGAGATCCCGCTTGCCCCAAGAGGCATGCCGCAGATCGAAGTCACTTTTGATATTGATGCAAACGGAATACTGAATGTATCGGCTCAGGACAAAGGTACCGGCAAACAGCAGCAGATCAAGATCACGCATTCGTCGGGACTTTCAGAATCTGAGATAGACAAGATGAAAAAGGATGCGAAGGAGCATGAAGCCGATGACCTGAAGAGAAAAGAGCTCATCGATCTCAAAAACCAGGCGGATGCTTATGTATTCCAGGGCGAGAAACAGCTGAAGGAATTCGAATCAAAGCTCACTCCTGAAATGAGGTCAAGGGTTCAGCTCTCAATTGACAGGCTGAAGGATGTTGCAAAGCAGGACAATGCCGGATCCATCAAGTCGGCGATTGATGAATACACTGCCGTTTGGAACGATGCATCTTCGCAGATGTATTCGCAAACTACCGGAGGCGACGGCCAGCAACAGGCCGGTCAGCAACAGGCGGGGCAACAGCAATCAGGACAGGGGCCGGAAGGCAATGTTGAGAACGCTGACTTCGAAGTAGTGGACGACAAGAAATGATCTGAATGCTTTCAGATTGGTGGACTTCAGAGCGGATGTTCACAAAACAAAAGCCGCCCTTCCCAAAGAGGCGGCTTTTTGTTTATACAATTGACCGACTTAGACTTACTTTGACATGGAATCGCTGTTCTCGCTCTTGCAGAAATAATTCAATACGGCCTCGCCGGGAGAGTTGGGAATAACGGTTGATAATGTCTCATTTGAATAAATATTCTCTTCACCGTCTGTGTACTTGTCTATCGTCTTTGGTACGTTGTATTCGTTTGTTTCACAATAGAGGTTCCAGTTCTGCACCGACTCCTTTATGGATTTGTATCCGTCGTTGCATTCAGTCTTGCACTCCATCTTAAGCCACACATCATACATTGTCTTTTCCCCCGTAACTTTCTTCACGGAGTCCTTATTCAGGTACACTTTGTAGTTCTCATTTTCCGTTACATAGGTCCAGCCGCCGTCTGACTGGCTGTAAGCGCCGCCCGCAATGATCAGGCATGCAAAGATTCCGATGAGCACTGAGAATAGCTTCATGATATTTGATTGGTTTGGTTAGTTTATTTTCTCAAATATAAGAATTCATAAGTTCACATCTTACTACCTTTGCCGTATTTGCATGGAAACTTTTTCAAACCGCGTTTCAAAAAATTTTGAGCCGGCATGAAAATGTACTTGCACCTTTCACACATAATCGTAATATTACGATAAATCAATTTCACAATGGGAATAAGCAAAGCAGACGAGTTCACCCTTAAAGACAACAAAACGGCATTGTTCGCAAAGGCCCTGTCCCATCCGGCACGGGTTGCTATTTTGAGATTGCTTGCCACCCGAAACGTATGCATATGCGGAGACATAGTTGACGAGCTTCCGCTTTCTCAAAGCACTGTTTCCCAGCACCTTAAAGAACTTAAGAACGCCGGACTCATCAAAGGTGATATAGAAGGAACATCTGTTTGCTATTGCATTGACCCAAAAGGAGTTGAAGAAGCGGAGAAGTACATTCTCGAACTTCTGAGTGTGACTTCAAAGGCCGACAATAAATGCTGTAAATAAAAAATTTTTGAAAATCTTAATCGTCTTATAACGATAAAAATAAAATCAGCCGACATGAAAACAGCAGAAGAACTGAAACAAACAGTAAGAAGTAAGTACGCGGAGATCGCATTGCAGAGCAAGGAAGTGAATGAGACCTCCTGTTGCGGATCCGGGTGCTGCTCTGACGAAGTAAGCAACATCATGAACGAAAGCTACGAAACGCTCGATGGCTACAATCCCGAAGCAGACCTTGGACTTGGCTGCGGCCTTCCGACGCAGTTTGCAAAGATCAGGAAAGGAGACACAGTGATTGATCTTGGCTCAGGTGCAGGCAATGACTGCTTCGTTGCAAGAGCGGAGACAGGAAGTGAAGGAAAGGTGATCGGAATAGACTTCACGCCCGAAATGGTGGCAAAGGCAAAAGAAAATGCCTCGGTAATAGGATATGGCAACGTCGAATTCATACTTGGCGATATCGAGAATATGCCCGTTGAAAATGACACGGCAGATGTTGTGGTCAGCAACTGCGTACTGAATCTTGTGCCCGATAAAAAATCAGTGTTCCGTGAGATCTTCAGAGTGCTTAAGGCAGGCGGCCACTTCAGCATTTCAGATGTGGTGCTCATTGGTGACCTGCCGGGCTCCCTAAAAGAAGACGCCGAAATGTATGCGGGCTGTGTATCGGGGGCCGTGCAAAAGAGCGAGTATCTTGCATTTATTGAAGAGAGCGGATTCCGGAACATAAACATTCAAAAGGAAAGGCCCGTTCATATTCCTGACGACATTTTGCTAAAGTATATCAGGAAAGAGGAACTAGACTTCTTCAGAAACGGAAAGACAGGCATCTACAGCATCACAGTATATGCAGAAAAGCCGTGATGCTGTTTGGGTGATCATATCCGGCCGCTATACAGCTTCAGATCATTATCAAAAAGTCAGATTCAATCAAAACCAAGATCATGTCTGCAGATAATTGCGCACCCGCCCACAAGAGGGCATCCCTGAGTTTTCTTGACAGGTTCCTTACTCTTTGGATATTGCTGGCAATGATAGCCGGTGTCGCCATAGGGTACTTCATTCCGTCATCATCAGACTACATCAACTCTTTCTCAAGCGGTACGACAAACATTCCCCTGGCAATCGGCCTCATACTGATGATGTATCCACCGCTTGCAAAGGTCCGGTATGAGAATCTCGGTGAAGTATTCCGAAACACAAAGATACTCAGCATGTCCCTCCTGCTCAATTGGGTGATCGGACCTCTGTTGATGTTTGTCCTCGCTGTGCTGTTCCTCAACGATTATCCCGAGTACATGGTTGGACTGATACTCATCGGCATCGCAAGATGCATTGCGATGGTGATAGTGTGGAACGAACTTGCCGAAGGCAACAGAGAGTACGCTGCAGGGCTGGTTGCCATGAACAGCATATTTCAGGTGTTGTTTTACAGCTTCTATGCTTACGTTTTCATTACTGTTCTTCCGCAATGGCTCGGAATGAAAGGGCTGGACGTAAATGTAACTATCGGACAGATAGCTGAAAGCGTGGCGATATACCTTGGCATTCCGTTTGCCGCAGGTGTGATCAGCAGGTACGCTCTCATTCATCTCAAGGGAAGGTATTGGTATCAGAACAAGTTCATTCCTGCAATCTCACCAATAACACTCATAGCGCTTCTCTTTACCATTGTTGTTATGTTCAGCCTCAAGGGTAAGCTGATAATCCAGATACCGCTTGATGTATTGCGAATAGCCGTACCTCTGCTAATATACTTTGCAGTAATGTTCCTTGTGAGTTTTCTCATAGCCAAAAAGCTTGGCGCTGATTATTCAAAGAACGCTTCCGTATCATTCACAGCGGCGGGCAACAATTTTGAACTTGCAATTGCAGTTGCCATCGGAGTCTTTGGCATCAACAGCGGACAGGCATTTGCAGGAGTTATCGGCCCGCTTGTTGAAGTTCCCGCATTGATCGCACTCGTAAATGTTGCCTTCCGGCTAAGGGATAAATACTACAAGACACCGGAAGTTTCACAGCAGGAAGCGGGGTAGATTTTGATTCCCGAAATCGCTTCCTTACAAATCCGTTAATGCACGTTCTAAGGAGCAGTCCAAAGTCTATGGAATAACTTCAGGTCAAATCCTATCTTATTTAAACCAAAATTTGTAATGAGATTCATTCATACCATTCTGCTGATCTTTGTCTCTGTTTCGCTATCACCGCTTGTCGCGCAGGAGGCGGAAGAATTTGAGACCGCCGAAACTATCGCTCAGCGCGAGCGCTACATAATTGACCGTCGTGCGGGCGGCCCCGGGCTCAGGCTTGCACCCGATGCTTATGAGAAGGCCGTGATCCAGAAGATGAACATCCCGAAGGACAGCGACATGCCGGGAAGCATAACATCACTTACAAGCTGGGAAAGTGTAAGTCCTTCAGGAATGTTCTACGCCAGAACCAATGCGAACTATGTTTCAGGCAGAACCAACTCTATTGCCTTTCACCCGACAGATCCTGCAACTATGTATATTGCCGCTGCGCAGGGAGGTGTATGGAAAACAACGAACAACGGCTTGAACTGGAATGTGCTCACAGACAACCTCGGTTCAATATCCAGCGGAGATATAGCCATTGATCCGCTGAATCCTAATGTCCTCTATTACGGAACAGGAGAACTGAACTACTCCGGTGACAGCCAATACGGCGACGGGCTTTACAAGACAACCGATGCCGGAGCAACATGGACCAAGATCTCTCCGGCAAGTTTCATCGGGCAGTACATCGGAAAGATCGGCATCAATCCGCAGAATACGAACATAGTTTACTGCGCCGGTAATGCCGGCGTGTTCAAATCAACAAACGCAGGGCAAAACTGGGAGAACATACTTTTCATAAACTGCACGTCGCTTATCGTAAACCCTCAGAATCCTCAGATCGTATATGCGTCCACAGGCTCAGGGCAAAGCCAGATCCACAAGTCAACCAACAGTGGCCAGAGCTGGTATCTGCTCACTAACGGTTTGTCAACATCCAACGGCAGAAGGACACAGCTTGCAATGTCTCCGGATAATCCTGAAATTCTATACGCAAGCGTTGCAACATCCAGCGGATCGCTTAACGGGCTTTACAAGGCTACCAATGGCGGAGGGCTTTGGACACTTCAAAACAGTACAACCAATTATCTCGGCTCGCAGGGCTGGTATGACAATGCAGTCGTAGTGGTTCCCGGCAATCCCGATCATGTCATTGTGGGAGGCATTGACATATATTCATCAACCAATGCAGGTGTTACACTTACAAGAAAGACCGTCTGGTCAACCACTTCCCCGACAGATTTCTCGCATGCAGACATTCACTGGCTTGCATATAAAGGAAGTATCCTGTACTGCTGTTCAGACGGTGGAGTTTATGTCTCACACGACAATGCAGACTCCTGGAGAGATCTCAATGCAACTCTCTCCACACTGCAGTATCAGAGCGCAGATTATGATCCGACCGATGTGAACATTTTGTACGGCGGCACGCAGGATAACAACAAGAATACAAGCACAAACTACGGGATTGAATGGATACAGAGAACAACCGGTGACGGCGGTTACACAATAGTTGATCCAGTGAACGTCAGCTATGTTTACGGACAGTATGTAAACGGATCCATACAAAGATCTGCAAATTACGGCATATCGTTTTCAAGCATTACGCCGACCGGGTCAACCGGCGGATTATTTTACAATCCGTATGAAATGGCGCCCGGAGATAACGAGACCATAATCTTCGGAAGGGCTGACGTCTGGAAGACCTGGGAAGCAAGATCAGCAACAAGCACAACCGGCTGGAGGCAGATCGCGGCCACTTCTGTGATAAACGGCAATGTCTCGGCGATCGGCATCAGCAAGCAAGATACGGGTAAGATCTATATCGGAACAAGCAACGGAAGAATTCACGTCACAACAAACGGAGGCATCAACTGGTCAACGCAGACAGGCTTCCCTTATGTAAGCGACTTCTGGGTTGACAGAGGCGATGATGATGTATGTTATGCGACATTCGGAGGCGCAAGCGTTGACAAGCATGTTTACAAGACCACCAATAGCGGACAGAACTGGTTCAGCATTTCAACCAACCTTCCCAACATCGGTCACAATTCTATTGTAATAAGGCATGCCGCTCCGAGGATGATATTTGTAGGCACTGACCTTAGTGTGTTCAGTTCAACAAACGATGGCACAACCTGGGTATCGTTCAATACAGGCTTTCCGAATGTTGAAGTATATGACCTCAAGTACAAGGAAGGACCGGCAATGCTCTTGGCCGCCACGCATGGCAGAGGCTGCTTCATGTTTGATCTCAACAGCATTTCTTCTGCTGTCAGTTTTACGGAGAAC
Organism: Bacteroidota bacterium; assembly: GCA_036786155.1. Lineage (GTDB taxonomy): Bacteria > Bacteroidota > Ignavibacteria > Tepidaquicellales > Tepidaquicellaceae > JADJAH01. The sequence goes on from DAIQRO010000069.1 coordinate 10,615, forward strand.
GCAGGAGGATTTTCTCTTGAGCAGAATTTCCCGAATCCGTTCAATCCTTCAACCGTGATCGGCTACAGCATCAGCAAACGCGGGTCCGTTTCATTATCTGTTTTCAATTCACTTGGAAAAGAAGTGGCAACTCTTGTTGACAAAGTACAGGGTGAAGGATACTACTCGGTTAAGTTTGATGCATCGGAGCTTTCTGCCGGTGTCTATTACTACCGGCTCAATGCCGAAGGATTCAGCATCTCCAGGAAGATGCTTCTTTTGAAGTGATATGTTACGGCCCTTTGCCTGAGCGGATGATGTTGCAGATTTAAAAGCATGAAGAATTTGAGCGTCAATGCACTCAATTTATTCATTTCGCTATTAACACGTTATTCTCTATAATCTTTGGGCAATTCTGTTGTGAAGGCCAAAGCTCAAAAATTCACTTCACCACAACATATTTGCTCACCGCGCTAAACTCTCCCGCATTGCCTCTCACCGAGAGCCGGTAATAGTACGCGCCGCTTGCAAGTCTATCAGCGCTGAACTGCGCTTCATATTTTCCCGCAGTCCTCATCTCATTCACAAGAGTCTTCACTTCGCGGCCGAGCATGTCATAAAGCTTGAGCGTAACAAAGCCGCTGACCGGAAGATCATAGGTGATTGTTGTGACTGGGTTGAAGGGGTTGAGGGAGTTCTGAGACAGAGTGGAAAATTCTGACATCAAAAATCCCCGGCGGATTATCCTCCCGGTGGTTCTGAACTGCACAGGGGGTTTTGTTCCTTCGTTAGTCAAATAACTTCCTTGAGCCCGGAGCAGTATCTAAGACCTGTGACTTTACTTCATCATTCATGATCGCGATAGTAGTTTTCTTATCATACATTGCATCGGGTCGAATTATCTGACCTCATTTGTTATAAATTTCTTAACAATACTTTATAAGTTAGTTATGAGAGTGTAAACATCTTTGTCGATGCTTTCCAAGATTATATACTCTTCAGTTTTTTTCCTGATAACGATGTTGATTTGGCTGAACATCATGCCGATGTACGAATATTTCTTTTCTTTTGCAAGTCCGGATGTCAGATCAATTGTCAGCCAGGTCTTTCAATCTCTTGTGGTTCTGTCAGCGATGATTCTCATTTATCAGCTGATCAACTATTTTCTTTGGAGAAAAGTATTTGAGGAAAAGTTAAAAACGCAGGCGCCTAAGATCCTGAAGGACATCAGCATTGTACTTGTGATGGTAATTGCCTTGGCAATAATTGCGGGTGTCGTTTTTGATCAACCCCTGACGGGCCTCTGGGCAACTTCCGGCGTAACGGCTCTTGTGGTTGGATTCGCATTAAGAAACATGATCCTTGACCTCTTCTCCGGCATTGCATTGAACATCGAGAAGCCTTACAGCATAGGTGATTGGATAGAATTACACCACAAGCTTTCCGACGAGAGGACAGTAGGCGAAATAATGGAGATTAGCTGGAGAGCAACACAAATCAGGACAGAAGAAAACACACTGCTGATTATCCCCAACAGCATAATCTCCTCAATGGCATTCATTACCAATTTCTGAAAAGTGACTCAGCTACAAGATTCGAATTGAGCTACACGCTTGATTTCTCCGTACCTCCTGACAAGGCTAAGAGGGTCATACTTGCAGGCGCTGCGGAAGCTATGGGAAGGAGCGGATTTGTAAAAGAAAGATTCCCTCAAGTCCTGATAGAAGGCACCAGTGAACTTGGCGTCAATTACAAAGTGCGATTCTGGATTACCCCCTGGAAAGGAATCTCTCCGTCGAAGGCCAGAGATGAAGTTAACTCAAAGGTACTGAAGCACATATGGCATTCGGGCATTACGCTTGCTTATCCTAAGGAGGATGTCTTCTTTGAGAAAATGCCGAGGCGGCATCTTGACGAGGATCTTCAGGCGGATCGGATTGCACTGATCTCAAAAATAGACCTGTTCTCAAATATGAACAGTGACCAGATGGAGAGCATTTCACTAAGCATGGTTCGGAAGAATTTCAAAAAGGATGATATGATTGTAAACATTGGCGAGAAGGGAGATTCGATGTTTATTCTGATCGAGGGTTTGCTTGATGTATTGGTTAACGATCACAACCAGGAAATGATAAAGGTCTCGCAGATCACTCCGGGTCAGCACTTCGGAGAGATGTCATTGCTGACCGGTGAAGTCCGCTCCGCATCCATTCGTGCTGTCGTTGATTCCTTTGTTTATGAGATCACTAAGACATGCTTCAATGACATTCTTG
>DAIQRO010000069.1:12876-13603 GCA_036786155.1 Bacteroidota bacterium
CGAAGAGATCAGCGCCAAAATAGCGGAAAGCAAACTCATGAAAGACCGAGTGCTGAACAGCCTCAACGAAGATGAGCTCCAGCTTAACGGCAAGAATTACAGGATCTCTCTTGTTGGAAAGATCAGGAAGTTCTTTGGGTTAATGTGAACTGTAATCACTCTTGCCAGCCATCTTCATCATAAATGGCAATGTAGTTCTTTGGGTCAGGATCAACCGCAAAGTACACTGTGGACGAGCTAAGGTTACGAAGGTTCACGCTTCCGGTTCTAATCCTCAACACTGTGTTTCACTTCACCACCACACACTTCCTCACCGCAATAAACTCTCCCGCCCCACCGCTTACCGAAAGCCGGTAGAAGTACGCGCCGGTGGCGAGTCCTTCCGCTGTAAACTGCGCCTTATGAAATCCCGCAGTCTTCATCTCGTTCACGAGAGTCTTCACTTCACGGCCGAGCATGTCATAAACCTTGAGCGTAACGAACCCGCTGTTGGGAAGTTCGTAACTTATTATTGTGACGGGGTTGAAGGGGTTGGGGAAGTTCTGCTCAAGATTGAACTTCTCAGGGACAATGCTAGAAATTGGATTTGTTGCAGTCGGGGTTTGGACAAATTTTACTGTTGCTATTGATGACCCGCTTGCACCGGTAACATAAACATTTGAATTTTTGTCAAGTGTGAGATCATATATATGGTTAAAGCCAGCGCTATTATATTCCGCTATCCATT
>DAIQRO010000070.1:0-13578 GCA_036786155.1 Bacteroidota bacterium
TGATCGAAAGGTCCTTGTTAAGATACGCAAGCTCGCGCAACCTCTCTTCAAGAGTCTCATATTTGAAATTGATGTTCTTGAATATTTCCTTGTCGGGATAGAATGTGACCTTGGTGCCTGTCTTCTTTGCCTGGCCTGTAACTTTTACATTTGCCTCCGGCACTCCACGCCTGTAGCGCTGAAAGAATACCTTTCCGTCTCTGACCACTTCAGCTTCCATCCATTCGCTCAGTGCATTCACAACAGACACGCCGACTCCGTGCAGTCCGCCTGAGACCTTGTATGTATCGCGGTTGAACTTTCCTCCCGCATTGAGCTGAGTCATCACCACTTCCAAAGCAGATTTCTTTTCGGTGGGATGAATGTCAGTAGGAATTCCCCTGCCGTTGTCGGTAACTGTCACCGAACCGTCCTTCTTAAGCGTAAGGGTGATCTTGTCGCAGAATCCCGCAAGTGCCTCGTCAATCGCATTGTCAACCACTTCGTAAACAAGGTGGTGCAGGCCTCTTGACGAAATGTCTCCGATGTACATAGCCGGCCTTTTTCTAACGTGCTCAAGACCTTTCAGCACCTGTATGTCGCCGGCGCCGTATTTTGACTCTTTGATCTCTTCTTTATTCTTTGCCATTTTTTCTTTTAAGACTTCTTACACAAAAATTATTTCCCTGATCAGGTTCTTGTTCAGATGCTTGTTGAGACTTTCAATAATCTCATTCTTCCTCAGTGAAAGTTCATATCTCCAGGCAGCATTCTCAACGCTTACAAGCAGTTTGTTCTTCCTTAGCTCAACGGGCGTTGAATATGCAGCAATGGTTTCGCCAACCGAGTCTTTCCACACTTCGAGTATCTTCATCTCGTGAAGCCTTGCATCAAGTCCGAAATGGCTCATGAAATCATCAAGCTCATCCGCAAGGCAGACGGCCCTCTTGAACCTCACTTTTGTATCAAACGGCTTGTGCTTCAAAGCGCGCTTTCCCTTCAGTTACATTGAATGATGAAATTTCATCGTTGCCGTAAAACCTCTTCATCTTGTCTATGTGCGTATGGTCTGCAGTCGTTAGAAATATCTGTCCGTAATCCTTGAGATGAGAAACTATCTGAGCCACTCTTGAATGATCCAGTTCAGACAGTATGTCATCAAGCAGTAGCACCGGCGCTGTTGACTTTTCGGCCTTGAGATATTCATACTCCGCAAGCTTCAGCGCTACAAGAAAAGTCTTATGCTCACCCTGCGATGCAAAATTCCTCAGCAGAAACTTCTCTCCGTCCTTCTGCATGCTGAACACGTAATCATCTCTTTGCGGGCCGCAAAGTGTAATGCCTCTCGTGATCTCTTCCTGCCTGCTCTCCTCAAACCGGGTCAGAAACCTTTCGCTTAATCCGCTTACATCATCAACCGTGCCGAACGCCTCCGAAGAGTAATTAATGTAAGCGCCTTGTCCGCCGGCAATGAGAAACGAGAAGCTCCTTTCAAAATGCTTCTTATATTCTTCCAGGAACCTCAGCCTGCGGCTCACAATATCCGCAGACACGGAGGAAAGCTTTTCATTGAAGCTCGAAAGCATTCCGGCAAATCCTGCATCATCATATCTTCGTCCATGCAAACCGCTTCTGAGCAGTGCGTTCTTTTGCTTGAGCAGTCTTCCGAGCTCTTTCAGCCGCTGAAGATAAACAGGGCTTGCCTGCGAGATCATGATGTCAAAGTACTTCCTACTTTCTGACGGCGTGCCGTATGTAACCGCAAGGTTTGCCGGAGAAAGAAACACGACAGGGTATCTTCCGAAGATCTCCGATGAAAAAGAACTTACCTTCTCTTTGTTTCTGTGCACCGTCTTCGCCCTCGCTTCCGTATCGTATGCAACCGCAAGCTGTTCGCTGTTGCCCGAATCATTTACAAACCTGCCCTCGATCCTGAACCCCCCGCATCCGAGCCTTACGCAGTCGGCCTCGTGGCTGCCCAGGAAACTCTTGCCGAACGTGAGCAGTGAAACCGCCTCAAGTATGTTCGTCTTTCCCTGCCCGTTGTTTCCGTAAATGAAGTTGAACTTCGGATTGAACTCAAGCTCTTGCTCTGCGTAGTTCCTGAAATCCCTCAGGACGATCCTGTTCAAGATCATCGGACATTCCCGTTCATAATTTTGTCAACGATCATCTGAGGATTTTCTTTCGGAAATACCGTGCTGAAAATTTCTTGAGCTTCTGCGGAAATGCCTTTGATGATACAGTCTATCCTACCCTTACCGGCATGATCAATTCCGTAAACACTTCGTTCTCGGACTGTTCATCCGGCTGTGCAATAGCGGCCTTTGAAGGGCTGCCGAAACTTATCTCAACTATGTCTGTCTCTATCTGACTCAATGCTTCTCTCACAAAGAGCCCGTTGAATGCAATTGTAAATGCCTTGCCGTCCATCTCATCCGAACCTGACCTGCTCGAAAATGAGCAGTCAATTGATTCTTCTCCCTCTGATCCTACTTCGGGATTGTCCGTCTTGATTGTAAGATTGTCCGATGCAATTTCAAGTATCACGCGGTTCGTATTCGGATTGGCGAGTATAAGCGCCCTGTTCAGCGATTCAAAAAACTCATCCCTGTTTATCTTAAGCAGTTTGTCGTTGTTTGTCGGAATGACGTTCTCATAGTTGGGGAATGTCTCTCCAAGCAGTTTTGAGAAAACTTCGTACTCACCGAAATGAATGAGAAGATCCTTGTCATTGAATGCGATCACAGCTTTGTCATCAGTAAGCAGTCTTACAAGAAGCGATGCTGTCCTGAGCGGGATCACAATCTTTTCTTCGGCCGTACCGTCAATGCTGATGTCTGACCTTGAGATCCTGGAAAGCCTGTAACTGTCTGTCGCAACGAATTTCACTTCCTTCTTTCCGACTTCCATAAGGATTCCCATCATGTTTCTCTTGAGCTCTTCAGTGTTTGCCGCATGTATCACTTTCGCAAGGCACCTCTTCAGCCCGGAGGCCTTGAAATTCAGCTCACGAAGGTCTTCCGTGATCTCCGGCTGAGGGAAGTCATCCGGCGGCTCGCCGCTCATTGTATATTTGCCCTTTTTGGTCTTGATCGTGAGCCTGTTCTTGTCATTCACTTCAAAGGAAAGGTCATCCGAAGGCAATGTCCTCGAAACATCAAAAAGCTTCTTGGCGGGGATTGCGGCCTTGCCGTCAGCTTTGCCGTTGACTTCGATCTTGGTCCTTATGAATGTATCAAGGTCAGATGCCATCAGTGTGAGCTCTTTCCCTTTGAGCTCAAAAAAAATGCTTCCTAAGAGCGGAAGCGTTGACCTGGCAGGAACGATCGAATTCAGATGAGCAAGACACTCAGAAAGCTTATCTCCTTTGACGGTGAATTTCATCAGCGAAGTGTTAGTTTTTGTTGCGCTAAAATACGAATTGAGCGAAGCATATTCAATGAATTGAATGCTGTCAGAGCTCTTGCATTCGCCTCAGAAGGTTTAATGCCCGATTCTCTGAACCGCGCGATTTTCAACACGCTTGCTCTTAACTTTTTGATCTCCAATGCCTATTTTGACGGCAAAATTTTCCACATGAAGATCACACACATTTTACTGCTGACCGTTTTGCTTCTTCTTGCCGGCTCAGCGCAGTCGCAGACTCAGAAATGGTCCTCGCTTGAATACAACCACTCAAGCGGCCCGGTGTCTCCGGAATATCAGTACAGTTACAGGATCATCATAAGTTACGACGGCTCGGCAAATGTCACTTCAAAGACGCCAATGGCGAGGTCTTCAGGGAATTTAAGATACCTTCCAGCAAGAAGGGTATGAAGAAGCTTAAAAAGGCGCTTAAAAACAGCAAGGTCTTTGATGTGCCTGCGGAAAGCATGAAAAGCGATCAGACTTTGATCGGCGGCTCCGAAAGCAGTCTCGTGATAACGCTCTGGCAGGATCCTCTTCTCGACCAGCCGCCGGGAAGGATTGAGATCCCTTCTCAGGTGAAGGATGAATACAAAGATGGAATTGAAAAGCTTTATGCGACGATCAAGAGCCTTGTGCCCGAAGAGATCAAATCCGAAACTAAAATAAACTGAAACATACAATGACCACCAAGTCAACTGCCGCATTCATCATCGTTCTGCTCATGTCATCAACTGCGTTTGCTCAGTTTGAATGGGAAAAGCTTGCTTACTACCATTCAACGGGAAACACAACTCCCGACGTTCAGAGCAGTTACCAGATAGAACTGCATGAATCCGGCAACAGCAAGCTTGAATACACGAAATACGGCAGGACAAACATCTATGAGTTTACGCCTTCATCCTCAGGATTGCGCAAGATCGACAGAATGATAAATTCATCCGGAGTGCTTGATGCCGACACGGCCGACCTGAGGGGAACCGGTGAGTTCAAACCGGGACCGGTTTACCTTCTTACAATATTTCTCGATAAGCCGACGGGTTACAAGAAGAGAAAGCACCCTTCTGTCATAATACAAACAGAGGTGGATAAGAAGTACAGAGAGAAGGCCTTCAGGATCTATGAAGAAATGGAATCAGTTGTTCCGCCCGAGATCTGGGCAAAGGCATACGAGGATGCACAGAAGAATTCCGGAAAATGAATTTCCTCAGTCCGGCTTTTTGAGTGAGTAGCCGTCTTTGGAGTCAAGCACTTCAAAGCCGAGATCCCTTATCTTGTTGCGAAGTTCATCCGCGCGGGCAAAGTCCTTTGCTCTTTTGGCTTCGAGTCGTTCATCGGCAAGCCGCACTACTTCCTCAGGAGCGGATTCTGTCTGCTCCGGCAAAGCCTCGTCCAGCCTGAGTCCGAGGACCCTGTCGAAGTCGTAAGCAAGCTTCAGCCTGTCTTCCGCGCTAAGCTTCTCATTCCTCACAGCTTCCCAAAGCACAGACATTGCAACAGGCATGTTCATGTCTTCATTGACTGCATTCAGAAACCTGTTCCTCGTTGCTTCATATGTGCTCTTGTCTGATGCGTTGTCCTGTATAGGTTCTTTGAGAGAATTAATCTTTGAGAGAAGATTCCTGTAGCCGCTCTTTGCGGAATCAAGAGCTTCGAAAGAGAACTTCAGCTTCCTTCTGTAATGTGCCATCAGAAGAAAGTATCTGTAATCCATCGGAGAATAACCCTTGTCAATGAGCGTCTGAAGGGTGATGAAATTCCCCGTTGACTTTGCCATCTTCTCATCGCCCATATTCAGGAATTCCCCGTGAAGCCAGTAATTTACATACTTCTCGCCGGTGCACGCTTCAGACTGTGCGAGTTCGTTTGTATGGTGCACGGGGAGGTGATCTATTCCGCCGCAATGAATGTCGAAGTGATTTCCAAGCAATGCTGTGCTCATCGCCGAGCATTCTATATGCCAGCCCGGAAAACCGATGCCCCAGGGAGAATCCCATTCCATCTGCCTTTTCTCATCTTTCGGAGAAAACTTCCACAGAGCAAAATCAGTGATGCTCTTTTTCTCTTCAGAGAATTCTATCCGCGCACCTTCCTTCATACCTTCAATGTCCAGTCTCGCGAGCTTAGGGTAATCGGGAAACTTTGCGGTGTCAAAGTAAATGCCGTCGCTTGTCCTGTAAGTGAACCCTTGGTCCTCAAGGCATTTCACCATTGCGATCTGTTCATCCATATACTCGGTTGCCTTGGTGTACATTTCCGGCGGTGTGATATTGAGCAGATTCACGTCACGGAGAAAAACATCTGTGTAGAACTTTGTAATGTCCCAGACACTGCGTCCCTGCTCCTTTGCTGTCTTCTCAACTTTGTCCTCGCCTGTATCCTCATCAGAGGTGAGATGCCCCACATCAGTGATGTTCATGATATATTTCACGTCAAATCCGTTGTACTTCAGAGTTCTGAGAAGAATGTCTTCGAAAACGAATGTCCTGAAATTGCCGATATGCTGAAAGTTATATACTGTCGGCCCACAGCAGTACATCCGCACTTTGCCCGGTTCGATCGGAACGAACTCCTCAAGAGTTCTTGTAAGCGAGTTGAAAAGTTTCAGCATTCGTGATTTGTTATAGTGAAATGATCTTCAGGAAAATTTTCTGATGAATTCCTCATGTTCCGGAAACTGCAGAGCCAGCTTGTCTGCGACTGCAAGTTCAAAGTCTTCGAAGTCAAACCCGGGCGAGACCGTACAGCCTGCAAGCGTGTAAGAATCTGCCTCTGTCACTTCGGCGCAGAACCAGTTGCCGGCCTTTATCACAAGAGCAGGCATTTCTCCGTTCTCAGCATCAGTCCCGAGAATATTCTTCCTGAAATTTCCATTTGCATCAATCTCATAAACAGCAAGCGACGAGCCTGAGTAGAAATGCCATATCTCGTCGGAAGCTATCCTGTGCAAGGCATTCTTCTGGCCGCTTGTGAGAAGAAAATAGATCGCAGTTGAATGGTTCCTTACGGCCTCAACTTCGTTCCTTACTGTCTTCAATGTACCTTCAGACCTGTAGATCTCCCTGAACCAGCCACCCTCGCGGTGCGGGATTAGTCCGAGTCTGCTTATTAATTGTTCCGGAGTGTTCAATCTCTTTAGTCAGTTAAAGTGAAATGCCAGCCAGATGCAAGGCGGATCTTCGCTTGTGTAATCAACCCTGTGCTTTGTATCCTTAGGAATGAAGACATAGTCACCCGGCTTCAGGTCAAGCTTCTCGCCATCGTCAAATGAGAGTACTGCACTCCCGTCAATCAGCACCACCCACTCATTTATTTCCTGCTGAAGCCATTTGCCGTCCGGAGTCTTCTGCCCGTTTGAGATGATCCGCTCAACGTGCGCCGCTGTTGTTCCCGCTAGTTTTTCAAAGACCTCAAAACCGCTCTTTGAAGGAGTAACGTTTTCAAAAATGTTTCCTTTTGGATGGTCCATTTATTACCGGCAGTAACGCCGCTCCTGATTGAAATTCAATAATGCATTCAAACAAAAAAGCCCTGCTTGGAAAATTCCTCACAGGGCAATTCAAGATCTCGAAGGGCTATCTGTTTTGCTCTTTGGTCATCGGGTCTTCAACGTTTCTCAGCCTGTCCGGCACGGTCTTGAAAATATAATCCCACAAAGGATTGCTGACCCCGTAAGCCGTGTGCTCGTCGTTGTAATGATGCTTGAGATGATATGTCTTGAGGAATGAGCCGATCTTACCTTTCATCTTCAGGTGATGCGTCGCATAGTGAATAGAGTCGTAGGAGACATATCCTAGAACGAATCCTGAAAATACTCCGAAATGATACTCTCCGAATGCAAAACGGAATGCGAAGTAAAACAGCAATGCAAGCGGAACGCTCACAAGCAAAGGCATCACAAGCCGTGTGGCATCCCTTGGATAATCATGATGAATGCCGTGAACGAGGAAGTGTACCCTTCTGCCTGCCTCTGATTTTGGTTCATAGTGAAACGCCCATCTGTGGATCACATATTCCGTCAGTGTCCAGAACAGCACACCGAAAAGAAAGCTTACTACGGTTGCCGTAAGACCGGACACCGTGAATGAAAGATACGCCATAATAAGTATGACCGGAACATAGACAACGATCGGTGTTATCGGATGTATGTGCGAAAAGTATTCAAGGAACGGGTTCTTGAAAAGTCTGATCGTTTCATTTCTGTTTGATACGAACTTGCCCATTTTTGTTGTTAAGTTTTATCTGCGAATTCAGGAGAACACAGGAATCCGCTAGACGGTTTCATGGAACTACTTTGATTTCAGAAGATCCCTGATCTCTGTAAGAAGCGCTATGTCTTCGGGAGGAGGCGCAGGGGCTTCTTCCTTTTTGGATCTGAAACTGTTGATGGCCTTCACAAGGAAGAACAATGCAATCGCGATAAGGAAGAAATCAACCACCGACTGAATGAACTTGCCGTAAGCGAATATCACCGGAGCCACTCCGTCCTTTCCTTCCTTCAGCACTATGCCGAGACTGTTGAAGTCAACTCCACCAAGCAAAATTCCCAGAACCGGCATGAAAATATCCCCGACAAATGATGAGACTATCTTTCCAAACGCGCCGCCGATTATTACACCTACAGCAAGGTCAAGTGCGTTGCCCTGTGCAATGAATTTCTTGAATTCCCCTATCATAAGCAGTCAACAATTAATTGTGTTCAAAAATACTGAATTAGTCGTTCTTAGAAAAGGCATCAATGTTTAGCATCAGCCCGTATCTGAGCCCTTTTGCGGAAACTATTATGTTTTCAGCCTTCAGCTTCTCCATGAAGATCCTGAGAATAAAGGCGCCGGCAGTGATTATGTCGCTTCGTCCCGCCATATAGGAGCCAAGTTCTTTCCTCTCATCTTCACTCATGCGGAAGAGCTTCTCCGCAATGCTCCGGACTTCTTCAATTGCCAGGTTATCACCGTGTATCTTTGAAAAATCAAACTCCATCAGCCCGAGCTTTATTGCGGAGAGTGTTGTCATTGTACCTGCAACGCCGACAAGTTGCCTGTGTGATTCATACAACGGCAGTATGTCTATGCCTTCTGTAATGAATTTCTCCGCCTCTTTCCGGGCACTTTCGGTATAGCCGCTGCGGAAGAACATATCCGTGATCCTTACAGAACCGATGTTTGCGCTTTCATTAACGAGAATTCCTCCCTGCATGAATGACAGTTCGGTGCTTCCTCCGCCGATGTCGAGCACGGCATGCTCACCGCTTCCTAAATCATACACTGCCCCGAGATATGCGCATTCGGCTTCCTGCTTTCCGCTTATCACGGTGATCTGTATTCCGGACTTCTCTCTTATGTATGCAATGAAATCCCCGCTGTTCTTTGCGTCTCTCAGAGCGCTTGTGCCGAATGCAAAGATCTCTTCTGCTCCGTATTCTTCCGACAATAGCCTGTAGCGGTGGAACACTTGCGCCGCCCTTTCAAAACTCTCATCAGCGATCATTCCGGTATCGTAAATGCCTTTGCCTATGCGGGGGATTTCCTGCACTTCGTTCAGCGCGGTAAGTCCTGAACCTTCAACGGAGGCTGTCAGTAAGAGGCAGGTGTTTGTGCCGAGGTCAATTACGGAATATACTTTCTTATCGCCGGACCGCATAGATTCCCATCCATTCGCCTTTGCTCATTATGTCCTCAATGTCGAAATCGTAGCTGAAGAGATGATCCATGATATCCTGGTCCTCGCTCATCAGCACGCCGGAGATGAACAGCTTCGCTCCCTTGGCAGCCTTTGCGCTGATGTGCTCTATGTTCTCCAGTATTACACTGCTGATTATGTTTGCACAGATCACATCAAATTCCTCCTCTTCAATCTCGTCAATGTTAGCGCAGTGAAGTTCGATCTTATCCGATTCGGCGTTCTTCTTGATGCACTCTTCGGCAACGGGTATCGCCTCTGGATCATTGTCTATGGCAACCGCCCGCGCGATGCCGAGCTTTGTGCCGGCAATTGCAAGTATGGCAGTTCCGCAACCGTAATCAAGCAGTTTCTCTTCGTCTCCTTTCAGATAGTTTGCCATCAGTTCAAGCACGATCTGCGTGGTCTCGTTATGTCCCGTCCCGAATGCGGTTTTCGGATCTATCTCTATCCGTATTTTGCCGGTTGTGTCTCCAAGCTCTTCCTTAAGCCATGAAGGATAGACAATCATCTTCTTCCCGATCTCAACGGGCTTGATTGACTTTTCCCATTCACTGTTCCAGTCCTTGTTCACAAGCTTTTTAACTTCAACACCCTTTACAAATGTTTCTTCACTGTTTTCGATATACTTCTTAAGTTCATTCGCTTCATCCTTTGACTCCAGGCATACAATGAATTTTCCTTCTTCATCAAGCCAGGAGAGGCCCCCGTACATCACAAGCATTGTTTCTATCTCGCCGCAGTTCTCTTTGTTGTAAGGGATGCGAACCTCGAAGTAACTATCTTTCATACACTTCTCCCGCGGCTGAGTCAAACGTGCCCTTCATCAGCATTGCTATTGTCATTGGGCCTACGCCTCCGGGAACCGGAGTGATCGCTCCGCATTTTTCAAAGCAGTCATCGTAATCAACATCGCCGGTTATCCTGTATCCTGTTTTGGAATCTGAATCAGCAACGCGGTTGATCCCAACGTCAATGATTACGCATCCTTCTTTTATGAAATCCGACTTAACGAAATCCGGCTTGCCTATCGCCGCAATCAGGATATCGGCTCCGTATGTCACGGCCTTCAGGTCTTTGGTTCTGCTGTGGCACACCGTCACCGTTGCGTTGTATTCCTTTCTCATAAGAAGGTTTGCAACCGGCTTTCCGACAATGTTGCTTCTGCCGAGCACGCACACATTGCTTCCCTCCGTTTTCACTCCCGCATGCCCGATCATTTCTACAATGCCTGCCGGTGTGCACGGCACAAAGCATCTCTCGCCTATCATCAGCCGGCCTGCATTCACGGGATGAAATCCGTCAACATCCTTTTTGTAATCGATCCTTTCTATCACTTTTTGCTGATCAATATGCGAAGGCAAAGGAAGCTGAACCAGTATGCCGTGTATTGAGTCGTTTGCATTGAATTCATCTATGAGACTCAGCAGTCTGCCTTCGCTCACATCTTCCGGAAGATGCTCCGTTACCGAATAGAATCCGAGTTCGTCACATGCTTTGCCTTTGCTCTTCACATATACTCTTGATGCCGGGTCATCACCCGCAATAATGAAAGCGAGCCCGGGCGTGATGCCGCGCTCTGCCTTCAGACGGTTTGTCTTTTCAAGCAATTGCTTTCTAAGGGCGGATGATATTGATTTGCCGTCTATTATTTTTTCCATGATGATAATTAATCTTCTGACTGTCCCGCGTAACGGCTTTCCCTGTGCTACTTGTGTTTTGCAACTATCTTCATAAAATCTGAAAAGAGATACTTGCTGTCATGCGGGCCGGGGCTTGCCTCGGGATGATACTGCACTGACATGACGGGAAATTTCCTGTGGGCGATGCCTTCGTTTGTTCCGTCGTAGAGATTTGTATGTGTCACCCTGACCTTCTTCGGATCAAGCGAGCTTTCGTCCACGGCAAAGCCGTGATTCTGCGAAGTGATCTCGATGCTGTTCTTCTGATGATTCTTGACAGGATGGTTGCCGCCCCTGTGTCCGAACTTTAGCTTGTAGGTATTGCCACCGAGTCCGAGCGCAAGAAGCTGATGGCCGAGGCAGATGCCGAACACGGGTATGCCGCTCTCAGCAAGGCTTGCAGCGTTCTTTATTCCGTATCCTACGGCGGAAGGGTCACCGGGGCCGTTGGATAGAAAAATTCCGTCGGGCTTGTAATCGAGGATCTCTTTGTACGACGCCTTTGCATTGAACACCTTCAGCTTCACGTCAAAGTTCAGGAACTCCCTGATGATGTTCTTCTTGGTTCCGAAATCGTAAAAGGCGATCCTGTATTTTGCATTGGAAGGGCCGGTCTCGTAACTTTTCTTTGTAGTCACATTCGTTACAAGGTCAAGGCCGCTCATTACGGGAGATTCTTTAACTCTCTGCATCATCTTCTGCAAGGATGTCTTCGGAGAGATAATGCCCCTCTTTGCACCACTGCTTCTTATGATCTTGGTCAGCGCTCGGGTGTCGATTCCCGATATTGCCGGGATCCTGCTCTGCTTCAGATACTCATCAAGAGACTCCATGCCGAGGAAGTTGCTCCAGTTGTCTTCGTAGTTTCCCACCACCAGCCCTGACACCTGTATCTTCTCCGATTCCTCATCGGTGTTGTTTGCTCCGTAGTTTCCGATGAGAGGATAGGTCATTACAACTATCTGTCCCGAGTAGGAAGGATCCGTGAGGATCTCCTGATAGCCGGTCAGTGAAGTGTTGAAGACGACCTCGCCCGTAACATCTCCGGCATGTCCGAACAACTCGCCCTCAAATGCAGTGCCGTCTTCGAGTAATAGAATCCCTTTGCTCAATTCTCTCAGTTCCTCAGATACTTGTCAAGAAAGTCGAGCTTCGCCTTGAACACCCTGATCTGATTTGAAACCTTGCTGAATCCGTGCCCTTCGTCTTCAAGCAGAATGTACTCAACAGGCTTGTTCTTTTCCTTCAGCTTGTTCACGATCTGCTCAGACTCAGCTTCCACAACGCGCGGGTCATGCTTGCCCTGCACCACCATGAGCGGGCATTTGATGTTGTCAACGAAGTTTATGGGTGACCTGTCATAAAGCATGTCCTTGTCACTCTCCGGGTCGCCCACAAGCGCAACTGCGCCGCTCTTCCAGTGCTCCGGAACAGATGCAAGGAATGTGAACAGGTTTGAAGGCCCGAAAATATCTATAGCGCACTTCCAAACCTCCGGAGCTTTTGTGATGCAGGTCAGCGTCATGAAGCCGCCGAAACTGCCTCCCACAATTGCGATCCTTGAAGGATCAACGTATCCTGTTCCTTTCAGATACTCTACACTTCCAAGCACATCCTTGAGCTCCGCACCGCCCCAATCTTTGTAGATCATCTTCTGAAATGTCTTTCCGTATCCGATGCTTCCCCTGAAGTTCGGCGCTATCACAATGTATCCCGCATTCACAAACACCTGCACATACTTTGAGAAGTTGTGCATTTCCTGATACTCCGGCCCGCCATGCGGCCACACAATTGCGGGATTCTTCCCGTTTTTCTTTGTGCCTTTCGGTATATAAAGGAGTGCATGGATCTTGAGTCCGTCAAAGCTCTTGTAAAATACGTCCTTTGGCTTCGTAAGGCCCTTGCTTGAAACTCCTCCGACAAGCGAATTTGTGATCTGAACTGTCTTCTGCTTCCTGATGTCATACACAAATATCTCACCCGGACTCAGGGGACTGTCGCACAGGAAAACTATCTTCTTATCGTCATGAGTGAACCTCAGCGAATGGTAATTTCCCTTCGGCACTTTGAGCTTCTGCCGCTTTCCGCTTTTCAGGTTATACATCTTTGGAGAGATGTTGCCGTTGACGTTGAGAGCGTATATGAGATAGTTATGATCGTTTGATATCTCAAAGCTCATCACATCCCAGTCCTCTTCAACCACCCAGTGCGACTTCTTCTTCCTGATATCATAGTATCTGATCCCTTTGAATTCCCTGTCCTTGTCGGAAACATAATAGAAGCCCTTGCTCTCCTTGTCAAACTCGCTTCCGGCATTCACTTCGTTGTTCTCGATGTTGTGCTCCGTGATGTTTATGATCTCGCCGGTCTTGGTGTCGAACAGCAAAATGTCATGATTGATATTGCCATAGAATTTTGCAAAAGTAAAATAGCGTTCGTTCGGACTCCAGTCTTCCGCATGCGTGGGATACTTATCCTCAAATGCCTTGATAAGTTTGTTATCGCCGGTGGCCAGATCCTGCACAAAAACGTCGAAGTTGTACTTCAGCCGTATGTTGGTTGAGAACAGAAACTAGGTGCCCTTTTTGTTGAATTTGTGAAAGAAGCACTGCGATCCCTCAAATCCCTTTGTAAGATGGACGATCTCGCTCTCATCATCAGGCATCTTGTAAAGCTGAATGTTCTCATCTCCCTGCGTATCGCTGGCAAAAATGAGATCCCTCGATTTCGGATTGTGGTAAACGCCCTTGATTGAATCGTGCCATGTAGAGACCTGATCGGGCCAACCGCCTCCTATGGGAACTTTCCATATTTGCGGCGTTCCGGATGT
>DAIQRO010000071.1:0-13499 GCA_036786155.1 Bacteroidota bacterium
GTTGTGATTTGCAATAACTGCCGCGCCGCTGACCAGACCGCTGATTGCCGGGAAACCGCTTCTTCCTGATCCCGGGACATCACCCAGATTCTCAAATGAAGCTCCGAAGTTTGTGCTCAGCAAATATGCGCAAGCCCTTGTGGCAAAGCCTGCAACTGTTGAATACATAAATGTTGCGTGAACGTTTGCAGGTACGAGCGGATCCTGCCAGATTTCCTGCGGAACAGCATTTGACTGAAGGTCATATACTGTTGCTACCGGTGTTGTTACAAGGTTGAAAGTCAGGCTTGAACTCTGATAAGGCGGTATGACCATTCTTGAGGGTGTTACGGTGTACCCTGAAGTATTGTCATACTGCTCTGAACCGTCTGAAACTTTGTGTGTCCTTAGTGACCTGTTGTCTTTAGCATGAACTGCTGCTGAAGCAACCAACAAGAGAATAACAAGAACAGAGAGTAGCTTCTTTGACATTTTTTTCTCCTTTTGTTTTATGATTATAAATCAGTTTCGTTGTTAAGGGTTGTAATTTTGCGTCAATATAGCAGTAATGTGAAATGTTGTCAATATAGATTTTAGTATGAACAAAATGTTAAGAAAATTCAGGCGGAAAGTCTTACTGCACGGGCATTTGAAGACATTATACCGGTGATTTCAAACTTTCTTTCCGAGTTCCTTCAGTATCTTTGCGAACATTATCTGAGAAATGCGGTCTCTGCTCTCTTCCGTCTTCCCTGCAATGTGGTTTGTCAGCAGTGCATTATTCAGATTTAAGAATCCGGGTTTTATGTTCGGCTCGTTTTCAAATACATCTATTCCGGCATATCTGATTGCCCCTGAACTGAGCGCTTCCAAAAGAGCATCCTCATCTGTCACAGCGCCTCTCGAAGTGTTGATGAAAACCGCATCCTTCCTCATCATGGCGAATTGCTTTGCGCCTATGAATCCCCTGTTTCGCTTATCAAGCGGAATGTGTACGGTTATTACATCGGAATGATTGAGCAGAAATCTGAGACTCCTGAATTCAAAATCTTTGTGTCGGGTTCTGACATTTACATCTGTATCGCTTGCAATGACTCTCATACCAAATGCCTGCGCCAGCATGCCGACATAGCTCCCCACTTTGCCGAATCCTATTATTCCGATACTCTTGCCAAAGAGCTCGTTCCTCCTGAAATCAGCATCTCTGAAATTCCCGGAACGCACACGGCTGTCCGCAACTGAGATGTTCTTGTAAATCGAGAGGATCATTGCAAAAGTGTGCTCAGCCGCAGAAATGTGATTTCCCTCTTCCGCATTTATGACCTTTATTCCAAGCAGTGATGCCGACTCCATGTCAATATGATCGGTGCCCTTTGTGAAGGTTGCGATGATCCTGAAATTTGCGGACCGCAGGAATGAAGCATCAATACTTCTTGTGCTTCTGATAAGCAGTACGTCAAAATCCGGATACTCACGCGTTATGCTTTCATTTGTGATCCCGGGCTTTGAAACAACAGTGAACTTTCCTCTGGGAAGGAGGTTTGCCCCGGCCAGGCTTACCGCATCGGCTGCAAGAATTTTTACTGCTGCCATTTAATGGATGGATAGGATACTAAAAGCTGAAGCAAAAAAGCTTCAGCTGTCAATTGTCGAGGTAGTCTTCTACGAGCTTCAGAACTTCGTTCTTTCCTTCTCCCGTCACTATTGAGAATGGAATATAGTCAAGGCACAGATCGTCGTTGTTCACAATCTTCGAAGACCGGTATATCTGCTTTTGCATCTTGTTGGAGGAGATCTTGTCTGACTTCGTAAGGACGATCACAAACGGAATTTCATAGTACTCAAGCCAGCTTACCATGAGTTCGTCAAGATAAGTGGGTTCATGCCTGGAATCAATCAGCACAAAAACGAGCTTCACGTTCTGTCTTTCACTGATATAATCTTCAACAAGCTTTCTCCATCCTGCCCTGATCTGCTCAGGAACCTTGGCGTATCCGTATCCCGGAAGATCCACAAGATAGAACTTCTCGTTGATAAGGAAATAGTTCAACTGCCTTGTCTTTCCGGGCACTGAACCTATCTTTGCAAGTTTTTTCTTGTTGCAGATTGTGTTGATCAGCGATGACTTTCCTACATTGGACCTTCCCACAAAAACAAACTCTGAAAGGACAGAGTTTGGAAGCGCTCTCAGATCGTAGATGCTCTTGATAAACTCCGCTGATGTGATTTTCATTTTCCTCTGTGTCTTCTTGTTCTCAAAGAGAAAATCCTTGACAATCTGATGTTACTCAAACTGAAAAGGATTTTCAGAAATGCATCTTATATGTTAAGCTTTGGCTTCTGCGCCTTCTTTCTTCTTCTTCGGCTTTGCCGGCTTCTTCTCATCAGACTTTGCCTTCGATTCAGTGCTTTTCGGCTTTTTGGAAGTCTTCTTTTCGTCTGTTTTCTTGGTGTCTGCCTTGTCGCCCTGTGCCGCTTCCTTTTCTTTCTGCTTCTCCTGCTTCTGCTCTACATAGTTGTAATCGACAAACTCAATGATGGCAGTCCTTGCACCGTCGCCGGCCCTGTTGCCGGTCTTGAGAACCCTTGTGTATCCTCCGGGCCTGTCGCCGACTTTCACCGAAATCTCACCAAACAGAATATTGAGAGCATCTTTGTTTTCAAGGAATTTCCTGGCTTCCCTTCTCAGATGAACGCTCTTTTCCGGGGAGGAATCCTTAAGCCTGAGCGCCTTTCTTGCCTTTGTTACAAGCGGCTCAATGTACAGTCTCAGTTCCTTTGCCTTTGCTTCCGTCGTCGAAATTCTCTTGTTCAGTATCAGCGAGGCCGAAAGATTTGACATTAAGGCTGACCTGTGGCTTGCGGTTCTTTTAAGCTTGCGGCCTTTTCTTCTGTGTATCATTATTCAGATCCTTTTCTGTTATCAGGTTTATACTATTTCGCGGTCTCTTCTTTCAGGTATTTGTCAACGTCCATTCCGAAAGTAAGCCCGAAGTTCTCTATCAGCTCGCCAAGCTCGGCAAGTGACTTTCTGCCGAAGTTCCTGTAATGGAGCATTTCGCTTTCGTTCTTGCTTACGAGGTCTGAGATCGTCTTTATGTTTGCAGACCTGAGGCAGTTCTGTGACCTGACCGAAAGGTCAAGTTCATCTACAGGCATCAGAAGGATCTTCTTTATCCTTTCAAACTGTTCGTCCCTTTCCTGCGTTACCGGCTCTTCACGCCTCGGTGCCTGCTGCGGATTAAGGTTGAGGAAAAGCTGAACATGATCCTGCATAAGTTTTGCGGCATAAACAAGCGCATCCTCAGGATTTATCGAGCCGTCCGTATTGATCTCAAGGATCAGCTTTTCATAGTCTGTTCGTTTGCCTACCCGCGTGTTTTCAATAACGTAGTTTGCAAGCTTAACGGGAGAGAAAATAGAGTCAACGTAGATGTACTCAATTGGAAGAGCAACGTGCTTGTTGTCTTCTGCCGGCACATATCCAACTCCAGTTCCCATCCTCAGCTCAATGTTGAGGGTTGCATCCTTGTTGAGGGTAGCAATGTACTTGTCGGGATTAAGGACCTCAAAATCACTTGTGTTTTGCTGAATGTCTTTAGCAGTGAATTTGTGCGGACCTTTGAGTGTGAATTCGATCTTTGTGCCTTTCCCGGTAATGTCTTTGAACCTGACTTCTTTCAGGTTCAGAATGATCTCGGACAGGTCCTCAACCACGCCTTTCAGCGTTGTAAATTCATGCGGGGCATCGTTTACCTTGATGGCAATAACTGCACTGCCCGGCAATGAAGAGATCAGTATTCTTCTCAGTGAATTTCCAAGTGTTACTCCGTATCCTCTTTCGAGGGGTTGAACGATAAACCTTCCAAATGTCTCCGTGTATGTTGATTCTTCCTTTAAGATAGCATCCGGCATTTGAAAATTGTTGATCTTCATTCTGATGTCGTCCTTTTTTTAATTAACCCTATTTGGAATACAACTCAACAATGAGCTGTTCGTTCGCATTGAACGGTACATCGGATCTTTCCGGCTCCTTCACGAATACACCCTTCATGTTTGCCTTGTCAAGCGATAGCCAGGGAAGGATCATATTGTCCTTTATTCTTTTCATCGAGTCGTGAATGACCTCCAGTTTCTTGCTCTTCTCCCTTACCTGAATGGAATCGCCTGACCGGAGCAGATATGACGGGATGTTGACAACTCTGCCGTTAACCGTAAAATGCCTGTGCGATATCAGCTGCCTTGCCGCTTTCCTTGAAGGTGCAAGTCCAAGCCTGTAAACGGTATTATCAAGCCTTCTTTCCAGAAGCCTCACAAGGTTATCACCCGTAATGCCGGTCTTCCTTGATGCCTCCTGAAAGTACTTTCTGAACTGGCCTTCCAGTACACCGTACGTCTTTCTTACCTTCTGCTTTTCCCTGAGCTGAACAGCATAGTCGGTAAGCCTCTGCCTTTTTGAAACGCCGTGCTGTCCGGGAGGATAGTTGCGTGATTCAATCGGACATTTGTCAGTGTAACACTTTGTGCCCTTAAGGAAGAGCTTGGTCCTCTCTCTTCTGCACAGTTTACAGCTCGCGCCTGTATATCTTGCCATTTATTGTATAGCTTTTGCTGAATTAATGAAATTTGAATTACTGCCTTCTCTTCTTCGGCGGCCTGCAGCCGTTGTGTGGAAGAGGAGTGATATCCTTGATTGATGTGATCTCAAGTCCGGCCGTATTGAGAGACCTTACTGCAGCATCCCTGCCCGAGCCTACTCCCTTGATAAGCACTTCGACCTTCTTTAGTCCCATGTCGAAAGCTGCCTTCGCTGCTGACTCGGCTGTGACCTGCGCCGCAAAAGGAGTGTTCTTCTTCGAACCCTTGAATCCCATCTTTCCCGATGAAGCCCATGAGATCGTATTGCCGTAAATATCAGTGAGAGTAACGATCACATTGTTGAATGTTGCCTTGATGTGGGCAACACCGTTGGCATCAACATTGGATTTCTTCTTTGTCTTTTTGACGTTCTTTGCCAAATTATTGCATTTTGATTATTCTGAAATTCTGCCTCAGCAGTTGCAGGACCGCTTACTTCTTAGCCGCGGCTTTCTTCTTACCGGCAACGGTCTTTCTCTTTCCTTTTCTCGTCCTTGCATTGGTCCTTGTCCTCTGGCCGCGTACAGGCAATCCTTTTCTGTGCCTCTTGCCGCGGAATGTCCCGATATCAACAAGCCTCTTGATGTTCATAGATACCTCAGACTTCAGCGCACCTTCAACTTTCAGATCAGCGCCGATCTCAGCCCTGATGTGATTCACTTCATCATCCGTAAGTTGTGAGACTTTCTTGTCTTCGCTTATCCCGGCCTTTGCCAGTATCTTTTCAGCAGTTGACCTTCCGATGCCAAATACGGAAGTGAGCCCGATTACAACTCTCTTGTTCTTTGGCAGATCAACTCCGGCTATTCTTGCCATTTATGTTCAGTTAATTTTTTCTGAAAAATTGTTCTTAGCCCTGACGCTGCTTGTGCTTCGGATTGGTGCAAATGACCCTCACTACGCCTTTGCGCTTGATGATCTTGCATTTCGAACACATTTTCTTTACTGAGCTTCGCACTTTCATTGGGTTGCCCTCTGATGTTTATTTTTACTTGTACCTGTATGTTATCCTGCCCTTTGTCAGGTCATAAGGTGAAAGCTCTACTGTTACCTTGTCTCCCTGAAGAATCCTGATGTAATGCATCCTCATCTTGCCCGATATGTGGGCAAGCACTTCATGCCCGTTCTCAAGCTTCACTTTGAAATTCGTATTAGGAAGAATCTCGGTAATGATGCCATCAACCTTTATCGCTTCCTGCTTTGCCATCTTTTGTTTTAGTGTCCTATGTTAAGATTTCAGCTTTATCTTTTCCGATCAGCACCGTATGCTCAAAATGCGCAGAATCCTGCATATCCGCCGTAACTATTGTCCATCCGTCCTCTTCTTCATACACAACTTCGGTTCCGTAGTTTACCATCGGTTCAATCGCAAGCAGCATTCCTTCAAACAGCTTCTGGCTTGCTCCCGGAACGTAATAGTTGGGTACCGAGGGTTCCTCGTGAAGCTTCTTTCCGATCCCGTGGCCAACAAGCGTCCTTACAACATGAAAGCCCGATCCCTCCACATAGTTCTGAACCGCAGAACCAATGTCGTTTACTTCATTGCCTTCCACTGCTTTCCCGATCCCTTTGTAAAGAGATTCTTCCGTAACTTTGAGCAGTCTCTGCTTCTTTGGGGAGATCTTTCCCACAGCAAAAGTGTACGCGCTGTCTCCGTAGTATCCGTCCTTTTCAACACCGACATCAATTGATACGATATCGCCGCTCTTCAGCTTTCTCCCTCCCGGTATTCCGTGTACAACTTCCTCATTGACCGAGATGCAACTGCTTGCCGGGAAGACCCTCTTTCTGACCCTGTAGCCCTTGAAAGCCGGCCTGCCGCCCTTTGAAAGAATGAAGCTCTCTATCAACTTGTCAAGTTCGCCGGTGGTCACTCCTTCCTGAACAAAAGAGCCGATATATTTAAGAACGTCAGAAACTATTCTGCAGCTTTCCCTTACCTTTTCAATCTCTTTCTGAGATTTGACGAGAGCCACGCTTTACCTTCTGGATTTGATCTTTCCGCTTTTCATGAATCCGTCGTAGTGCCTCATCAGCAGGTGCGATTCTATCTGCTGAAGTGTATCAAGCGCAACACCGACTATGATCAGAAGGCTTGTGCCTCCGAAGAATGACGCCAGCCCGGTTGTTACTCCAAGCTTCATCAGAAATGTCGGAAGTATTGCAATTATCGCCAGGAATATTGCACCCGGAAGCGTGATCTTTGTAAGGATGTTGTCAATATAATCTGATGTCGGCTTGCCCGGCCTTACACCCGGAATAAAGCCGCCCTGCTTTTTCATGTTGTCCGAAACGTCCTTCGGATTGAATGCGATCGCAGTGTAGAAATATGTGAAGAACACGATAAGCAACGCATAGACTGTTGAGTAGAACCAGCTGGTATAGTCAAAGTACTTTGCCACGCCCTGCATGAATTCGCTGTTCGGAAAGAACGAAAGGAACGTGCTGGGAATGAACATTATCGACTGTGCAAAAATAAGCGGCATTACACCGGCCGAATTTACCTTCATCGGAATGTACTGAGTAACTCCGCCGAACACTTTCCGTCCCACAACCCGATTCGCATACTGATCTGGGATCTTTCTCACTGCCACTGTTACGGCAATTACGCCTGCAATGATGAATACGAATGAAGCAATGTAGATCAGTTCGATAAGCAGATTTCTCGCCCCTGATGCAACCAACTGGTATTCATCAAAAACCGCATACGGAAATCTGTCAATTATGCCGATGAAAATGATGAGCGAAATTCCGTTTCCAATGCCCCGCTCCGTGATCTGTTCGCCGAGCCACATAAGAAAAATAGTGCCCGCTGTCAGAATGATGACAGTTGATATGGTAAAGAACCAGCTCGGAAACTCAGGACTGATTATGCTCATATCGCCAACCATCCTGCTCTTAAGCTGAACGCTGACTCCCCATGCCTGAAGCGCTGCCACAGGTATGGTAAACAACCTCGTAAGCTGATTGATCTTCTTCCTTCCCTCTTCGCAGTGCGAAGATGGCAGCGTTCTGAAACGCGCCGCCCACAAACAGGTCATAAAGGCCGAACAATGTGTTGTCTGCCTGATTTTTCTGAGCTTCTGAAAGAAGCCCTGCATCAATTCCGGGCAGAGTGATGTGCGCGCCGATCCGAACCACAACAAGCAGAGCCAGGGTAAACAGTATCCTGTTCCTCAGCTCCTCGATCTTGAATATATTCCTGAAACTCTCTACAAATCCGCTCATACTTTGATTGCCTTGCCTCCGCCCTTTTCGATTTTTTCGACGGCTGCTTTGCTGAATGAGTCTGCCGTTATCTCGACCTTTGACTTGATCTCACCGTTGCCGAGGATCTTGAGCGGCTTCTGAGCTCCGCGAATCAGCTTTGCCTTAAGAAGCGTTTCTTTGTCGATCTTTCCTGCGGCAAGTTTGCCGGAATCAATGAGAGTCTGCAGTTCATCAAGATTGATCGTATTGTATTCGGTCCTCATGTGATTCTTGAAACCGAATTTCGGCACCCTTCTCTGAAGCGGCATCTGGCCGCCTTCAAACCATGCTCTGAATTTTGCTCCGGATCTTGAGTGCTGGCCCTTATGGCCCCTCGTAGCCGTTCCTCCGTGCCCTGAGCCCTGTCCGCGGCCGACTCTTTTCTTCTTTTTCCTCGACCCTTCCGCGTATTTCAGATTGCTTAGTATATCCATCCAGATTTATTCTTTAATGTCTTCCGGCCGGAGCCGTGAAATTGCTGATGCTGTCAGCATCAGAAAAGCTGTTTACTTTTCTTTGAAATTCTCTTCAACCTTTACAAGGTGCTTCACCACGTTGATCATGCCGCGGATCTGCGGCGAATCTTCCTTCACAGTGAAGTAGTTCGGCCTGCCAAGTCCCAAAGCCTCAATTGTCTGCTTCTGCTTCTTCAGCCTGCCTATTACGCTTCTTGTCTGAGTTATCTTAATCTTCATTGAACCGGGATTTTATTTTTCAAACAATTCCTGCAAAGAAAGGCCTCTTCTCTCAGCCACTGTCTTCGGATCCTTAAGCGACATCAATGCCCTCATAGTTGCCTTAACTACATTATGCGGGTTAGATGAACCAAGCAGTTTTGTGAGGACATCCTGTACGCCGGCAGATTCAAGAACCGCCCTTACTCCGCCGCCTGCGATTATGCCCGTTCCCGGAGATGCCGGCTTTAGCATAACCTTTGCCGCGCCGTACTTGCCGATGATCTCATGCGGAATCGTGCCTTTCACTATCGGCACTTCAACAACATTCTTCTTCGCATCTTCAACGCTCTTTCGAATGGAGTCCGTCACTTCGTTCGCTTTTCCAAGCCCGATGCCCACATGGCCGTTCCCGTCGCCTACAACCGTAACGGCAGAGAAACTGAATCTTCTTCCGCCCTTTACAACCTTCGCAACTCTGCCGATTGATACCGGCTTTTCCTTAAGCTCGAGTTCTCCGGCCTTAAAAATTTTTTTCTTTGCCATTAAGTTTTTTTATTGTATCCGTTTTCTTGTTCTCAGGGGAGGACTCGAACCTCCACATACGGCTCCAAAGGCCGCTGTCCTGCCATTAGACGACCCGAGAGTCATGCATTCAGCTAAGAATGCAATCTTCAAAACTCAGAATTTCAAGCCGCCTTCCCTGGCTCCGTCAGCAACGGCCTTCACCCTTCCGTGATAAAGGAATCCGTTCCTGTCAAACACTTCAGTGGAAATGTTCTGCGATGCGGCTTTCTCGGCCGCAGCCTTTCCCACAAGCTTGCTTATTTCGATCTTGCCTTTTGCATCAGCCGATTTTCCGGCAATATCCTTTGACTTTGAAGACACCGACAACAGTGTTTTGCCGTTAAGGTCATCCACAAGCTGTGCGTAGATATGATTGGCGCTTCTGTAAACCACCATTCTCGGCTTATCCGGAGTTCCCGATATTTTCTTGCGGATCTGATGCCTGATCCTCTCTCTTCTCTTTTGGCTTCTAGTGTTCTGATTCATCTCAAAAATTAGAGCGTTATTTTGCCGCCGTCTTTCCGGCTTTTCTTCTTACAAATTCGTTCTCGTACTTGATTCCCTTGCCTTTGTACGGCTCGGGCTTCCTGAATGACCTGATCTTTGATGCAACAAGGCCGACAAGCTGCCTGTCAATTCCCGAGATCACGATCTGATTTGGACTGGGAACATCGATGGTGATGTCATTGGGTGCAACAAAAACAGTCGGATGCGAATAGCCGAGCATCATCACAAGCGCATTGCCTTTCATTTCCGCCCTGTAACCGATACCAACAAGCTCAAGCTTTTTGGAGAATCCATCAGTTACACCGGTAACCATGTTCTGTACGAGCGATCTGTACAGGCCGTGAAGTGCTCTGTTCTTTCTTGAATCATCCGACCTCTTCACATTGATTTCGTTTCCGTTCATTTCAACGTCAACTCCGTCAACAAGCTCCACTTTGAGAGATCCCTTGGGGCCGGTAACTTCGATCAGTTTGTCCGTTCTGTTGATCTTGACTTTGTCGGATACTGCAACAGGTTTTTTTCCTACTCTGCTCATTTCTCTTAGTTGATCCTTCTGCGTTTTTTACCAGATTTCACAGACGACTTCGCCGCCTATGTTGTTTTTTCTTGCCTGCTTGTCTGTCATGAGGCCCTTTGGTGTGGAGATGATCGCTATTCCCATTCCGTTTCTCACTCTCGGAAGGTCTACAGCGCCCACATACCTTCTGATGCCCGGCTTGCTTATCTTTCTCAGCCCGAGTATGACGCTGTCGCCGCCATGATACTTGAGCCTTATGTTGAGCATCTTGAACTTCTTTTCGTTTTCCACTACGCTGTAATCCTCAATGAAAGCCGAGTCCTTAAGTATGGATGTAATTGCCTCCTTGAACTTTGACGAAGGCATATCAATGCTCTTCTTGCCCGCCTTCACAGCGTTTCTTATTCTGGTCAAAAAATCCGATATTGGATCTGACATTGACATTTTGCTGTCTCCTGAATCAGTAAATTTATAAAATTACCAGCTCGATTTGATAACACCGGGGATCTTTCCCTGAAGGGCAAGCTCCCTGAACATGAGTCTCGACAATCCGAACTTCCTGTAATATCCTCTTACCCTGCCCGTCATACTGCATCTGTTGTTAAGCCTGGTTGCACTGCTGTCGCGGGGAAGCTTCTGCAGTGCCGCATAGTCGCCTTTTGCCTTGAGCTCTTTTCTCTTCTCGGCGTATTTCTGAACCGTTCTCTCTCTTCTTTTCTGCTTGGCGATGAGTGCTTTTCTTGCCATTTATGCTTTGTTAATTTTTGGACTGTCTTGTCGCAAAGGGCAATCCGAATCCTTTGAGAAGCTCAAGTGACTCTTCATCCGTCTTTGCAGAAGTTACAAATGTGATATCCATTCCGGATATCCTGTTTACATTGTCAACGTTGATCTCGGGGAATATGATCTGTTCCTTTACGCCAAGGGTGTAATTGCCCCTGCCGTCGAAACTCTTGTCAGGCAACCCCCTGAAATCCCTGATCCTCGGAATTGAAACATTCACAAACCTGTCAAGGAACTCATACATTCTGGCATTCCTAAGCGTTACCCTTACTCCAATGTTCATACCTTCACGAAGCTTGAAATTCGATACCGACTTCTTTGCCTTCACAACTGCCGGCTTCTGACCTGTGATCGCTTCGAGTTCTTTCACTGTCACATCAATGAGCTTCTGGTCCTGCGTTGCAGCGCCCACTCCTACATTGATGCTTATTTTCTGAAGCTTCGGAGCCTGCATCACATTCTTGTATTCAAACTTCTTCACAAGTTCCGGCACAACTTTTTCCCTGTAAAGCGAAAGAAGCCTTACCGGTACCTTTTCCTCTACAAAGTACTCCGACTTCTTCTCCTGCTTGTCGCCTCCTTTTTTCGAAGACGCATCAATTTCCTTTTTTCTTTCCTGTTTGGTCTTTGCCATTTCGTTATTAGCTGATAATGATTTCGCCTGATTTCCTGCTGAGCCTCATGCGCGTCTCTTTTCCGGTCTTCTCATCCTTTATCACCTTTGCTCCGACTCTGGTGGGCTGGTTTGTCTTCGGGCACATCAGCATCACGTTTGTAATGTTGATGGGAGCTTCACGCCGAACTATACCGCCCTGCTGATTCTTCTGCGAAGGTTTTGTGTGCCTGTGGATGATGTTCACACCTTCCACAATGAGCTTTCCCTTTTTCCTGTCAATGAAAAGCACTTTGCCTACCGTACCGCGCGAGTTGCCCGATACTACTTTTACAGTGTCGTTCTTCCTCAGCCTTGTTTCGATCAGTTTATTCTCTTTCATGGTCTTTAGATTCTATATGACTTCCGGTGCGAGAGAAATGATCTTCATGAACTGTTTGTCTCTCAGCTCTCTTGCTACCGGCCCGAAAATTCTTGTGCCTTTCGGCTCATTCTGATTGTTGATCAGCACCGCGGCATTCTCGTCAAACTTAATATAACTGCCGTCCTTTCTCCTTGTCTCTTTTGCGGTCCTCACTATCACCGCCCTGGAAACCTCTCCCTTCTTCACCGTGCCTCCCGGAATTGCGCTCTTCACCGATACTACGATAATATCACCGACCCCGGCATATCTCCTGTCAGAACCGCCCAGGACCCTGATGCACCTTACTGATTTCGCCCCGGAATTGTCGGCAACAACGAGATTTGATTCTTCCTGTAACATCTATGACTGTGGTTAGAATGTTATTTTACTTTTTCAACAATTTCAACGAGTCTCCACCTCTTTGTCTTGCTCAGCGGCCTTGTCTCCATGATCTTCACCTTATCGCCGATATCACACAGATTCTTGGGATCGTGAGCGGCAAACTTCGTTGTCTTCTTAAAATACTTCTTATAGATCGGATGCATGATCTTCTTCTCTTCGCTCACTATGATCGTCTTGTCCATTTTATTGCTCAGGACCTTACCGACCCTTGTCTTTCTCATTCCGGTATGAGATGTCTTTTTCTTTGTTTCTGCTCCGGAGTTGTTTGTCGTTTCTTCGCTCATTTAAAGCCGCCTTATTTTTTTGAAGATTTCTTCTTGGAAATTCCCAACTCCATTTCCCTGAGAATTGTCTTGTACCTGGCGATGTCCTTTTTTGTGTTTGAGATCGCCTTGTAGTTTTCCAACTGGCCTGTTCCGTGCTGGAACAGGTAGTTTGTCAGTGCCTCGTAACTGTCAGCCAGCGACTGCTTAATGTCATCGGCTTTCATGTCCCTTATTTGATGCGATTTGATTGGCATTAGTCTATCCTTGAGACGAATTTTGTTTTTATTGGAAGTTTGTGCGACGCAAGCCTCAGGGCTTCCTCAGCGATCTGTTTGTTCACGCCGTCAATTTCAAACATCACTCTTCCCGGCCTTACCACTGCAACCCAGAATTCGGGAGCTCCTTTTCCCTTACCCATTCTAGTTTCGGCCGGTTTCTTTGATACAGGCTTATCGGGGAAGATCCTTATGAACACTCTTCCGTCCCTCTTCATATATCTGGTCATTGCAATTCTTGCGGCTTCGATCTGGCGGTCGGTAATCCACGCCGGCTCCATTGCATTAAGACCGAAAGTGCCGAAAGCGACCAAATGTCCCCTTCCTGCATTTCCTCTGAGATGTCCCCTCTGAGCTTTTCGGTACTTGACCCTTTTGGGCATTAACATAGCCTAAATCTCCGATGTTTTTAATTTCTTGAAAGTTTTTCGCCGCGGCATATCCACACTTTTACGCCGATCGCACCGTAAATCGTATGAGACGTGACTGATGCATAATCAATATCCGCTCTGATCGTCTGAAGTGGAATCCTTCCCTCTTTATACTGTTCAGTTCTCGCAATTTCCGCACCTCCAAGCCTGCCTGCACACATCACCTTTATGCCTTCTGCACCCATTCTCATGGTT
>DAIQRO010000307.1:0-2995 GCA_036786155.1 Bacteroidota bacterium
CCCTACACCTAGTACTCATCGTTTACGGCGTGGACTACCCGGGTATCTAATCCGGTTTGCTCCCCACGCTTTCGCCCCTGAGCGTCAGGACAGGGCCAGGATGCCGCCTTCGCCACTGGTGTTCCTCCAGATATCTACGCATTTCACCACTACACCTGGAATTCCACATCCCTCTCCCTGCCTCTAGCCTGCCAGTTTTCGAGGCACCCTCCCAGTTGAGCCGGGAGATTTCACCCCAAACTTACCAAGCCGCCTGCGGGCGCTTTACGCCCAGTAAATCCGGACAACTCTCGCCCCCTACGTATTACCGCGGCTGCTGGCACGTAGTTAGCCGGGGCTTCCTCTGAAGGTACAATCAACGCAGAAAATCTGCATATTTTTCCCTTCTCACAGGAGTTTACATACAAAAGTATTTCATCCTCCACGCGGCGTTGCTGCTTCAGCCTTTCGGCCATTGAGCAATATTCCTTACTGCTGCCTCCCGTAGGAGTCTGGACCGTGTCTCAGTTCCAGTGTGGCTGATCATCCTCTCAGACCAGCTACTGATCGTTGCCTTGGTGGGCCGTTACCCCGCCAACCAGCTA
Organism: Bacteroidota bacterium; assembly: GCA_036786155.1. Taxonomy (GTDB): domain Bacteria; phylum Bacteroidota; class Ignavibacteria; order Tepidaquicellales; family Tepidaquicellaceae; genus JADJAH01. Next base: position 585 of record DAIQRO010000307.1, read on the forward strand.
ATCAGACGCAGGCTCATCTTTAGGCCCCAAAGGTTTAACAACTGTCTCGATGTCGAGCCGCTGCATCATCTGATATTAGCCCCGATTTCTCGGGGTTGTGTCAGACCTAAAGGCAGATTACCTACGTGTTACTCACCCGTGCGCCACCTCCCTTAAAATATTGCTATCCTAAGTTCAGTTGACTTGCATGTATTAAGCACGCCGCCAGCGTTCGTCCTGAGCCAGGATCAAACTCTCCATTATAAATAAGTTTGATTTTGATCTCGGCTACAAGGTTCCAAAGTATTGAAGTTCGCACACAATATATTCTGTGTACTTGATTCTTGTGCTTATCTGTCTAGTATTTACAAAGAACAATGTTTATAGGAACTACAAAAATAACACAAAAAGTTCCTAAAGTCAAGGAAGTAATTCTATTTTCTCCCTTACCTTTTTAATCTGTGCAAATATACGAAATCTAAACTGAAATCAAAAACCATTTCTTAGTATTTTATGAAGTTTTTTCTCATATCAACAGTCCTCCGGCGAATTCCATCCATTTTCAGCACTCCGACCAGATACAAGATCTGGCAACACCCTTGAAATTGTGCAGATTCAGCCATTTTCGGTCGACCGCCTGAAAAGTTGAGAAAGGTCCGTCAATCCAGCTTGCTTGTAGCAAAACACTTAAATAATCTGGGCAGTGCCTAAATTGCAGCTTCAATCCCAAACGAATTTGCCTGTAACTCTCGCAACGATACCAATAGTTAATCAATTGAAATTCAAAAACATAAGATATACCTTATTATTCAAATAAATGACTTAATGGAACACCCGCGAAAAAAGAATGTGCATACTAAATGGAAAAGATACCAAAGGAAACCTGCCCCCAAAGAACAACCTGTCGGTGAACCGGTTAAAAAGCAAGCGATAGTCCAAGAGCCACCCAAAGCAATCCGATCAAATCAGAGTGTATCAGTTGTGATTCCCCTGCTGAACGAGGAAGAATCTATAAGCGAACTTTCCTCAAAACTCGATGAAGTGCTGAAGTCACTTCAGTGCGATTATGAAGTAATATTTGTTGATGACGGCAGTACAGATAAGTCTTTTGAAAGAATCCGCGAGGTTAACAGGCGAAACAACAGATTTCACTGCATAAAATTTAGGAAAAACTACGGCAAATCCGCCGCTCTTTCGAAGGGTTTCAGGGCCGCTAAAGGGAATGTGGTAATTACCATGGATGCTGACCTGCAGGACGATCCTGAGGAAATTCCGGACTTAATTAGGACTCTGAATTCAGGGTATGACCTGGTTTCCGGCTGGAAGAAAGTCAGATATGACCCTTTCATCAAGAAGCACACATCGAAGTTCTTCAACTATGTCACATCAAAGCTATCGGGAATAAAACTTCATGATTTTAATTGCGGCCTGAAAGCTTACAAGAAGGACGTTGTTAAGAGTCTGAAGATATACGGTGAAATGCACAGGTATATTCCGGCTCTTGCGCACCTTTCAGGATTTAAAGTCACAGAGAAGCCGGTGAAACACCATGCAAGAAAGTACGGCAAGACAAAATTCGGGGCGAGCAGGTTCATTAACGGCTTTCTAGATCTGATCACTGTTGTATTCATTGACAGGTACGTCAAGCGGCCATTGCATTTCTTCGGAACCATCGGGCTGGTGACTTCCACACTGGGCTTCTTCATAACTGCTTACCTTGCATTCCTGAAATTCTTCGAAGACAAGCCACTCAGCGACAGGCCGCTGTTCATTGTAGGAATTTTCCTGATCATGCTGGGAGTCCAGTTCTTTTCACTTGGCCTGATGGCTGAGATGATCACAAAATCAAGCTACAGCGACCAGGATGTACTTGTTGAAACCACAATTTGAATCCGACAAAACCTGAACCAATGAACGAATTTAATTCCGTAAGCGGAAATGCAAAGACTGGAAAGGATTTCCGCATAGGCAGATACTCAACTGTTTCGGATGATGTAGTGATAGGCGACAACGTTGAGATCGGCACATGCACTTTGATAGCGGACGGTGCGAGAATCGGCAACAATGTAAAGATCTTTCACGGGGCATCCATAGGCACAGTTCCCCAGGATCTTAAGTTCGAAGGCGAAAGCACAACAGTAGAAGTGGGAGACGGAACGGTAGTCAGCGAGTTTGCAACACTGAACAGGGCAACGAACCACAGCAAGCGGACAATAATCGGCAAGAACTGCTTCATCATGGCTTATGCTCATGTGGCGCACGATTGCAGGCTCGGCGACAATGTAATACTTGCCAACGGTGTACAAATGGGCGGGCATGTTGAAATCGGAGACTGGGTAATTGTCGGCGGCCTGGTAGCAATTCACCAGTTTGTGAAGATCGGAAAGCATGCAATGATAGGCGGCGGGTTCAGGGTTGTGAAGGATGTCCCC
>DAIQRO010000308.1:0-2993 GCA_036786155.1 Bacteroidota bacterium
GTCATAGCTGAATCCAGATGGCTGAACGGAGTGAGTGCATATCTGACCGATGAGCAGGCCGGCAAGGTCAGGTCTCTGCCGTATGTAAGCAAGACCGCCGTTGTTCAAAGACTGCAGAAGCAGGAACTTGACGCTAAGCAAACTGCAGGCATAACAAAAAGCATAAACGACTACGGAAATTCCAAAAAGCAAATGGACTTAGTGAATGTGCCGAAAGCACATGACCTGGGCATAACAGGAAAAGGTGTGCTGATTGCCTGCTTTGATGACGGATTTGACTGGAAGAACCATGAGTCTCTCAGGAGCCTGAATGTGATCGGAGAATACGATTTCATCAACGAGGATCCCCGAACACACTATGAAGAGAATCAGTCGTATGAAGACAGAAGAAATCAGGGACAGCACGGAACAGGTGTTCTATCCACAATGAGCGGTTACAGGGAAGGAAAGCTTGTTGGCCCGGCTTATGAGTCCGATGTGCTCCTGGCAAAGACGGAATATGTACCGACGGAAACACCGATGGAGGAAGACTTCTGGCTTGAAGCGACTGAATGGGCTGAATCAAAAGGAGCGGATATAATTACAAGTTCGCTCATCTACAAAGCGTATGATTCTCCTTACGGATCCAATTCTTATGAATACAATGACTTCAACGGCAAAGTGGCCGTCACATCTTTCGCAGCTTCAAAGGCGGCGCACCTCGGCGTGGTAGTTTGCCAGGCAATGGGAAACTATTTTCAAACCCAGACACCGTCTCTTGGTTCGGCCGCTGATGCAGACTCCATCATCTCCGTCGGAGCAGTTACGCCAAACGGCACGCCCGCCGGATTTACTTCCAACGGTCCCACCAGCGACGGCAGGATCAAGCCGGATGTATCTGCGCCCGGATTAATGGTTTACGCCGCACTTGTAAAGGAGGTCTCGGGCAATGATTCGACATACGAGTATGTTTCAGGCACATCGTTCTCAACCCCGATCACAGCAGGCATCTGTGCAATGATCTTATCGGCGCATCCGGAACTGACTCCGCTTGAGGTAAGAGATGCATTGAGGAACACAGCAAGCCAGTCAAACTCGCCTGATAACGTGCTTGGATGGGGAATTGTGAATGCTTATGACGCTCTGCTTTATCACGGCCCGGTCTGGAGCAATTCAGCAAAATTCACAGAAGACGGCGGCAATCTCGTAGCGAGCATTAAGTCTGCATCCAAAGCCGGTCTTGACATGGGTTCAATGTTAATGTGGTATTCGACAGACGGCGGTAATTCATACACTAAAACTGCAATGACATACCGCGGACAATCGGATCTGCATAACGGCGGGGAATTTGTTGCCACGCTTCAGGGCTTAAACGCGGCTCAGGGCATTTCTTATTATTTTACGGTGAATGATGACAACGGCAAAGAGCATTCTTCACCGGTTATGAAGAAGTAAAGTTGCTTAGCCGTAGAGCTCCCTCTCAGTGATTTCGCACAGAATGTGTCCTATGGTAATGTGGCACTCCTGAATGCGCTGTGTGTTGGCAGTGGGCACAATGATGGCTATGTCACACTTGTCTGCCAGCTTGCCCCCCGTGCCTCCGAGAAATCCGACCACTTTAATGTTCCTCGTTCGGGCCGTCTCGACGGCCTTCAGCATATTAGGCGAGTTGCCGCTCGTTGAAATGCAGATGAAAACATCGCCTTCACATCCTATTCCTTCTATGCTTCTTGCAATCACATTCTCAAAGCCTATATCATTTCCTCCTGCCGTAAGGTTTGATGAATCGGTTGTAAGCGCAATTGCAGCTATGGCCGGACGGTTGAGATCATGTGAAAGCCTTATCATGAACTCAGTGGCAATGTGCTGAGAATCTGCAGCGCTCCCCCCATTGCCCGCGAGAAGTATCTTTTTCCCATTCTTAACTGCTTCCACCAGCATATCTGCCGCGGAGGAAATACTTTGGAAGCACTTCTCTAAAACCTGAAGCTTCACCTTTGAACTCTCGGTAAGTGATCCTGCTATAAAGTCTCTTCTGTCAAACATTTTGGATTATGTGATGTGATTTACAATTGTTTCAGCTATTCCGGCTGAATTCCTGAATACGTCTTCACATTTCATGCCGATCTCTTTCCTCATTTCCGCATCAGATAGCAGTTCCCTGAAGCGCCTGTAAAACTGCCTCGTATTCTTTACAACAATTCCGCATCCGCATGATATAAGAATTTCGTCTTCATCCGAGTTCTTTACCTCGTTGGCAAAGAATATTGGCATGTTAAATATAGCAGGTTCAAGAATGTTATGAAGCCCCGTTTTGAAACCTCCTCCCACATAGCTCAGACATGCCGCAGAATAAAGTTTTGAAAGGATTCCGACCCGGTCAATAATTATAAGATTCTCATCTTTGTATTTGCTGATTTCTGACAATCTTACGGATCTGATCTTCCTGTATTGCCCGAGTGATCTTTCTATTGCATTCAGCTTAGTTTCCTTCGGCTCATGAGGCACAATCATTACGAGAAGGTCCTCGTGATAGTTTAGCGCCTTGTCAATTGCCGGCAGAAGGACTTCTTCATCATCCTTCCAGGAACTTCCCATTACAAATACCTTTTTCTTCGAAAGATCAATTCCGGGAAAGTGTTCTGAAGCACTTTGTTCTTTCGATGTCCTCAGGACTCTTTCAAACTTGGAGTCTCCTGCCCTTACCACTTTGGGTCCGTACCCGTCAAGAATCTTCTTATAATTCTCCTCGTCAAACTCATCAATCACAAACACATCGTCGAGCATTCTGTACATTGTCTTTTTGAATGACGAAACGACGGGAAGTGACCAGGTCCTGTCATTCTCATCAAATCTCGCATTTGCTATCACGAGTCTGATCCCGAGGCTCCTCGCCCTGCAGATCAGATTGTACCAGAGGTCATATCTCATGAATACAATAATCTCCGGACTGACCTTTTCAAGAAACTCCGAGACATTCCCGTATGAATCCATGGGAAGGTATGTCTTTGCCA
>DAIQRO010000309.1:0-2987 GCA_036786155.1 Bacteroidota bacterium
GTTGCAAATGCGGGATATGATGTTGTGCTTGTGGAGAAAGAGCCTTCCAACGGGGGGCACATGAGCAAGCTCTCAGAAACATTTCCGACACTAGACTGTTCACAGTGCATCCTCACTCCCAGAATGGTGGAAGTTCATCAGCATCCCCGCATAAAACTCCTTACATACTCTGAAGTTGAAAAGATCGAGGGCTTTATCGGCAACTTCAAAGCAACCATCCGTAAGAAGGCACGGCATATCAATGAAGAAATATGTTCAGGCTGCGGACAATGCGTTTCAAAATGCCCCATAAAGAAGAAGGCGTTCAACAGTTTTGAAGAAGGTCTTGCCTACAGGCCAGCTGTTTATATTCCGTTCCCTCAGGCAGTTCCAAATATTCCTGTCATAGATGAAACTGTCTGCACTTATTACAGGAACGGCAAATGTGGAATGTGCGTGAAGGCGTGCGACAGGCAGGCCATAGACTTTGATCAGAAGGATACTGTGATGGTGGCTGACATAGGCGCTGTCATTGTGGCTACCGGCTATAAGCTCTACAGCATCGGCAAGCAACCTCTTGGATCAAAGTACAAAGGCTACGGCGAATACGGATACGGAAAATACAAGGACGTGATAGACGGTTTGCAGTTCGAGAGAATTGCCAGCGCTTCCGGCCCAACCTCAGGTGAGATCAGGAGGCTTTCTGACGGAAAAGAACCAAAGAAGATAGTGTTCATTCAGTGCGTCGGCTCAAGAGATCCGGCCAAGGGAATTTCTTACTGCAGCAAGATATGCTGTATGTACACCGCCAAGCAGGCAATGCTCTACAGGCACAAAGTTCATGACGGCGAAGCTTATGTTTTCTATATGGACATAAGAGCCGGCGGGAAAATGTATGAGGAGTTTGTCAGAAGGGCAATTGAAGAGGACCATGTGAACTACATCAGGGGCCGTGTCTCAAGGATCTATGAAGAGAATGGAAAATATATTGTAAAAGGTGAAGATACGATTGCAGGTGTGCCCGTGCAGATAGACGCAGACATGGTTGTACTTGCTTCTGCGATGATCCCGCAGGACAATGCGCCCGGCCTTGCGCAGAAGGTGGGAATACCCTACGACAAGTATGGTTTCTACAACGAGTCGCATCCCAAGCTGAAGCCTGTTGAAAGCACAACAGCAGGGGTGTTCCTTGCCGGTGCCTGCAATGCACCGAGAGACATTCCCGAATCAGTCGCAATGGCTTCTGCAGCCGCTAGCAAGGCGATAATTCTCTTCTCCTCCGATTCGCTTGAAAGAGAACCCGTAGTTGCAAGAGTGAATGAAGATCTGTGCGCGGGATGTTTCTACTGCAGGAAGGTGTGTCCGTTCGGAGCAGTTGAGGTGAGAGATATCAAAGATATAAACGGCGTGGTTTACAAAGAAGTGGCTTACATAAATCAGGGCGTTTGCCAGGGTTGCGGCACGTGCACGGCAACATGCCTGTCCAAGTCAATTGAACTAGCAGGATTCAACAACGAAGAGATCTTCGCCGAAATTGCCGCATTGTGAACTGCATAGAATTGAAACTGACATTTATCAGGTATGTGATAAATTTATTGAGTGATGGATAACACGGAAAATAACATTGAGAGCGGATGGGAACCAAAGATAGTTGCATTTGTATGTAACTGGTGCACCTATGCAGGCGCTGACCTTGCCGGCACCTCGCGTTTGAAGTATCCTGCAAATATGAAGATAATCAGAGTAATGTGTTCAGGCGCAGTTGATCCTGTATTCATTCTCAAAGCCTTCGAGCGCGGCGCTGACGGAGTGCTGGTTTCGGGATGCCATCCCAACGATTGTCACTACAATGCAGGTAATTTCCATGCAAGAAGAAGATGGGACTTGTTTCATGCACTGCTTGATTTTGCAGGCATTGAAAAGGAACGGCTCCAGTTCTCATGGATCTCTGCTTCGGAGGGTAAGAAGTTTGCAGATGTTGTAACGAAGATCACGAACGACATCAAATTGATCGGGCCATTCAAAGGTTACCAGGAAATGAACAGGCAGTTTACAACCGCATTCCCGGAACAGGAAGAAGGAGAGCCCGAACATCAGAGATCGGAAACGGAGGCTGTAAATGGATGAGCTGAGAAGATTTGCGCGTGAAATGCTCGAGAAGCAGGAAGTGGCGGCAGTGATCGGTTACGAACAAGTGGGCAAAACAAGGACCCGGCCTGTAATAATCACCGATCCTGCTGGATGCGGAAGGCTGGTGCTTAATGAATACTGCCTGAATAACCTCGTTGTTTACCTGAACAGGGCACGAATTAAGGCGCTGGCCAGGTCTAAGGAAGGGATTAAGAAGCTTGCAATAGTTGCAAAACCCTGTGACATCCGTTCAATTGTGGCTCTGATTCAGGAGAATCAGATCAGGAAGGAGAATCTTGTTATCATTGGCATGAACTGTCACGGTGTGGTAAGGGATTTCGGAAGTGATTTCAATGGCGATAACCTTGCCGCAAAATGCATTTCGTGCATTGCCCGGTCCTCTTCTTACGCAGATAAGTCGTTTGGTGAAGTGCAGGAGATTCCAAAGTTCACAGGAAAGCTTACGTATGATCTCAGTGAAATTGAACAACTCCCTCCCGGGAAGAGACTGGAGTTCTTCAGGGAGCAATTTGACAAATGCATTAAGTGTTATGCCTGCAGAGCGGTATGCCCCCTGTGCTACTGCCAAAGATGCATTACCGATAAAACAATTCCGAGGTGGATTGAATCAAGTTCACATTCAAGAGGAAACTTTGCATGGAACATTGTTCGCGCATTTCACCTTAGCGGGAGATGCACGGGATGCGGAGAGTGCGAGCGCGCCTGTCCTATGGATATTCCTCTTTCGCTTCTCAACAGGAAAATGGCAATGGCTTCAAAGGAACTGTTCGGTTATGAATCAGGTATCAGCATTGACAATCCTACGCTTGTAGGGAGCTACGATCAGAAGGACAGCGATAAGCTTTTCATGTGATATG
>DAIQRO010000072.1:0-13400 GCA_036786155.1 Bacteroidota bacterium
ATTCTCAGGACCATTACATAAGATCCGAGTTGCCTTTTGACTCAGTATTTACGGGAAATGAAGGCACTGATGAAGGAATTGGAATTCACATCAGGCAGTCAACCCTAAGGAAGATCGAAGACTATCTCTCCGAGGACAAGAGCAACGAACTCGGCGGCGTGCTTGTAGGAGATGTGTGCGAAACCGAAGGCGGCGCCAGGTTTGTAAAGATCGAGAACGTAATATTTGCCATGCATGCAAGTTCTTCCTTATCCCGGCTGACCTTCACGCATGAGACATGGGATTACATCAATAAGGTTCTCGAAGACGAGTATCCCGGCAAGAGAATAGTCGGATGGTTCCACTACCACCCCGGCCACACGGTATTCATGTCAAGCCATGACGTTTTCATTCACGAAAATTTCTTCAGCAGTAAGTATATGGTGGCTTATGTGTTTGATCCGACAATCAGGGAAAGAGGTTTCTTTAAGTGGAACGGAAATGAGATAGTAAAGGCAAACGGTTTCCACATCTACGACAATGACGGAGGTGAGAAGATCTATGAATTCATTGAGAAGAGCGTTAATGAAGAGACTGAAAAGCTCAACAAAGAGATCAATGGCGGAAAGATCGACATTATGAAGAGCATTACGATCGCATTGAGCCTGTTCAGTTTTCTGCTTACCGCATTTATGGCATACAACTTCGTTGAACTTAAGAAGAAGACGGAGGAAGTATCTGAACTCTCGAGAGAGGTGGCAGAGCTGAAAGCAAAGCTTACTCCCGTAACACTGAATGAAAACAAGGCAGGCGTAAACGAGCAGTCTGCCGGTAACACGGGTAAGGACAATACTTCGGCAGTTAACACCGAAAAGCCTGAAGATGCCGTAAAGAACCGTCCGGCAACAGAACCCGTTTCGAACAAGAATGAAGAAAAGGTTGCAGGTGAGCAGGGCACAGAGCAAAAGCATGATTCAAAGAAGTACACTATCAAGAAGGGTGACACACTTGAGAGGATCGCACTTTCAACATACGGAAGCAGGGACGGCATCGAGCTGATAATGAAGCATAATAATATTAAGGACAAGACGTCTATCAAGATAGGGCAGATAATTGAATTGCCGGTAAAGAACTGAAGCTGACGAATAAAAGACGATGAGCCCGCGACAGAGAAGACTTGTATCTGATTTCAGAAAGATGTAGGAGGAGTTTTCCAATCATCCTTATATAAGCTTTACATATGATGAGAACGAACTGCCTCCGCAGAGATATATTGTGACTTTCAGGAATGTGAAGGGCCTTAAGCTGATTCAGCTTGAAGACAGAAAGGAACTGGAGTTCCTGACAGAACATCAGTTTGAGATATATCTTCATTCCGATTATCCTCGTCTGAAGCCTCAATGCAACATGATCACGGACATTTTTCATCCGAATTTCAGAATGGCATCGCCAAACGACATTTGCATCGGCGATTACTGGGCTTCGGGTGAGACACTGGTTGACATAGTTTATCAGATTGGCGAAATGATCATGTATCAAAGCTATAATGTCACGAGCCCGCTGAACGGAATCGCTGCAAAATGGGCGAAGGAGAACAGGGAGCTTTTTCCGCTTGATAAGAAGATTCTTCTGCTGGGTGAAATTGAAATAGACCTGCTTGGAGAAAAGGACACTCTCGATATCCGATAGCGAATGATCCTTCCTTTCAAAGGAATAATTCCCCGGCTTGGAGAAGGCGTGTTCGTAGCGCCAAACGCAGTTGTGATCGGCGACAGCCGGATCGGAGACGGTTCAAGCGTCTGGTATTCCGCCGTGATCAGGGGAGATGTGAATTTCATCCGGATCGGGAGCGGTACAAATGTACAGGATGGTTGCGTGCTTCATATTTCAAACGGAACATTCTCGCTGAGTATCGGAAATGGGGTGACAATCGGACACAACGCAGTTGTCCATGGGTGCAGAGTTGATGACAGTGTTCTGATCGGAATGGGTTCGGTTCTTCTGGATGATTGCCGGATCGAAAGCAATTCTGTGGTAGCCGCAGGAGCTCTGATAAGGCAGGGCTTTACGGTCCCGTCAGGAGTGCTGGCAGCCGGAGTTCCGGCAAAGATCGTGAGGGACCTGCCGGAAGATGAGATTGAGGGCATAAGGCTGAGTGCGGCACATTACACTGAACTGGCCGGAATCTATGACAGGGAAGGAAAAAGCGATGTGCAAATCCGGATTTAATGTTGAAATATTTCATATCTATTGATATTTTGACCTTCAGCAATTGAAACACGCGCAGTGAAATCATTAAACAACCGCAGATAATTGGCAGAGGCAGGCATTTCGGAATCGGAATTCAGGGATATTGCAGGGCTGTTCAGCACGGAATTTGCAGTAACTGAAAATTGCCGGTCGCTTGGCATTGTGAATCAAAGGACAGGCATTAAGATCAGCCTGGATATATTCTCAGAAGAAGGGGGCAATCATCTGGTATCCGTTTATACGAGCAACTCGCATCTGCAATTGCAGAACTGCAGCAGGGCGATAGTGAGCAGTATGCTGGAGGAGGTGATCTTCGTTTCCGAAACCGATTCTCACATTTCCGGATTGATCATTTCACGGCAAGGTGACTGCTCAATGTATGCAGGCGTAAACAGGGAACTTCTCAGTTCGGATTTTATGGAACTGAGTTCGGAAAAGCTCCTCGCCGCTGTCGCATTGTCAGTAGCCGAAGCTGGACGGTAAGCAATCCTTCCTTATCAATTAATAAAATCAGAATTTGGGTTTACGCCTTATCTTCTCCGATATTTTCCCTGATTTGCATATAGACAGAAGATCCCTGAGAGGCAATATTCTGGATGCTGCAAAGATGCTTAAACTGTATGAGAAAACGGAGTTTGGAAATCTTGAAATCATCTTTCTCCGTAAAAGCGAATTGAGGAAGCTCAACAGCGAGCATCTTGCTCATGATTATGACACTGACATACTGACTTTTGACATCTCAGATGACGAAAGATACAAAGACGCGCAAATTTTCATTTCACCTGAGGTTGTAAGCGAAAATGCAGGCAGATTCGGCTCTGACTTCGAAACCGAATTGATGAGAGTTGTTGTTCACGGTTTGCTTCACTTATCCGGTTACGATGATCAGGACAAGACATCAAAAACAGTGATGAGAAAGAAAGAAAACAAGTACTTAAACATACTACACAATGCAGGAAAAGGTAATTGAGATAATAGTTTACATTCTTAGCCGGCTCGGACCAACAAACGGCCTCGAAGACATTGATGTAAAGATGCTCTCAAGTGAAGGTTACACGGATGCGGAGATCAACACTGCATTTGCATGGATCTTTTCGAAGCTGGAATCCGGGGAATCTCTGCTGAATGAGAAGATCAAGACAAAGGGGTCGCACAGGGTTTACCATCCGGCTGAAAAGAAGATTCTTACAAAGGAAGCGATCGGTTATCTGATGCAGTTGAAGGAACTCGGAATTCTTTCCGACTCTGATATTGAGAATGTTATTGACAGGCTGATATCCGCCGGCTATAACAAGGCAGGCATATATGAGGTCAAACTCTTTGTAAGCACAATTATCTTCAGTTCGGATGATGCTTCAGATCTGAGAACCAAACTCGTGCTTCAGAACAATGAAACCATACACTGACATAATTATAATTCGAACACACGCACAATTGACAAGATGAAGGAAAAATCACTGGTAATAGTTGAGTCGCCGTCAAAGGCAAAGACGATAAACAAGTACCTTGGCAAAGACTATGTGGTGGAAGCCACGATCGGGCACATTAAGGACCTCCCCAAAAGCAAGATCAACGTTGACATAGAAAACGAGTTCAAGCCGACCTTTCAGGTGATCCCCGGAAAGGAGAAGGTGATTGACTCCATTAAGAAGATCGCCAAAGGTTCGGGCAGGATATACATTGCGACTGACCCTGACCGCGAAGGTGAAGCCATTGCTTCAGACATTGCCGACGAGATTGCGGGAAACAAGGAAAGGATCTACAGGGTCCTCTTCAACGAGATCACAAAGACCGGCATCGAGCAGGCGATGAACTCAGCAAGGAAAATAGACGAGAATCTTGTGCAGGCTCAGGTTGCAAGAAGGGTGATGGACCGTATTCTCGGATACAAGGTCAGCCCGTTCCTGTGGAAGACTTTCTACTTCGGTTTGTCAGCAGGCAGGGTTCAGTCGGTCGCACTCAGGATCATTTGCGACAGGGAGGATGAGATTGAGAACTTCAAGCCCAAGGAATACTGGTCAATAGAAGGCCTGTTCGCAAAGCCATCAGGAAAGAGCGCGCAGTTCCGGGCAAAGCTGTACAAGATCAACGAGGATGTTCTCAAGTTTGACGGAGAGATGCCCTGTATAAGCAGTCTTGATGAAGCAAGCCGGATCTTGAACGATCTTGAGAACAACAAGTTCACGATCACAGATATCACCGTTAAGGAGGTTAAAAGAAACGCCCCGGCTCCGTTCACTACAAGTGTGCTTCAGCAGACTGCATCATCACGACTTGGTTTTTCTCCAAAGAAAACCATGATGCTTGCCCAGAAACTTTACGAGGGAATTGAAGGCAGTAAGGAAGAAGGTCTGGTAGGGCTCATAACCTATATGAGAACAGACTCGACCAGAGTGAGCAAAGAAGCAACTGATTCGGCAAGGAAGTTTATAAAGGATAATTACGGAGACGATTTTCTTCCGGTGGCCGCAAAGGTCTTCAAGTCAAAGAAGAATACGCAGGATGCGCACGAAGCTATAAGGCCAACTGACGTAAACAGACTGCCCCGTGAGATGAAAAAACTCGGGAAAGATCTGCACGCATTATATGACCTGATATGGAAAAGGTTTGTTGCATCGCAGATGTCGCAGGCTGTGTTTGACCAGAAGACGGTGATCATTAAGGCGATCTCGCCGAAGGGATCAAAGAACACATATCTTTTCAAAGCTACCGGAAGCGTGCTTAAGTTCAGCGGTTTTCTGAAGGTGTATGAGGATGTGAAGGAAGACACAACCGACAAACCAGATACACAGGAAGAAGATGAAGAAATGACGCCGATACCTGCAGACCTCAAAGTTGATGACATGCTGAAAGCGTTGTCACTTACGAAGGAACAGCATTTCACCAAGCCGCCTCCAAGGTACACGGAAAGCAGTCTCATCAAACAGCTTGACAAACTCGGAATTGGCAGGCCGAGCACTTTTGCAACGATTGTATCAACGGTCATAGACAGAAAGTATGTGGATGTGATCGAAAAGAAACTTCATGCAACCACACTCGGAAGAACGGTGAACAAAGTGCTTTCGAAACACTTCGAAGATGTGATAGATGTGAACTTCACTGCAAAGATGGAGGAAGAGCTTGACACAATCGCAAACGGTGAAAGCACATACAAGGAAGTGATGAATGATTTTTATGATCCTTTCAGCAGAGACCTGATGCAGGCGGAATCAATTGCGGCGGAGATCAAGAAGGGCCTAGCCGTCAAGACGGACATTGAATGCCCCGAATGCGGAAAGGAAACGGGAGCAAAGATGATCAAGAAATGGAGCAGGAACGGCCAGTTTCTTTCATGCGAGAGATTCCCCAAGTGCAAGGGCGCGTTGCCGCTTGAAATGCCGAATGAAAAGGAAGTTGAAGCGGCCAAGAATGTTAAGTGCGATGTATGCGGCGGCGATATGGTGATCAAGACGGGAAGGTTCGGGAAGTTTTACGGCTGTACAAATTATCCGAAATGCAACGGCATCAAGCCGCTGACACTTGGGATAAAATGTCCCAAGTGCGGCGAAGGTGAAGTGCTTATGAGAAAGGCGAAGAAGGGCAGGTCGTTTTACGGTTGCACTAAATATCCCAATTGCGATTTCATCAGCAATGCGATGCCCGTGATAAAGAACTGCACAGAGTGCGGCAATAACTATTTGGTCAAGAAATCCACAAAGAAAGACGGCGATTACCTTGAGTGCCCTGCCTGCAAGGCAAGGCAGGAGTTACCCAATGCGGAAGTTTCAAAGGAGGAAGTTGCCGAGGAAAGTTAATTCGTTCGAAATGAAAAGAAGAAAATTCCTTTTGACTACGGCTGTTGGTTGCTGCGGAGCATTAGCGGCGCGCTCGCTTGCAGGTATAGCAGGAGGAGAGATAACACCGCTTGTTGCGGAAGGATCTGCAGAGCTTGGGAGATTTCTGAGTCTTACGAGCGGAGATTTCCGTAACTTTGCTGACGCCGCAATAGCAACTGCCGCCGGCAATGGTGCGAGTTATTCAGACATCAGGTTTTGCAGGAACCGAAACCAAAGTGTATCTGCCAGAGAAGACAAGCCAAACGGGATCTCCGACAATAACAGCCTTGGATTCGGGATCAGAGTGCTTGTGAACGGAACGTGGGGATTTGCATCGAGCCATGTGATCACTGCCGAAGTGATCTCGCAGAAAGCCAGGCTTGCATGCGAGATAGCAATGGCAAATTCAATTCTTCAGAAACAGCCTGTAGCTCTGACCGGCAATAAGGCTTACACAGACAAGTGGTCAACGCCGGTAAAAGTTAATCCTTTCAGCATACCGATTTCCGAGAAGCTCGATTTCCTCCTCAGCCTTAATTCCAGGGCCTTGAAGGACGGCGCAACTTATTGCGATTCGTTCATGTGGTTCATCAATGAATGGAAGCTGTTTGCATCTTCAGAGGGGTCTTTCATTGAGCAAGATATGACAAGGGCTATGGCTCAGTGCACTCCTACCGTGTTTGACAAGTCCGAGGGAGAAGTTGAATCGTGCGAACTTCTGATTTCTCCCATGAGCAAAGGCTATGAGTACGTCACTGAGTTTCCATTCATGGAAGAAGTTGAGAAGGCAACCGAGTACGCGATGATGAAACTGTAAGCGCCTTCAGTGGAGCCGGGCTAGAGGGATCTCATAATTCATCCGTCAAACCTTTGGCTTACAATCCACGAATCGTGCGGACACCCCACTGAGCTTGACAGGGCGCTTGGGTATGAGGCAAATTATGCCGGAACGAGTTTCATGACAAAGGACAAGCTGGGCAAACTCAAATACGGTTCAGAGATCGTGAACATGGTAGCCGACAGGACGCAGGACAACGGACTTGCTACAAGGGGGTATGACGATGACGGGGTGAAAACAACCGAGTGGCATATTGTAAAGGACGGAATATTTGTTGACTATCAGACCACAAGGGACCTTGCCCCGTTGATCGGCAAGGATGTGTCGTATGCATGTTCTTACGCAGACAGCTGGAACACTTTCCCCATACAACGAATGCCAAATGTATCACTTCAGCCGGGAAAGGAAAAGAAATCACTCGATGACCTTATTTCGGAAACGGATGATGCGATCCTTGTTTTCGGTGACGGAAGCTGGAGCATTGACATGCAGAGATACAACTTTCAGTTCACCGGACAGCATTTCTGGGAGATCAAAAACGGCAAGATACAGGGGATGCTAAAGGATGTGGCCTACCAGGGAAATACAGTGGATTTCTGGAACTCATGCGATTCGCTCTGCGGAGAAGAAGAATACGAGCTGGGCGGCTCGCTCTTTTGCGGGAAAGGGGAGCCCGGTCAGGTCTCTCCAGTAAGCCACGGATGTGTCCCCGCAAGGTTCAGGCAAGTGAATATCCTAAACACAAAAAAACAGATTTGAGAAATGCTCCTTACCGATAAAGAAGCAAAGGACATAATTGACAAAGTACTGAGTCTCTCAAAAGCGGACAGTGCGGTAGTGACCGTGAGAGGAAGCAATGCATCGAACATCAGGTTTGCCGCAAATACAGTCACAACAACAGGATCAGGCGACAGCATTCAGATAAGCATAACTTCAAATATAGGAAAGAGATCCGGGTCGTCTGAGATCACAAGCCTTGATGACGAAAGGATAGAAGAGGGTGTGAGAGTGTCGGAAATGAGTGCAACTCTATCACAGGACAATGAAGAATTCATGCCGCCGGTTGAAGCCGGGCTATCTTACAGGGAGTCGAAAGAGTATTACGAATCAACCGCCGCCATGACACCTGCCGAAATGGCCGGAAGGGCTTCTTCCGCATTGGAAACCTCAATCGGAAGCAGTCTCACCGCAGCCGGATATTTCGAGGCTGACAAAGCATTCTCAGCGATCGGGAATTCAAAAGGCCTGTTTGCATATCACAGAAATACCTTTGCTAGATTTGCGTCAACGATGCGCACTGCCGACGGCACTGGTTCATGCAAGATGGACAGATCATATGCTGACATTAACAGGCTCGACATCAAGGGCATCTCAGAAAAGATCGCGGACAGGTCTAAAATGTCGGGTAATCCCCAAAGACTTGAGCCCGGGAAATATATTGCCGTTCTTGATCATGCAGCTTCGTGCGACATGGTAAACGGGCTCATGAATTTTATGAGCATGCGAAGCGCAGATGAAGGAAGAAGCTTCTTCTCGGAAAACGGAAGCAATAAGATCGGAAAGAAGTTGTTCAGCGAGATTGTCAGCATTGAATCGGATCCATCAGACAGCGACGCTCCTGCAAGACCCTTTACTGAAGAGGGCTATCCGGTAGATAAGACCGTTTGGGTGCGGAACGGCGTTCTTGAGAATCTCTTCTCAAGCAGGTTCTGGGCCAAGAAAACGGGAAAGGCGCACAATCCTCATCCCACGAACCTGATCATGAAAGGCACTGACAGATCAGTGGAAGATCTGATCTCATCCACGGAGAGAGGAGTGTTTGTTACAAGATTCTGGTACATCAGAACTGTTGACAGAAAGCAAATGCTTTTGACAGGCCTCACGCGGGACGGTGTTTTTCTCATTGAGAACGGCAAGATCACTTATCCCGTAAACAACTTCAGATTCAATGAGTCGCCGGCGCATGTTCTGCAGAGCGTTGTGGACATGTCATCCGGAGAAAAGGCAGTCGGAAGCGAAAACATAAACTCGCGGATAGTTGTGCCGGCGCTGAAGGTCAGGGATTTCAACTTCTCTACGATCTCTGAAGCTGTCTGACAATGTCAGCCGAACTGGATGAATGCATCGCCGGATTTCTTCGGCATCTCTCAAGTGTAAGAAGATTCTCTCCAAATACAGTAAGATCATACGAGACCGACCTGGGGCAGTTCAGGGAGTTCATTGCAAGGACCTTCGGCAGTGAGAAGGATGCTCGCCTCAGTTCAATTGACAGGAACATACTGAGGTCGTTTGTTGCTGAGCTGTCGGATCCTCTTGCTGCAAAAACGCCACTCACCAAGAAATCCATTTCAAGAAAGATCTCCGCGCTCAAGTCGTTTTACAAGTACCTTGCAATTAACGGCAAGGTGTCGCGGAACCATGCATCGTCACTGAGTTATCCAAAACTCTCAGGCAAACTTCCACAGTATCTCAGCAAGGGTGAAGTT
This sequence comes from Bacteroidota bacterium, assembly GCA_036786155.1. Taxonomy (GTDB): domain Bacteria; phylum Bacteroidota; class Ignavibacteria; order Tepidaquicellales; family Tepidaquicellaceae; genus JADJAH01. Next base: position 9,369 of record DAIQRO010000072.1, read on the forward strand.
GACAATCTTCTTGGCCTCAGGCACATTGCAGAAATACCGGTACTTGACAGGGCGGTCATTGAACTGTTCTACTCGACCGGTATCCGGTTATCTGAGCTGATCGGCTTAAAGATGAACAGTGTAAGTTTCAGTTCGATGACTCTGAAAGTGCTGGGAAAGGGTTCAAAGGAGAGGATCGTTCCTTTCGGAAAGGCGGCTGCGGAAGCAATGAAAAACTATCTCAGGATAAGGGATATCTGCAATACCAAAGGCATTGATGATTTCTTCATTGACAATAAAGGGAACCGTCTGTATCCCGTCAAAGTGCAGAGGATGATAAAGAAGAACCTCTCGATTGTTTCCGAGCTCAGCAAGAAATCTCCGCACGTACTGCGTCACACATTTGCAACGCACATGCTCGATAACGGAGCGGACATCAGGGCTGTGAAGGAATTGCTCGGGCATGAAAGCCTTTCAACCACTCAGGTTTACACGCATCTCACGCCTGAAAAACTGAAGAAGACATACAAGCAGGCGCATCCGAGAGCTTAGCGGAGCAGAAAATAGCCGGCAATAATAAGGAGTGAACTTATTGCAAATGCCTGTATGGATCTCTTTTCGGAGACCAGGCCTTTTGACAGACTGAAATCAAGATCAGAAAGAATCTCTTTCGGGACTCCTCCGAAACCTGGCATGAACCGGTTCACCGAAGCAAAGAATTTGCCGTAAGTCTCGCCGAATTTCGAAGCCAGGAAATTCTCTTCGGTTCTGATTATGCAGTAATACTGAAAAGTGAAGAAGATGAATCCTGCCGCCTGCAACCACGGAGAAAGCGCATTGCTCATAATTCCTATCCCCGTGTAAATGAGTATGTTTCCGACATAGAGCGGATTTCTCACGATCCCGTAGGGCCCCTGTGTTACAAGGTAAGTGCCGCCAACGCCGGAGGTCGTTCGGGTTTCACTGCCAGCATAGCTTACAGACCAGATCCGGATAATCTCTCCGCACAGAGCGATCAGAAAGCCAGCAATCATGGTTGCCGGAGTCGGCCTCATGAATATCAGTGAGACAATAAGAAAGGGGACCGGAATGTAACTTCTGTACTTGAAGAAGAGATTGCCGAGCCGTATGACAAGGCTTTCTTTTTCGCGGACTTTATCCTCCAAGGAACGCGTCCTTTCTTCTAACGGCAGCTTCCTGCCTGTGCCGGAGCTTTCCTGCTGTTCTGAGCTTTTCCAGCTTCTTTATGATGTCGTCAAAAGTTTTGAATTCGTAATAGGTGATGTTGTTCTTCCAGCAATGTGATGCAAGCCTGCCCTTGGCAAAGACCACGTCTGCATATCTGCTGACGCAGAAGTCGGATGCTCCGTCTCCGATGTAAACCGAAATCTCTCCTGCAAGGTCGGAAGAATTTGTAAGCAGTATGTTCCTCTTGCACATCGCGCAATTTTCACAATATTCATCAGCGTGGTTATAGACCCCTTTGATTGTCCCCTTTGCATAGTCAACAAGATGCCCTGTCCCGAAATGCGGAACACTGATGCTGTGCTTCATCAGAATGTAAGAGACGTAAAATTCCAATCCGCTGCTTACGACAAAGATGTCATCGCCTGATCTTCTGCAATACTCTATTAGTCGTGGAAATGATTCATCAATTTCCTCTTCATCAAGATAACTCCTGAACAGCTCCTCCCTGAAACCTCTGATAAGTCTCAGGTGACGATCTGTGACATCTCTTCCGTTTATTTTGCCTGCAACAAAGTCATCCGTAATATTCTTCAGCATGTCCTTGTTTTCAACGAACCGCGCCAGGGAAGTGAACCAAACGTCGTTCTTCGTTACAGTCCCGTCAAAATCGCAGAAGATCTTAAGCCTGCAGTTTTTCACCCGTCTTGAACTTCGTCTCAACTATAGTTGTAATACCTGCCTCCTGCATGGTAACGCCGTACACCCGGTCAACGGATTCCATTGTACGTTCGTTGTGAGTGATGAGAATGAACTGAGTATTGCCGGAAAACTTTCTGATCATGTTATTGAACCTGCCGAGGTTTGCCACATCAAGCGGGGCATCAACTTCATCAAGCACACAGAACGGTGATGGCTTCACAAGATAGATCGCAAACAAAAGTGCAATTGCAGTAAGAGTTTTCTCCCCCCCGGAAAGCAGTTCTATTGAAGTGGGGCGCTTACCCCGCGGCTTTGCTGTGATCTCAATTTTTGCCTCGAGGGGGTCTTCCTTCACTCTTCCTTCTTCATCCTGCTCATACACTATCCTCAGGTCGGCTTCATCGCCTTCTGTAAAAAGCTGTTTGAAGATCATGATGAAATTCTCGCGGATCTTTTCAAAGGTCTCAAGGAACCTCTGACGCGCTTCCTGATTGATCCTGTCTATGGTCTTTCGAATATCCTTTTCGGATTCAAGCAGATCTTCCTTTTGTTCAATCAGCTTCTTGAGTTCCTCTTTTTCATTCTCGAAATCTTCAAAGAGGATCTGCTGATATCCGCCGCCGAGTTTCTTCAGTCTCTCCGAAAGTTCCTCCACATCACGCTTCGCCGCGGCATAATCAAATTCATTGAAGTCTATTCCCTCATCGGAAATGTACCCGCTAAGCGAAATATCCTTCTCATATTTTTTGAGAATGTAGTCCCTGATCTGCTCGGATTTTATCTCGTTCTCCTTTATCCTGATCTGGGAGTTGATGAGCTTTTGCGAAACCGAATCAAAATCAAGCCGCCTCTGCCTCTGCGCCACGTCAATCGAATGCTGAAGCGCGGATCTCTCATCAAGCAACGACTTCTCCTTTGTGTATGCGGATTCTGTTTCAGCGTACCGGGTCCTCAGGCCTGAAAGCTCTTCTCCATTCACTGCCATCGCCGACCTTATCTCGGAAAGCAATGCCGTGTCACGGTTCAGCGCTTCCTTGTTGGAAGCCAATTGCCGCTCACTGTGCTGTATTGAAGATACCAGTCTCGTAAGATTGCTGTCCTCGTTCTTAAGTTCATTTCTGAGCTTGAGAAATTCGATGTTGTAGCTGTTGTAATCTGCCTGCTCCTGAGAATACTGCTGTTCAATGGCGTTGAACTCATCAGTAAGGAAGAGCAGTTCCTTGTCGAGATTGGAAAGCTCATTTTCGCATCTGTTCACTTCCTCAATAAGCGAGTTGATAGCGGAATTCAGCTCCTTGTTTGCAGAGCTTATCCTTGAGAATGCCTCGTCATTTTCAGCGATCATGGAGTTGACCTGACTTCGCCTGAAGTCCAGATTGCCAAGATCCCTCACGGCATTATCGCATTCGATCCGCAACGCATCGTGTCCTTGTTTGAGCGGATCTTCATCAATTCCGTTCCTTTCACTTTCCAGTTTGGCCAGCTCTTTGGACAGTTCTTCAGCTTCCAAATTCAACCGCGCTGCGAGTTCTTCAAGCTGTCCTATCACTTTATTTCTTCCCAGCCTGATTGACTCTTCATTCGTCTTGCTTCCCGCCCTGATAAATCCTCTGGTGTAAATATCCCCATCGAGCGTAATGAACTTGTAATAGTTGTCTTCCGCGAGCTTTCTTGCGGTAGATGCGTTGTCAACAATCACGTATTCGTCAAGTATGTATTTCAAAAGCTTCTCATACTTGCTGTCAATGCACCTCACATACTGATCGGCAAAACCGAAGACTCCCTTTGAGCCTATGAAATCCGGAACGTAATCTTCAAATGCAAGATAACCCTGAAGCCCGTTTTCAATTAGTCCGTTCAGTATGAACGTGACCTTGCCCTTTTCATTTTCAGTAAGAATCCTTACAAGTTCTTCGGCATCCTTTCCGCTATCTGTTATCAGGTAGTTTGAGATCTCTCCAAGCGCCGTTTCCACCGCTATCTTGAACCTGTCTTCAACCTCGATTGCCTCAAGCACTGTGGTGGCCGCTATCTCTTTATGCTCCTTCATCAGGAACCGGATACCTTCGGAATAGTCATCCAGGCTTTCGGAAAGGTTTGAGAGGTACTCGATCTTTCCCTTTGCCTTCTGAAGTTCAAGATTCTTATCGTTCAGTTGTGACTGCA
>DAIQRO010000310.1:0-2967 GCA_036786155.1 Bacteroidota bacterium
TGTGATTGTGAGCAGTTGTATATGTGTTAGTACCCCAATGTTCCCTGTAGCCCCATTTTGCCGGTCCTTTAGGCGAAGAAGTGGCGTTCACTTCAGTTTGGCAAACCACATTTCCTACTCCGATCACTCCGCTGACATTTCCTCTCTTAAGTTGTTCGGGATGCAGCCATGGCGGCGGGCAGTTTCCGGCAGTTGAGATATTTAGCGGCACCGGAGCGCTTGAGCTACCGCCGTCGTTGCTTGTTGAGTTTGTATGGATCATTCCACCTGCAAGTGACATGTCTGTAACCAGCCTCATTTGCGAGTAGTTTGGCTTGGGGCTGAAGTACCACTTCCAGCTCAGAGAACTTGTTGTTACATCGGCTCCCTTTTGTAGTGCATACTGGAAAGCAAGGTTCTGCGCGGCTTCGCCGCTTCCGTTCCTCATCGGAATTCCCTTCGCTTCGGGCGCAACGCCTGTTGTAGTTCCGCCTGTTCCGTCACCTACAACATGCCCCATGGTAGCAGAACCGTGCGATGCAGATGTTACATTGTAATTGTTCGTGGTGAAATCCCAGCCGATCAGGTCGTCAATTTTTCCGTTGCCGTCGTCATCAATATTGTTCAGGTCTCCTGCATCAAATGAAGAACCTGTTCCTGTCACGATTTCAATTGTCTTGCCGTTGTTGTTTGCATCCTCTCCGAGATTCTGCCACATGTTCTTGACAAGATCAGGATGCCTCCAGTAAAAACCGTCATCGGCATTTGCAACTATCACACCCTTCCCTTTATTACCCAATGCCCAAACCTGATCCGCCTTCATCAGCACTACTCCGGGCTCGGGAGCGGACAATGGATTATCCGGCAAAGCCTCTATGAACGGAGGGCTCGGCTGTTTTGAGTCATGCAGCATCTCTGAAGGAAACTGAGGATCATAACAGATGAGCCTGACATTTTCGAACTGAGCGAGAGAATTTATTATCTCAGAATTTGCTCTCAATACAAGCGAATTGGTTATCCAAAGCACCTCATAACTCCCGATCGCACCGTCAGCAATTTTGCTGTCAAGAAATTGCCTGACATTTCTTTGATAGTTATCCGAAAAGTTCATAAGCCTGTTCACAACAATCTCCCTTCTTTCCTTTCTTGCAGTGACATATGAAAAATCGGAAAAGTCATTGAGCGTAAGATGATCAATGAAGAGTACATATATTATGATCGGCGAATTCTCAGGTGCAGAATCCAGTCGCAATTGAAGTTCTTCATGGATCTTCTGATTGCCGGCTAATACCGGCAGGCCGAAGATCATCGCAAACAATATTATCAGTTTCATGTTGATTTTATTTTTGAAATGTTGCTTTTGAGACCTCATTTTTCAAGGGAAAAAATTGCATTCTTCAAAAAATACTGTACATTGAAATTACATTCCCCATGAACTAAGTTACCTGGTATCACTATCTCCAGATGAAGTCACTGCATCGTCAGACAAAACCAAATTCGCGGATGGCATGATGAAACAGCTTATTACGGCGGTTATACTTATTTTCGGTGCATTCTCCGGACCGGCTTCGGCGCAGTGGAAGATCAATGCGATCGGGGGATACGGCTTTGACGACAAAATGAACTTCAATACAACAGACGGCAGATACTTCAATGCGAAGATTAAAAGTTCTGCGTTGTGGGGCGGCGGAGTCGAGTATGTGCTCAAAAACAACTACGGGCTTGAACTTGTTTATATGCGCGAAGATACGGAAGTTCCTGTTGACTATTCATTCGGCTCCGGACTCGGCGACTCAAGCACGACTCAAAGGATCGGCATCAATTATATTTTGCTTGCGGGAAACGGATATACTCAAATAGCTGATTCGCCTGTCGAACCATTCGGAAGCGTCCTGCTTGGCATCGCTCTGTTCAATAACAAAAGCGCATCGGACGGCTCGGCTTCTACTTCAACAAAGTTTGCATTCGGAGTCAGGGGTGGATTGGACATTGCGGCAACAAATGAACTTGGGTTCAAAGTGATGGCACAACTTATCAGCGCAACGCAGGCTTTTGAAGGAGAGTTCTATCTCGGCAAAAGCGCTTCAGACTATGGCCTGGACCCGGAGACCAACATGCTGCAGTTCGGAATTTCTGCGGGCATATCCTACAGGATGGGATTCGGCAAATGAAGGCCTGGTCCGTTAGTTGAAGATCTAAAACTACTTTCCGGCTTCGCGTGAAGAGTATGTATCGGTTACAAACAACTGCTCACCCAACTTAAGGATCTTAACCCGTCCCCTGTAATAGTCATCACTCCTCAGCATTCTCTCAAGCACCGGATACTGTTTCCTCGGATCCGTGAAGGTTCCGTAGTGAACCGGAATTGTCATTAATGCTCTTGTATCGTCCGCTATCTTAAGCACTCCTTTCGGGAAGAGGTGTGCATTTCCCTGGTTCACTTCATCACAGTCTTTGCAGTAAATGATGGATATCACTTCCAGGTCGATCTTGTAATTCTCACCAAGATAAGTGAAGAAGTTCTTATTGTAGGATGTGTCACCGGAAAAGTAAACGGTCTTGCCGTTGTATCTGATAATGTATCCCGTCGCACCCTTTTTCTCCCAAAGCTTGCCGTCAACGCCGTATCTGCCTCCCCAGTGATATGCTTTTACAGTTGTGATCTCAACTCCGTTTATCACCCTCGTCTCTCCAGTGTACTTTTCCTTTTTGCCCGAAGCCGTTTTCATTCTCACAAACTTCAGATTGTAATCAGGCAGAAACTCCTCAACCCCATCAGGGAAAATGAGCGGCGTCCCGGGGAATTTCTCTTCAACAGCTGATATGGATGACAGATTGAGATGATCCATATGGGAATGTGAAATGAGAACAAGGTCGAGCTTTCCGAGGTCACGAAGGTCAAGTCCCGGCTCAACATATCTCCTAAGCACCTGAGCAACGCTGTTTGAGAAGAGCGGATCTATCAGTATAGCCTTGTCATCTATCTGT
>DAIQRO010000073.1:0-4670 GCA_036786155.1 Bacteroidota bacterium
GATGTAATTGATCTTTGCCGGCTCAGGCATGTATGAAGGATTGTCAACAAGAACGGTCTCGCCGGCAGTAGTGTAAACTTTGTACTCTACATTGGGTACGGTGGTAATTATCGTCAATCCGTATTCCCTTTCGAGCCGCTCCTGAACGATCTCCATGTGAAGCATCCCCAAAAAACCGCACCTGAAACCGAAGCCCAAAGCCACAGAAGTTTCGGGCTCATAACTGAGGGCGGCGTCATTGAGTTTCAGCTTTGCAAGCGACTCGCGCAGGTTCTCAAAATCCTCCGTTGACGAAGGATAGATCCCGCTGAACACCATGGGCTTAACTTCCTTGTAACCGGGGAGCGGTTCTTCGACCGGCTGATCCTTTCTGAATACCGTATCGCCCACGCGCGTGTCATTCACATCCTTAATGCCCGCTATCAGATAACCGACGTCTCCCGCGCTCAGTACCTTTGACTTGACCCTGCCCATTTTAAGCGTGCCAACTTCCTCTGCGGTGAATTCATTTCCCGTGAAGAAGAATTTTATGTGGTCGCCTGACTTTATTGAGCCTTCGAAAACTCTTATATAAACAATAACGCCTCTGTAGATATCGAACTTCGAATCAAATATGAGTGCGCGAAGCGGCTTTTCTGCATCGGTCTTTGCGGCGGGGATCCTTTCCACGATTGCCTTGAGTATATCGTCTGTTCCTATGTCTGCCTTTGCGCTTGCGAGTATGATATCTTCCTTGCGGCATCCGAGAAGTTCGACTATCTGTGCCGTCACTTCTTCGACCATTGAGTTCTGCAGGTCTATCTTGTTGATGACCGGTATTATCTCAAGGCCGTTCTCAATTGCAAGGTAAAGGTTGCTGATCGTCTGCGCTTCGACTCCCTGAGTGGCATCTACAACAAGCAATGCGCCTTCGCAGGCCGCAAGCGAGCGTGAGACTTCATACGAGAAATCAACATGGCCGGGAGTGTCGATCAGATTCAGGATGTACTCCTTCTTGTCTGGCGCGGTGTACTTCATCTGAATTGCATGAAGCTTGATGGTGATACCGCGCTCCTGCTCAAGGTCCATGTCGTCAAGAACCTGCTTGATCATGTTCCTCTTTTCTATGGTGCGCGTTTTTTCAAGCAGTCTGTCGGCCAGCGTTGACTTTCCGTGGTCAATGTGAGCGATTATGCAGAAATTTCTTATGTCGGGTTTTTCCAAATGTTCAATAAATAAAACAAAAAGTGGATTCTAAATGAAAGTTATGCGAAGTTGGAATAACTTTTTTAGATTCCACTTACAAAATAAGCAAAGGCCGGGTCTTTATCCCTGCGTCTTCCTCTTCAGCCTTTCGTCCTGAATATCCTTCCTTATTTCGGCTGCCTTCTTTCTCAGCTCATTGAGGGATTTTCTCAACCTGGTGCCCGCGGCATTCTGTCCCTTGCTGTAGAACTTCTCGATGTCAACCGCCATTTCGTCGAGAATGGTCTTCAGGTCGTTGAATTTTTCCATCTGGTTTCTCCTTTTTGTTTTGTTTATGAGATTTTATTTCCGGTCTTCGTTGAATGTGTGCTGATCAAATGTAAATCAAGACCTTGCCTCTTTCAGGAGAACTGTCAGTTAACATAAGGAATCGAGAAAACGATATTGAAACCCCACGCAGTAAATGCTATGCCGAATATTATAAGTGCAGACAGTATCGAAAGTTTCAACCATGGTTTCATCTTGTAATCCCTGAAAATGTTCCAGATCCCGTTCAGCCCGTGATACATACCCAGCACAATGAATGTGAGGTCAATTATCCTGTACCATGAAAACTGCATGCGCGCAAGAACCGCCTGATATGTGTGGCCTGAATCAGGATGATAATGCATAAGAATGTAGTGGCCGATCATCAGTACAACCAGCGCAAGGCCGGTTATCCTCTGCATTACCCAGCTCTTTGATCCTGTGTCTTTGGATGCTTTATACTTATACATGCTTAAGAGCCCCTATTCGAATAGTTTCTTCAATTCATGTGAGAACATAAGCGCCCCCATTGCCAGAAAGAGTATGATCCCGAGCACCCAAGAGAGCCGGTAAAGCTGTTTGTGATATTTGGCGCCGTCTGCCCAGTCCACGATCACTATTCTGATGCCGTTAAGAGAGTGAAACAGCACAAAAGCAAAGAGCAACCATTCTATTACCATGAACAACGGACTCGCAAAGGTCGCCATCTTTGCATTGAATGCGGCCTCGCCCTGAGTAAGCGGGCTCAGTGAATAAATGTGCAGAAAGAGATATGCAATCAGCGCAATTCCGGTGATCCGGTGGAGGATCCAGGCCCAGCTTCCGTCGTCCTTTTTGTAACTCAGGTTCTGGCTGATCCAGTTTTTCTGGTCAAAAGTCTTAATGTTCTTGTATGTGGTCTGTGTACCGGTACCGCTTTCCAATCTATGCAGGCTCCTATGTAAATTCCACGCAAATTAAAGATTTTGGCAGTTATTTACAATTAATTTCTTGCTTGCCAAAGGTCCTGATCCGCGTCAGACAACCGGTCAACTCTATCCGACATCAAACTGAGCAAAGCAACGTCACACAGAGCAATCCCGATATCGCAAACCGTTAAAGGGGCGCGTCGAAGTGCGGAGTTGCACAGTAGAATCGCTTCGAAGTGCCACGAAGCCTGAAATTCCTGAATCCCGGCAATGCCACAAATTCCTTCAATATCCTTCCAATTTGAAGAAGGATTATCTAAGTTCACCGCAATCTGAAAATTCTCTTAACATGAAAATCCTTCGATTGATCAGAGAGATCAGAATAGACGCCATCACAAGAAAATCGGGTTTAACGGCTATCGCACTGCTATCTCTGATCCCGGTCCTCTTCGGATCATGCGGCAAAGAAGAGCAGAAGCAGGGAGGGCCCACGGCAGTCAAATATCCTGTCATCATAACCGACGCGAGAAATGTAACGGTGAATTATGATTATGTTGCTTCGATCCAGGGGCAGGAAGACGTGGAGATACGTCCGGAAGTGGAAGGCAGTCTCACCGAGATATACATTGACGAAGGCCAGAATGTGAGAAGGGGTCAGGCGCTTTTCAAAATAGATGACCAGATACAGAGGGAACAGGTGATCTCAGCGGAAGCTGACCTTAGTTCAGAAATAGCCAATCTTGACAAGGCCAGGCTGGATGTCGAAAAAGTAAAGCCTCTTGTAGAGAAGAATATTGTCAGCAGATTTGAACTTGATGCAGCTTACAGCAATCTCAAGGCCGCCGAGTCCAGAGTTGACAAGGCAAGGTCAATGCTAGCAAACGCAAAAACAAGACTTGGAAAAACACTAGTATCGAGCCCAAGCGACGGTACTGCCGGCAAGATCTACTTCAGGCAGGGAAGCCTCGTAAGCCCGTCAACAAAAGATCCGCTCACCATCATTTCCAAAAATGATCAGATGTACGCCTACTTTGCGATCACGGAGCGGGATGTGCTGGAGTTTCAGGAATATTATGACGGCAAGACAATGCGCGAAAGCATTGCAAGGATTCCCGAAGTCAGGTTGCTTCTTCCGAACGGTCAGCTTTATCCATACGGCGGAAAGATTGACGCAACAACCGGACTGATCAATTCTCAGACAGGCACGATCAATCTCAGGGCAAGATTCCCGAATTCCGGCGGAATGCTCAGAAGCGGCAACAGCGGAACCGTCCGCATTCCGGATTTTACCAACAATGCCGTGATGATCCCTCAGAAATCCACTTATGATATACAGGACAAGACCTTCGTCTTTGTAGTCAATTCAGACAGCACAGTAGAATCAAAACCTGTAACTGTTTGGGACATCTCCGGATACTTCTACATTATTGAAAAGGGATTGTCGCCCGGAGAACGCATTGTGTATGAAGGTACCGGAAGACTGAGGGACGGGATGAAGATCATACCCGAAACGGTAAGTCTTGACAGCCTCATTGAAGCGGACAAGGAAACTATCACCGTTAAAGAAACCAACTGATGGTAAGGTCGTTCATCGAAAAACCGGTGCTGTCCACGGTGATCTCGATCATCATCGTGATACTCGGCATTCTCGGAATCATGAAACTTCCAGTTACACAGTTTCCCGAGATCGCACCTCCAAGCGTTGTAGTCTCCGCGTCATACAACGGCGCAAGCGCAGACGTAGTGGCAAAAAGCGTGCTTATTCCGCTTGAGGAAGTGATCAACGGTGTTGACGGCATGTCTTACATCACTTCAACCGCCTCAAACGACGGCAGCGGCACCATCACCGTGTTCTTCAATCTCGGCACTGATCCCGACATGGCGGCTGTCAATGTGCAGAACCGCGTGTCAAAGGCATTGGGCAATCTTCCCAAGGAAGTGATCGAAACGGGAGTGACAACTCAGAAACAGCAGTCAAGCATGTTGTTGATGATCTCCGTTTACTCCGAAGACCCGGCCTATGACGAGACCTTTCTTCAGAACTTTGTGAAGATCAACATTGTGCCTGAACTGCAGAGAGTGGACGGCGTGGGTTCGGTAAGCGTTTTCGGAGTGAAGGATTACTCAATGCGCGTCTGGCTCCTGCCCGACAGGATGGCATCCTACGGCCTGAACCCTGCTGACATAACCGCGGCAATAAGCGAGCAGAATTTTGAAGCCGCACCGGGCAAGCTTGGCACCGACGACGGCAAGGCATTTGAATACATTATC
>DAIQRO010000073.1:4680-13169 GCA_036786155.1 Bacteroidota bacterium
GGCAAGCTCGACCGCGTATCGGAGTTTCAGGAAATCGTAATCAAAATGCTTGACAACGGGCAGATCCTCCGGCTGAAAGACGTTGCAAGAATCGAGCTAGGCGCATTCAATTACGGATTCAGCGCGAAGGCAATGGGATACGACGGAGTGGGAATGGCTGTTTACCAGACGAGCGGATCAAACGCAAAGCAGATCATTACGCTCATTGAGGAAAAGCTGAAACAGCAGTCTGAGGGATTTCCGAAAGGCATTAAGTACAACATCCCTTACAACACAAAGGAGTTTCTTGATGCATCAATTGAGCATGTACTTCATACCTTGTTCGAAGCATTCCTGCTCGTGTTCATTGTGGTTTTCATATTCCTTCAGGATTTCCGCTCAACTCTCATTCCGGCCATTGCAGTGCCTGTTGCAATTGTCGGAACATTCTTCTTTCTTGACGCTCTCGGATTCACCATCAACATATTAACCCTCTTCGCGCTTGTGCTTGCCATCGGGATCGTGGTGGACGATGCAATTGTAGTTGTGGAAGCCGAGCATTCGAAGCTTGAAAAAGGCAATGCCACCCCGAAGCAGGCCACGATCAGCGCAATGAGCGAGATAACAGGAGCAATAATCTCCATCACTCTTATAATGTCTGCCGTTTTCATTCCCGTAGCGTTTCTGCCGGGATCGGCTGGAGTGTTTTACAGGCAGTTTGCGCTGACGCTTGCAATTGCCATTGTCCTTTCGGCTATCAATGCGCTCACACTCAGCCCGGCGCTTTGCTCCGTGTTCCTCAAGCCGCATGCGGCAGGGCATTCGAAAAAGGGGATCGCGGGAAAGTTCTTTGCCGGATTCAACAGCATCTTTGACAAGCTCACGGAAAAGTACGGCAATGCCGTGAAGTTCTTCTCAAAAAGGAAATGGGTCTCTATTGCCGTTGTGTTCCTCTTTGCCGGGGGAACATATCTCCTGCTGAAGAACATTCAGCCCGGCTTCATTCCAACCGAAGACACCGGCGTCATATTTGCAGACGTATCCCTTCCGCCGAACGCTACACGAGAACGCACAGAGAAAGTGCTGGAGGCAGTTGACAAGGCGGCGCAAAGTCTTGACCTTATACAGGAGAGACTTTACATAGCTGGAACAAGTCTCATCGCGGGAGTCAATGCCGGAGCTTACGGGCTTATGGTGTTCAAACTCAAACCGTGGGATGAAAGAAAGAACAAGGGGCAGTCTGTGGAGGATGTAGTGGGGGAGTTGTACAAACTCACCTCAAACATAAGGGACGGGAATGTCATCTTCTTCGTACCGCCGACTGTCTCAGGCTTCGGATCAAGCGACGGGTTTGAACTCAGGATAAAGGACAATACGGGCGGGCCTGTGACAAATCTTGACAAGGTGTCGCAGGAGCTTGTGGCGGCGCTGAGCGAAAGGGACGAACTTGCGTTTGCAGTAACTTCGTTCAGCACAAACTTCCCGCAATACATGATCGAAGTTGACATAGCAAAGTGCAAGCAAACCGGCGTGGACGTCAACTCGCTGTTTGCAACTCTGCAGGGATATATCGGGGGAGCATTCAGCTCTGACTTCAACAAGTTCGGACGGGCCGGAGAGCATCAGCAGGTATAATCTTTCCAACTCCGTCACGATCAACGGCAAAGCTAAGGAAGGCTACGGAACGGGCGATGCGATCAAGGCGGTGGAAGAAGTCGCATCGGCAAATCTTCCTGCGGGATTCACTTATGAGTGGACGGGAATCACGAGAGACGAGATCAGTTCTGCAGGACAAGCGCCGCTGATATTCGCGCTTGTGATAGTGTTTGTATATCTCCTGCTGAGCGCACAGTACGAAAGTTACATCCTGCCGTTTGCAGTATTGCTCAGCCTGCCCGTCGGAATTTTCGGCGCTTTCCTTTTTATAAAACTGTTCGATATTGACAACAACATATATTTTCAGGTTGCGCTCATCATGCTCATCGGGCTTCTTGCAAAGAATGCAATTCTGATCGTCGAGTTTGCAGTTCAAAGGAGGAAGTCGGGCATGAGCATAGTTGAAGCGGGCATTGCAGGCGCAGTTGCAAGGCTGAGGCCGATACTCATGACGTCATTCGCATTCATCTTCGGACTGATCCCGCTGGTGACTGCAAAGGGTGCTGGAGCAATAGGAAACCGTTCTATAGGAACAGGCGCAGTAGGCGGCATGCTGGTAGGCACACTTGTCGGAGCGCTTTTCATTCCGGTGTTCTTCATGATCTTTCAGGCCCTTCAGGAGAGGTTCAGCGGATTGCCGGAAGAAAAGGAAAACCCTGCTGAACAGAACGTAGTGCCGGAGGCGGAATGAAGATTAAGTTTGCAGAAACTCCGCTTCTCATAATTGCAGGATTCTTCTCTGCTGCATTTTTGAGTTCGGGCTGTAATGTTGGGAAGGAATATGCAAGGCCTGACATTGTAACGGATTCTGCTTACACAGTTTCACCGGTGAAAGATTCCTCCAACATTGCGCTGATCAGGTGGGACAGCATTTTCACTGACACTGTGCTCAGATCGCTGATTGACACAGGCCTCAGGAACAATCTTGATCTCCGCATCGCGGTTGAGAGGATAAAGGAATCCGAAGCCCTGCTTAAACAGAAGGGGGCGGAGTTTGAGCCCACGCTCGGACTTGAACTGCGGGGTTCCGTTTCGAGGATCTCTCCCAACAGCATTGAAGGAGGACAGGACACCAAGCCTCAGTACAATTACCTTGGGGGATTCACTGCAAGCTGGGAGGCGGACATCTGGGGAAAGCTAAGCAGCGCTGAGCGGGGAGCCTATGCAGACCTTCTCAGAACCGAGGCGGCAAAACGTACAGTGCAGACAAAGCTGATAGCAGACATCGCCAAAGAATATTACAATCTCCTTCTTTACAAAACGCAGGAAAAGATCATTACCGAAACCATCCGCAACAGGGAAGAAGACCTGATTACGGTCATGATACTCAAGAACTCGGCACTGCTTACGGAGGCGGATGTGAAGCAGAGCGAAGCGAATGTGTATTCTGCAAAACTTCTTCTGCCGCGGCTTTACAGGAACATCAACATCTCCGAGAATGTGATAAACCGTCTGCTCGGAAGAACTCCGCAAAAGCTTGCTTACGGTGACCTTGACGATTCCCCTCAGCAGATGATAGACACTTCCGCGGGTTATCCTTCTCAGCTTCTTCTCAACAGGCCTGACATAGCAGAATCGGAACAGGCGCTGATCTCGGCATTTGAAAACACAAATGTTGCGAGAGCCAATTTCTATCCAACATTCAGGATCACGGCCTCAGCGGGACTTGAGGCATTCAGCATCGGAAATTTTTTCAGCTTCCCGGGCTCGATCTTTGCAACGGCGATAGGCGATATCTTTCAGCCGATATTCAACAAGAGGAAGAACAAGACTGAGCTTGAGGTTGCGCTTGCAAGGCAGAGGGCATCAGCATATCTGTTCAGAAGCTCTTTCATAAATGCCGTTCAGGAAGTATCCGATGCACTGTTCAATTACAAAATTTCGGGTGAAATAATCAACCTCTACTCATTGCAAACCGAAGCGCTGAATCTCGCGCTTGAATATTCAAGGGAATTGCTTGTGAGCGGATATGCAAATTACATTGACGTGCTGAGGGCTGAAGATCAATATCTGAGTTCAAGGCTTGAGTTTTCAAGAGCAAGGGCCGACCGGCTTCAGGCGGGAGTTGAGCTGTACCGTTCGCTTGGGGGAGGCTGGAGATAGGCAAGAACTTCTACTCCTGCAACTTCTGAAGTTCAAGCATGTTGCCTTGCAGGTCAATGACCCTGAATACATTGCCTTCGATCATCAGGGCATACATCTTTCCGTCTGCAAAGTTTTCCGCATGGTCAATGTCAATCGCTGTCACGCGCCCGCCGTACAACTCCGACATATTGTCAAATATCGAATGGCCGATCGTAATACGGTCTGCAGAATAATGCTTTAACATGCGATCTATCTCATCGCCGGTAACTTCGCGCTTTGCAATCCCTCTGTACCAAAGCGGGCCACTCCCCCGCATGATCAAAGAGTCAATTGCCTGCGATTCATTTGAATTCGGCTTGTCAATAAGTTCGCGCAGTTTGTCATTTATCTCCTCAGCTGAAAGCCCTGTTTCAAGCAGTTCGGGACTTATCCCGCCGTGCACAAAGACAGTGTTCCCGATCTTTGTAATGCAGTTCTTCTTTCTCAGCCATGAACCAAGCTCGGTGTCCGGCGAAAACCACAGATCGTAAGAAGTGCCGGAAAGCTCCGCAATTTTCTTATACTTCTCATGAACATACCTGAGATCGTTTCGCATTACCATTACTTCGTGATTGCCGAGTATGAAATGAACTTTGCCGCCGGCAGTTTCCGCCTCCGCTTCCAGTTTGTAGATCATCCAGAGGCATTCGGTCACAAATTTGCCGCGGGCAAAGAAATCCCCAAGCAGTACAAGATGTCCCTTTCCGAAAGACCAGTTGTAAGATGAGTCGATCACGCCGGAAGATCTTAATATGGATGCAAATCCGCCGAAGTTGCCCTCAATATCTGAAATGGCGAGGATCTTTTCGGGCACGTCAAACTCCGCAGGGCCGGCTTCCGCAACATCCCTGAGCCTGAAGCTGAATGATCCATTTTGTTCAGGAAGGTTGCAGGAGATCAAATCATCTTTGCTTACTATTCCTGACTGCAGATCAAAAACGCCGTCACTTGCTGTAAACATCACAGAGACTTTGCCCGAATCGGTGGCAAAGATATGAGGCCCTTCAGAAAAATTGTCAGGCAAAGTGTAAGCCGTATCCATATCCTGTGAGTGAAGTGTGTTAATGAAAAGAGTCAGAATTGCGATCAGCAAAGAAACAGTAAGGAATGATCTGCGCGGTGAGTATGTCACTTTGTCAATGACCTGCTTCCGGGCTTGCTTACGGGGATCTTTGCAAGCCATTCGGGTAAATCGCTTTCAGAGAACTTAACCACATCAAAAGCCGCAAGGCACTTTTGTTCAACTCCGAAATTCACTTTGCCGTTACTGCGGTCAATGATGAATCCGACTCCGCAGAGATTTGCGCCGGCTGACTTCACCAGTTCAATTACTTCAAACACACTTCCTCCTGTGGTCACAACATCCTCGCATACAAGCACATTGTCATCCGCATTGAGCTCGAACCCCCTTCTGAGCTTCATCTCACCGCTTTCACGCTCTGCAAATATCGTCTTTGCATCGAGTTGCCTTCCAACCTCGGTGCCGAACACTATCCCTCCTACGGCAGGCGTTATGACAGTATGAATGTTCATTGGCCTGAAATGCGCCGCGATCTGCTTTGCGAAAAGGGAATTGTACTCAGGGTATTGCAGGACTTTGGCGCACTGAAAATAATGCGGGCTGTGATATCCTGAAGTCAGGACAAAATGCCCTTCAAGCAATGCACCGGATTTCCTGAAAATCTCAATAACTTCTTCGGCGGTCAATATAGAATTATGATTTTAGATTTAACATGTTTGACTCGAACGGATCACGCCTGCTGTTCAGGCAGATCCGGTCATTGCATGATACTTAGTCCGTTTCAGCTCAGTCTGATCTTTTTCACGTCATGAATTGCCTGTCCAAGGAATCTCTCGCTTATCTCCTTGAACTTCTTCTGAAAATCCGTGACGAAAAACTTGTGCTTGCCGGGCGATCTTTGCGGGTTAAGCAGGTTCAGCCTGTCAAGTATCCTCTTCACTTCCTTTGCAGTTTCCTTGCCCGAGTCTATCAGCTTCACTCTCTTTCCCATCACATCCGCAATCGTTCCGCTCATCACAGGGTAATGCGTGCATCCGAGGATCAGAGTGTCAATTCCCGATTCCTTCAGATCGGCAAGGTATTCCTTTGCTATCATTTTCGCGATCTTGTTGTCTGTCCAGCCGTCTTCTGCAAGCTGAACAAACAGACTGCACGCTTTTGATCTCACGTCAATGTTCCTGTCGTATTTGTGGATCTGAGTCTTGTATGAATAGCTCTGAACCGTGCCGAGTGTTCCGATCACGCCTATTTTGTAATTGTTTGTCGCGGCAATTGCCGCCTTGCAGCCCGGCTTTATCACGCCTATCACCGGAACCTTCGTGATCTGCCTCAGCCTGTGCAATGCAACCGAAGATGCTGTGTTGCATGCGACAATTATCATTTTTACATTTTTATTCAGAAGGAATTTGGCTATCTCAACCGAGTAAGATATGACAGTCTCCTTTGACTTTGTGCCGTAAGGCAGCCTCGCTGTATCACCTACGTAAATGATGTTTTCGTTCGGAAGAAATTCAAACAACGACCTTGCAACCGTAAGTCCGCCGATTCCTGAATCAAATACTCCGATCGGGCTTCTGCCGTCGGGTTTTTTCTTGTTTGCCATAAATGTGTGGCAATTTAGTCAATCAGTTGAAATGATGAAATTGACATCAAAGTATTTTCCGATGAACTTGCGCATCTTGTCCGCAGTTGCATTGATAGTGTTTACGGCACTGCTTCCGCCTGCAGTTTCCGTTGCACAGCCTGCAAATTACTGGAACTGGCAGAACCCATTGCCGCAGGGCAATATACTTTACGGATCATTCTATCTGAATGATCAGACCGGCTGGGCATGCGGGGAGGGCGGGACGATAATCAAGACAACAAACGGCGGCTATGACTGGCGCATTCTTTCAACCGGCACAAGGAAAAGCATAAGATCATTGTACTTTCTAAATGAGAATTACGGATTTGCATGCGGACTGTCCGGCGAAGTGTTGAAGACAACAAACGGCGGCGCATCGTGGATTGACGTGCCGCTGAATGCGATCGGAAATCTCTTCTGCGTGAAGTTCATAGATGAGTCAACCGGATTCATAGTGGGCGATACTGGAACTGTATTCAGAACGACCGATGCGGGAAGCTCATGGATAAGAAGGTCGACCGCCGTGTTCAGATCTCTCACATCATGCTCGGGGTTCGGGAACGTAGTGCTTGCCGCGGGACTGAACGGAACACTTGTCCGCTCCGACGACAAAGGCGACACGTGGCAGACAGTGACGGTGAACAACACAAACTACTTCTTTGATGTCACATTCCGGGACTCCTCAACGGCTTTCATCTCCGGTTCTTACGGCACAATTCTCCGATCAACAAACACAGGACTTAACTGGTCTTCAATTCCAATGGGAACAGGAAGATGGTTCTATTCAATGTCTTTCTGCGACAATTCAAACGCCTATGTGACAAGCGATTACGGATACATCTACAAGACAACTAACGGAGGAACGAACTGGACGGCAATACAGACCGTCACTTCGGAGTTTCAGTATTCAATGAAAACCTTCTCTCCTGATAAAGCGATATCGGCCGGCAACAAGGGAACATTGCTTCTCACTACCAACGGCGGTGCAAACTGGGCAGACAGGTCTTACGGATTCAGGAACTTCCTCTATTCAATTGATTTCTCCGATAAGTCAAATGCGCTTGCATGCGGAGCCCAGGGTACCGTTGCAGTTACAACAAACGGCGGACAGAACTGGGAAAGGATCCAGGCCGCAACCACGAGTTCATTTCTTTATCAGGTGGAGGCTTTGGGCGGAGGAATTGCATACACCGCCGGTTCCGGAGGGGCATTGCTGAAGTCCACCAACGGAGGATACAACTGGGCCGGCATCAGCACGGGCTTCACGACCGATCTGTATGCAATCCATTTCTTCAACGAACTTACCGGCTGGTCATGCGGAGATTCCGGAACGCTTATCCGGACTTCAAACGGTGGAGCAACATTTGAGATCTACCAGTCAGACAGGGAGAAGTATATAACCGATATCGAGTTTGTGAATTCAGCCACCGGCTGGTATTCACAGCAGGGCGGCCTGATATTCAAGACCACAAACGGCGGCTTGAACTGGTATGTGCCGCACACTGCTCCGTTTGATGCCACAGTCGGCGGAATTGATTTCTTTGATTCGAACAAAGGCATTGGCTTCACATACAGCAACAAAATAATTATCACCACTGACGGCGGATCGAACTGGACGGAAACGAATGTCCCTCCCAACACTTATTTCAACAATGTACTCGCAGTTTCAGAGCAGGTTTACAGGGCAGTCGGCGATTACGGATTCATGTATGTAACCACAGATGCCGGTCAAAGCTGGCAGGAGGAGGCGAACAACAATTTCAGCGACCGTATCTTCGGCATGTATTTCTTTGATGATGATCTGGGCTGGATGTGCGGAGGCAACGGACTGATCGCCAAATATCAGAACACAACAGTATCATTAACTTCGTTAAACGGAATTTCCGGACCGGAAAGTTTTATGGTGTATCAGAATTTTCCGAACCCCTTCAACCCATCTACAAAGTTGCCGCTGATTCTGAGCGCAGGCGGATACATCGAGGCTGAAGTATATGATGCCGCCGGCAGGATGGTTTCGAGAATGTTTGAAGGATTTCTTGAATCCGGGCGGCATGAAATTGCCTTTGCGGGGGATAAGCTTAATTC
>DAIQRO010000311.1:0-758 GCA_036786155.1 Bacteroidota bacterium
AAGGATTTCGTAATGACCGTAAAGGTACCTGTAACAACCCTTTGTCCGTGCTCAAAGAACATTTCAAAATACGGAGCGCACAATCAGCGGGGAGAAGCCACTGTGTCGGTGAGGTTCAAAGATACAGTATGGATCGAGGATGTGATCTCGGTGGTTGAATCAAGCGCAAGCAGTGAGCTTTATTCACTCCTTAAGAGAGAGGATGAGAAGTTCGTTACCGAAAGAGCATACGAGAACCCGGTTTTTGTCGAAGACCTTGTAAGAAACATAGTGGTAAGACTGAAGGAAAACGACAGGATAACCTGGTACAGCGTTGAAGCGGAGAATTTTGAGAGCATTCACAACCATAATGCATATGCCCATATTGAATCACATGATCTCCTGATGAACGGCAGGCAGGAGGAGCTGTTCATAAGCAGATACTGATTGCTTAAGCAGGTGAATGACTTTGTAATAAAAATCCAATTTCAGTATATTTTTCACAAATAAACAATCGTAAAAATGTCCAAATTCATGCGGCTATCCGCGTTTTTTCTGGCCTTTGTGGCAATTGCACTGGTGTCGGAAAGCGCATATTCGCAGAAGTTGCCCGGAATTTCAGTGTCAACCGACAAGAAGTCATATTCACCGGGCGAATCGGGTGTGCTGACAATAAGTTTCAAGACGTCTTCCGGCGTTAAAGTGCCAAAGGAGCCGGGTGTTGAGGTAAGCGTATCAGGCGTTGACGGACAAGGCCTTCAGGATTACACAGGCGGCGA
>DAIQRO010000311.1:768-2938 GCA_036786155.1 Bacteroidota bacterium
ACAGCTCGAAAGTCAAATACAATTTTGTGGTTCCTTCGGGAGCGCCAAGCGGAGGCCAGCTTGTGATTGACGGCTCTGTAAAATTCGGATACTGTTCCACATCCGACGGGGTCTGTAAAATGGGAAACAAAAACTTCTCCGCGAAAATCAAAGTAAAATAATCGCTCACACCTGATGAGTGATTCCTACTATTTCTTTTCCGACGTACATCTCGGACTTGAGTCTGCAGAGAAGGAACGCAGGAAAGAAAAGAAACTGATCCGGTTTCTTGAAACTGCTTCTGAAGATGCGGTGGAGATCTTCATAGTGGGAGATCTTTTTGACTGCTGGATAGAATACAAGCAGGTTGTTCCGAGAGGGTTCTTCAGACTGCTTGCGAAGATCTCGGAGCTTGTGGAGAGCGGAATCATCATAAACTACATTGCAGGAAATCACGATTTCTGGAAAGGCGATTACTTCAGGAATGAGTTTGGAATCGAGATCTGCCACGAGCACATCGAAAGGGTGATTGAAGGCAAGAAGTTCTTTATCCATCACGGGGACGGATTCGCATACAACGATTCAGGATACAGGATACTCAAGAAGGTGATGAGAAGCAAATTGAGCCAGAAACTTTATTCCCTCATACATCCTGACATTGGCATCAGGCTTGCAAAGGGCACATCTGAGACTTCAAGAGTTCACACTTCCGCAAAAGACTATTCAAAGAGTGACGGACTGCGTGATGCCGCTTTTTCGAAAGTGGATGAAGGTTTTGATTATGTGGTGATGGGCCACAGGCATCTTCCTCAGATGATAAGGCATAATCAAGGTTACTATGTGAATCTCGGAGACTGGATCGAACACAGTTCTTACGGTTTGTTCAGGAGCGGAGTATTTGAACTGACTGATTTCAAAGGCAAAGAAGAAAAAACTGCGTCAGCAAAGATTTGAAAAAAAGCGATAAAGGAAAATATACGGACGAAGAACTCGACAAATATTTTTCCGACAAAAAATACAGGCAAAGTGCCGGCAAGAAGAAGAAGACAGGAAACAAGCTTTTCGGCACACTGATATTCGGCATACTCGTTTGCATCGGGCTTGTTGCCGGCTATCTTTTCTATTTGTCCAACACACTTCCTTCTCTTGAAGAACTCGAAAACCCGAAGCTGGAAGAAGCCACAAAAGTTTTCTCTTCAGACGGAGAACTCATAGACAAGTTCTTCCTCAAGAACAGGACAAAGGTCACTCTCGACAGCATCCCCAAGGACATGATCAATGCGCTGATCGCAACCGAGGACAGGAAATTCTACGACCACTGGGGTGTTCATCTTGAAAGAATATTCAAGGCGGTGTTCAAGAACATAGCAAGCGGCAACCTCGCAAGGGAGGGAGCATCAACCATCACACAACAGCTTGCAAGGAATCTTTACAAAGACATCGGAACCGAAGTGTCACTCAACAGAAAGATCCGCGAAGCGATGACTGCGGTTCAGATCGAGAAGACATACACCAAAGACGAGATCCTTGCCTACTATCTGAATACAGTGTACTTCGGCAAGGGAGCTTACGGAGTTGAAGCGGCCGCGCAGACGTATTTCAACAAGAGCGCAAGGGACCTGTCGCTGGATGAATGCGCACTGCTTGTAGCCACACTCAAGTCGCCGACAAACTACGATCCTGTCGAATATCCCGATGCGGCTCTCAAAAGAAGGAACCTCGTGCTCAATGAAATGCAGGAGGCAGATTACATCACGCGGGAAACTTATGATCTGGTTTCAAGGGATCCGATCAAGCTCAACATAAGGAAAGACTATGCAAGCTTCAATTCTCCCGCTCCGCAGTTCACGGAATATGTGAGACAACAGCTCGAGGCAATGGCCGAAAAATACGGATTCGACCTTTACCGTGACGGGCTGAAGGTCTATACATCGCTCGACTCACGCTTTCAGAAACATGCCGTGGATGCCGCAAGGACGCTTCTCGGTCCGTTCCAAAGGTCATTCAACGGTTACTGGAACTGGAACAGTTCAGGAAGCAAGGAGATACTCAATGATGCCGTGATCAGATACATTGTGCAGTCAGAGCAGTATAAAAAAGCAAAGACCGAGCAGGACCGCAACAAGGTATATGAGAAGCTGAAGAACGACAAGAGTTTTGTTGACTCCATCAAGTCGCTTACCACAACAGT
>DAIQRO010000312.1:0-2934 GCA_036786155.1 Bacteroidota bacterium
CACGGGACTGATCCGTTACCTCGACAATGAGGCCGCGCTGGCAGGAGTCATCGGCCATGAAATTGCTCATGCAGAAAGAAGGCACATGTCTCAGAGACTCACATCATACTACGGTGTGAGCTTTGTGCTGAGCCTTGTGCTTGGCAACAATCCGAATGAACTTGCGGAGATATTTGCCAATCTTGCTGTGGGAATAGGATTCCTTGCCAACAGCAGATCAGATGAAACAGAAGCAGACGATTATTCAATAAAATATCTAAGGAGCACTGAGTATTATCCGGGCGGAATTCTGAACTTCTTCACAAGGATAACCGAAGAGCAGAAGAAGAAGGGACAGACACCGGGTGATCTTGAAATGCTCCTTTCCACACATCCGCTCCCTGCAGACAGAATTGAAAATGCAAAGGAGCAACTTAAGAAGATCAGGCCGGCTCCGGACTCATCAAAAGGGCTGTTCAAGGAACGGTATGACAGAATCAAAACACTTTTACCTAAATGAAATCAAAAATGAATCTCAATAAGAAACTCAAATCGACAATTGCTCTGATGGTGTTCCTGTTTTCTTTTGCAGGCAATGTCAATGCTCAGGACGGAACTCTTCTCGACAATTCCCAGTACGGCATAAAGTTCAATGTTCCTTCGGGATGGAAAGAGAGAAAAGTTGAGGAGACATCAAAGAAGGATGCCATCTCATATACTTTTGACAAGAACGACGGTTCCATTGCAATGATGCTCCTTGCATTCAAAGTAATGGAAGTAAAGAATCTGAATGACCTGGTTTACACATTTGAGAAGGACCTGACGTTGAACATTCCGAAGAGAGACGGTGACTATTCGGAGTTTGACAAAGGCAACTATGACGGTATCAGCGCATTGTATAAGGACTCGGAGTTCACTGAAGTCGTTTACTATTACAGGACCAAAGTGACCGACGGAGAGAATTTTGCTTATCTGCTGAGATTCATTGCTCCATCGGGCACATTCAATTCGTCAACCGAGTCGGAGCTGAAAAAGATCGGAGATTCTTTTGAACCTGTCACGGCGCAGCAGTAAGGCGACAGCCATCCCAATGATCAGCCGATAAGAAAAGGATTGTAAGTTTTTTCATGCCCGATGGTAGTATCTTCCATATGGCCCGGAAAGAGTGCATAATCATCTTTGCAACTGTCGAACAACTTGTCGCGGACAGAACTAATGAGAACCTTGAAATTGCCGCCCGGAAGATCGGTCCTTCCAACCGAATTGTGAAATATGAGGTCGCCGCAGAAAACATTTTTGTTCTTGTCGTCAATCAGGCAGACACTTCCCGGTGAATGGCCGGGAGTCTTGATAACACGGAGTGTTGCATTGCCGACAATAATGTCTGAGCCCTCTTCAAGGGATACGTCAACTTCGGGCGGTTCTTCTATTTCAAGTCCGAAGAAACGTGCCTGCTCCCGGCTGCTTTCAAGCAGGAACTGGTCTTCCCTGATCATGAAGATCTTCTTCCCGAAAGCCTCCTTAGCGAAGCCGTTACCGAGGATGTGGACAACATGGCCGTGCGTATTTATGATTGATGATACATTGAGCGAGTTTTCTTTTACGAAGGAGGTTATAGACCTTTTCTCATCTTCAGTGAATGCTCCGGGGTCAATGATGACAGCATCTTTTGTATCTTCATCATAATAGATATAGCAGTTCATGCTGAAGGGATTTACCGCAAAACGTGCAATCTTCAAGGTTAGTTAATTGATTTTACTTTCCGTAAAAATTAATTTGCACCTGTTCAAATGAGCGAAACGGATAAAATTAAGATAATATCAAGTAACCGGAAAGCTAATTTTGAATACGAGATACTGAACCGGCTTGAAGCGGGCATTGTGCTAACAGGAACCGAGGTTAAGTCGCTAAGGGAAGGGCGGGTAAATCTCCAGGATTCATACGGCAGGATCAGGAATGATGAAGTCTGGATAATCAATTCACACATCAGCGAGTACAGGTTCGGCAATATCAACAATCACGATCCCATACGAAACCGCAAGCTCCTCCTAAACAAGAGAGAGATCCGCAAGATCAAACAGCAGCTTCAGGAGAAGGGTCTGACTCTTGTTCCGCTGAAGATCTATTTCAAGGGCTCACTGGCAAAAGTGGAAATAGGCATTGCCAGGGGCAAAAAACTATACGACAAAAGAGAATCAGTGAAAAAGAGGGAAGTGGAAAGAAACCTGAGAAGAATATGACATTTGCCCCGGCAAAGGAACAGCTTGAGATAATTAAGCGCGGAACAGTAGAGATAATTCCTGAAGCCGAGCTTCTGGAAAAGCTTGAGCATTCTCGCAAGACAGGCAAACCTCTCAACATAAAGCTCGGATGCGACCCCTCCCGTCCCGATCTTCACATCGGCCACGCTGTTGTGCTGAACAAGCTCCGGCAGTTTCAGGATCTCGGCCATAACGCAATACTCATTGTCGGCGATTACACGGCTATGATAGGAGATCCATCCGGAAAGAAGAAGACCAGGCCTCAGCTCACTTTTGAGGAAACAAGGGAGTACGGCAAAACGTATTTTGAGCAGGCCGGAAGAATACTCGATATCGGACGAACAAAGATACTGTATAACTCGGAGTGGCTGTCCGGACTTAGCCTTAAAGACATGATCTCCATTCTCAGCAAGTTCACGGTTCAGAGGATACTTGAAAGAGATGATTTCACTAACAGGCTTAAGGAGCAGACAGAGATCTCTCTTCATGAGATACTTTATCCGATAATGCAGGGATATGACTCGTATGCAATAGAAGCCGATGTTGAACTTGGCGGAACGGATCAGAAGTTCAATAACCTTGTCGGCCGCGACATGCAGAAGAGGTTTGGTAAAGATCAGCAGGTCGTGATCACAATGCCTCTTCTTGAAGGAACAGACGGTTCTGAGAAGATGAGCAAGTCACTCGACAATGC
>DAIQRO010000313.1:0-2930 GCA_036786155.1 Bacteroidota bacterium
CAGGCAGCGGTACAACTCTCGCCCTCATCTGTAATCATCAGAATGGTGCAGTTGTAGCTTATGACCTTCTTAATCCGATCCCGCTCCCTGCAAACGATGTTGGCGCGGCATCAATAGGAAGGCCGGCCGTTATTGAAGGCCAAGGATCTGTATTCAACCCCACTGCACAGGTTACGAACTACGGTTCAAATACTCAGACGTTCAACGTTACAATGACGATCAATCCCGGCGGTTACACCAGCACAAAAACCGTAACTTCGCTCACGTCACTGAGTACAACCACAGTTACATTTGACCCGTACACGGCAAGCTCGACGGGTTCATTCACTGCCAAAGCATACTCTCAGCTTGGAACTGATACCAATCCTAACAACGATACTACAACAAAGTCGTTCTCCGTACAGAACTTCAACTACGGTACTTCCGGCGGATTCTCATTCTCAAATTCATTCCCCGGATCAGGAGCACCTTCTCAACCGGACTATTGCTGGAAAGACACTGCCGGCAGTACAAGCCTGTGTGTGAACAGTATAAATGCAAATGCCGGAATCTTCACGGGAAGTCTTGACGACGGCTATTGGGCGATCAGACTACCGGCCGGAAAGCAGATCAGACTTGGAGGCGTTGCATACGACTCCTTCTTTGTAGCCACTAACGGTGTTGTCGGATTTTCAAGGCAGGCCGGATTGACATCCTTCTCGCCGGCATTCAACTCTACAAACAGGCCGACACTTTACTCTCTGTGGATTGATATGAATCTTACAGCAAATGCCAACTATCCAACTAACAGAGTAAGCTACAAGATCAACGGATATCAGCTTGTTATCACTTACAGCAGGATACCCGAGTACCTTCCTGTCGGTACAGGAGACTATATCACATATCAGGTTGTGATTGATCTTGCAGATCCCGGCTACTCTGCCGATTCGAGGTTCCTTGTTCAGTACAATTATGACGAAACAGGTTCTGACTTCAGGAGCTTATATTTGTCGGATGGGCTGAATGCGCACATCATTGGAATCCAAAGCGCTTCAGGCGGAGTGAATACATACTACAGAGGCGCATATCCGGTAAGCCCGGCAGGCATAATGTTCAACGGCACATCTTCCATTGCAGTGCAGTTCGGACCCAATGCCAACAGGCTCAATGCTTCTTGCGATGCAACATCTCTTACTCTGACAGCTTCACTTGAAGCGATCACTCCCGATGCACCACCGTCATCAAACTCGAGCGACACGATCACAGTATTGCTGAGATCAGCTACAGCTCCTTATGAGATAGTTGATGCGGCATCAGGTGTTCTTGACGCGAGCGGAAATGCATCGCTGAACTTCTTCAAAGTGAACCTCGGTTCGAGCTATTACATTGTTGTGAAGCACAGAAACTCGATTGAAACATGGAGCGCAAACCCGGTTTCATTCACAGCAGATGCATCTTATGACTTCACTTCTTCAGCAGGACAGGCTTATGGCAGCAACCAGGTAATTGTGGGCGGCGATGCCTGTTTATACGGAGGTGATGTAAATCAGGACGGCTTTGTAGATGCTTCTGACGGAAGTAATGTTGACAATGATGCTTTCAACTTTGTCAGCGGATATGTTTCCACAGATGTCAACAATGACGGTTTTGTTGACGCTACAGACGGTTCTTATGTTGAGAACAACGCATTCAACTTCGTAGGCGTCATAAGGCCGTAATAGATTCACCGGATTTGATTCATTGAGGGAAGCCCGTCTCAAGCAATTGAGATGGGCTTTTTCTTTTGGAACAATTCATTAGGTTTGCAAATACTAATCTGTAATCTCAAAAACTAAATGCAGGGAAATGTTAAGCATCTTATCTCTTTTGATAGTCATCGGTCTTGCTGTTTCTGCAGGTATTTCAAATGCAGGACAAAGCCGGAGCGCCGCAGGTGATTCAACCGATTGGAAAAAAAGGCTTTATGCAGAGGGAGTTTCATTCTATGCGACGGGCAATGAGCCGTTCTGGTCTCTCAGGGTTAACCGCGACGGTACAATGTCCTTTGACAAGATGTCTGAATTCACAATAAGCACCGGTGTTGCAAGAGTCAGCAAGGCAATGGATGCCGATGTGAAAAGGCTTGATGCGGAAAGCGGGTCGGGCTCGCTGTCTGTCAGGCGATAAGTTCAGTTTCAGAGTTGAAGTGAATGCTGTCCCATCCGGAAGCGGCTCTGCGGCAACTTATTCGGGTTGCGGAAGATACATTCAGGATATGTCTCTTGACGGCAAATGGATTTTGAAGAAGATCGGTACTGATGACATTTCTGCAACAGCTTACGGAGACAAAATTCCCTTCCTGGAAATTGATGTAAATGAAATGCGTGTGAGCGGAATTGCCGGATGCAATCGCATTAACGGTCCCTTGATACAGGAAGAAGGTTACATGAGATTTGACAGAATGGCTTCAACATTGATGGCGTGTCCCGAGGAAATGCGTGAAGCTGACATTCTGAAAGGTATCAACTCCACAACTCAGTACAAAATCGAGAATGACATGCTGATCCTTTCGAATCCCGACAATACAACGCTTATCTATCAAAGGGCTTCGGAAGTTGAAACCGGAAGCACCGGAACGCAATCACCGGAGCAGTTGGAAGGAACCTGGGTGCTGGAAAGCACAAAGGGAAATCCTGTGAATGCGGAGGGTTACATGAAGGGCAAGCCGAGACTGATATTCTTCACTGCGGACAAGAAGTATTCAGGCAGTAACGGCTGTAACAATCTCATGGGAAAGTATGAAGCCGATACAGTCAGAATAAGTTTTGGCCCCGCGGGTTTGACAAAGATGGCTTGTCCCGGAAATTATGAGCAGGAGTTTGTGCATAATCTCAATTCAGCCGACAGGTGGAAAATTGAAGGTGAAAGGCTGAAGATTTACGATGGCCAGACTGAACTTATGGTGTTTGTTA
>DAIQRO010000314.1:0-2922 GCA_036786155.1 Bacteroidota bacterium
TCCGGAAAGCGTTGTGACACTCTCTGCGGGAAGTGAAAGTGCGCTTGACCGGCTGGCATCGGAGTATGTGAGGTTCATGGAGCTCAATCCCGGTGTATCGCTTGACGACATCTCATACTCAGCCAATACCGGCCGGGAGGCGATGAGCCACAGGCTTGCGGTAACGGGAAGCACATCGGAAGATATTCTGCGCGCACTCAGAAGGCATGCAGACAGTGAATCTCTCACAAATGCCGTGAAGGGTGTTGTGAAGCCCGGCAAGTCGCCAAAGACGGTGTTCCTCTTCCCCGGACAGGGGGCGCAGTACACCGGCATGGGAAAAGAACTATATGACACTGTACCTTCCTTCAGAGACGACATCAACAATTGCAACGAGATACTCAAGAGCTATCTTCCCATTTCACTTCTTGAAGTACTGTTTGACGAATCAGAGGCAAGCTCAAGCGCGCTTGACAGGACACGTTACACTCAGCCGGCATTATTTGCAATTGAGTATGCTTTGGGAAGGCTTTGGATGTCATGGGGAGTTGTGCCTTCTGTAATGATGGGCCACAGCGCGGGAGAGTATGTTGCCGCTTGCCTTGCCGGCGTGTTCAGCCTTGAGGACGGCCTCAAGCTGGTTGCGGAAAGGGGCAGGCTCATGGAAGAGATGACGGGTGACGGCGAAATGTACACCGTGTTTTCGGATGCTGTCTCAACAAGGAAAATGCTTGAAGGATTTGAAGACAGAGTGTCCATTGGCTCGATCAACAGTCCCATAAAGACTGTGATCTCCGGAGATGCGGAGGCTGTAAGGAAGATAGTTGAAAAGCTCGACAGGGAGCAGATTGAATACAGGAAGATCAATGTGTCAATAGCTTCACACTCTCCAATGATGAAACCGATGATAGATGAATTCAGGAAGGTGTGCATGAGCGTGAAATACAGGAAGGCATCTATTCCGGTAGTGTCAAACATGACCGCAGAGATTACGTATGACAGGATCGCTAATGCTGATTACTGGTGCGAGCATATACTCTCGCCCGTGGATTTTTCCGGGAGCATCAAAGCCTGTTCAGCCAGCGGATGCACTCACTTCATTGACCTCGGGCCAAAGCCGACCTCTCTGACCATGGCGCAGGAAACTCTGGCATCTGCAGAGCTTGCGTGGATACCCAGCTTCAAGAAGAATTTCACATCATGGCAGACACTCAACGAAGGACTTGCGAGACTGTTTGCCGATGGCGCAAGAATAAACTGGAACGGATATCACAGCGAATACAGCGGAGCAAAAATCTCACTTCCGCTTTATCCGTTTCAGAGGCAGAGCTACTGGATTGCGGACCGCGTTGCTGAAGTCGGAGTTTCATTCGGTGACGGCATTCCTTCCGGAAGCTCTCTGCTTGGAAGCAGGGCCAATACATCTTCGAAGAAGTTCAGCATATTCAACAGCAGGATCAGCGCAAGTGAACCCTCCTACTTGAGCGGGCACAAAGTGTTCGGGAAGGCCGTATTTCCAGGCGCAGGTTTTGCAGAGCTCATGCTTGCCGCGGCATCAGAAGCATTCGGTGACAGCGGCCTAAAGCTGGAATCGCTGAAATTTCATGAAGCCCTTTTCTTTGACGAGGACAAGCCGGTTAGCATTCAGACAATATTCACACAAACAGACAAGGGCAAAGGCGAGATCGGAATTTCATCGCTTAACGCAAACGGAGGCTGGACACTGCATGCAACGGCAAAAGCAAGATCAGTTTCGAAGACTAAGTCAAAGACAGTTCCTGCAGAACCTGATACAGCAAGAGGCAAGTCAATTGACACGAGTGAATTTTATCTTACCGCAAGAAGTGAAGGAATAGACTATACCGGAGCATTTGAAAACATAAAGAGTATCCGCATTGAGAAGCATGTAGTTAATGCTACTGCTGTTCTGAAAGAAGGAGAGGGAGCCGACGGATATCATCTCCATCCTGCTTTGCTTGACATGGCATTTCAGGCCGCACTCGCCGGACAGTTGCGTGAGAGAAAAGCAGTGTATGTCCCCTCTTCAATTGCAGGCATTACATTCCACAAGAGCCCCTCAGGAGAGATCACCGTCACGGCTGAACCTTCGGCGGGAACATCCAAGCCCGGAGCAGGACTTTACGACATTACCATAACTGACTCGGACGGCACACTTTGCGCGGAGATCAGGAAGCTCAAGCTTACGGAAGTTTGTTCTATAAGATCGTCTGGAAGGAGTCGCCTGAAAGCAAAGTGAAGAAGCTTTCATTTGATCCGCACAAGGCAATGCCGACAGGCAAGGACATTGAGAAGATTCTCAAACATTCGGCAGACGGCAAGACTTTGACGGCTTACGCCGATTCAGTACACAAGCTTGAAGAGGTAACAGCTCACTTCATTCTGAACGCGCTTCGCTCTTCCGGCATTGCTGTTAACAGCGGATCGAAATACGGCATTGACGAACTCAAGCGCAAAACCGGAGTATCACCGAAACACGAAAAGCTTTTCGTCAGACTGCTTGAAATACTTGCAGAGAAGGAGCTCGCTGTTGTATCAGACGGAATGGTGAGTTTCAGCGAGGATGCCTCTGCAGTTCTTGAGAATGCGCCCGGAATAAATGATACCGCAAGCGATGATCCGGCCAAGCATGAGCTTGCATTTGCAATTCAGTGCGGCAGGAGACTAAGGGACGTACTCGCAGAAAAGGCGGACGCTTTGGAAGTACTCTTTCCCGGCGGCGATTTTACTGCGGCCGGAAATATTTACAGGCACTCACCCGGTTTTGAAGTGATGAACAGGATCATTTCAAAGACACTCAGCAACATTCAGAGATCCCTCAACAGCGGCAGAAAGCTCAGAGTGCTTGAACTCGGCGCAGGTACAGGAAGCACAAGCATAAATGCTCTCAAAGACCTGAGGCAGTCCAAGACAGAGTATGTATTC
>DAIQRO010000074.1:0-1250 GCA_036786155.1 Bacteroidota bacterium
CAACTCTATGGCGGCTATTCCAAGATCTTCGGAAACTACGGCAATCCCTGTGGAGCAAGAGCTGGAGTGAACATCCACCCGTGGAAAGATGAAGTGGCAAGAGTCAACATCGAATACATTTACCTTGACAAGAGCCCGGTCGGAGGGCTTTCACTGCCTTATCCGGTTGGAGCAAAGGGAAGCACTGTACATCTTGACTTCCTGGTCAACTTCTGATACCTGAACGATCCGGAATGATCCGGCTCTGACTCTCAGCGCCGGATCTCTTCCGCAAAAGTCCTGTTATAATCCCGCAACTATGCCCACTTCGAAGAACGGCTGAAAGTCGCTGAACGGCGAATCCTGATCATTGAGCACATCCACTTTCAGGCCTGCATTGAGAAATACATCCGGCGACAGCTCTTTTGTATAGCCGGCCCCGAGAAAGAGAAAGTTTACATCGCGGGAAATCTTACCCTGTGTGGTTTCTGTATTGTACTTCTGATAAGAATATTCGCTCATCAGGTAGAATTCCTTCGCCGGATTGTATTGAAAGTAAGCGCCTCCCCCGAATGAATTGTCTGTTGCAGTAACCTCTTCCTGAGACGATGTCACCTGCTTATCCCATGACATGCGGTAGGTAGCCTTCACACCTGCTGAAAAATCCCTTGACAGCCTGTACCCTATCAGCCCTGATAACCGGAGCTCAGTGTAGTCTCCGAATGTCATTGCTGCAACACCACCGAGAAGAAACTGCTTGTATTTCCTGGGAGCCGGAGATGAACTTTCTTCTTTGTCGCCGGGCAAACTCAGCTTTGACTGTGCATTGGCAGTATAGCAGCCGGCCATTGCGAATACTACTAAAAGCAGAAGCGGTATTGTCTTCATATTATTGTTTTGGTTAACGAGCATGAGTTGTTAAACTTTATCACTTGGGCTTAACGGTCTTTTCGATGAAGCCGACATCCAGGGAATCCTGATTCAATCTCGTCTTCAGCCATTCAACAAGCTTCTTTCTGTCTGCGCTAATGATCTCGGCTGAAGTTTCAAGAGTCACCGTCAGGCTCCCGGCTGTATCGGCTTCAGCGCCGGATTTCTTCCTGCTAAGCGTTATGTAATTCACATCAGGAAAGTTGACTCTTGCTTCTTTCAGCACCTGAACTGAAAGTGCCTCGAGCTGTCGAACACTGTCCAAACTGAGTAGCAGTTCATTGATAACATAATCCTTTGATCAGACTGCGCTCTTCAGTTCTTCTATCTGACTCTCTATC
>DAIQRO010000074.1:1260-5300 GCA_036786155.1 Bacteroidota bacterium
GCCGTATCTGAAGCTCGGCATCATTCAGCCCGGCAGACAACAGCCTCAGCTTCAACGAATCTCTTTGTTCCTGGCTCACACCCCTTCCGCCGTAAGTAAGCGTTATCCTGTTGCTCTTCGGGTCAACTTCTTTGCCGAAAAGATAATTTCCTTCTACTGCTGTCATTTCATTCACAAAGTTAGACGCTCTGTTTTGAAACTCCATCTCCTGCCTGAACTTGTATGCAAAATAAACGCTGGGGATCAAAGTTGAAAACACTATTATGTTGACAAGCCTTCTGGCTCTGCGCTCTGCAACTTTGTTGCTAACTTCCTTCTGAGGAAACCTGAGAAGCTTAACCGTTACAAAAGTTGCCCAGGCTATGAACACAGTATTGATGAAGAACAGATAAAATGCTCCGAAGAAGAATCCTGCATTCCAGTTTGCCAACCCGAACCCTGCAGTGCAAAGCGGTGGCATCAGAGCTGTGGCAATTGCAACTCCCGGAATTACATTTCCCTTCTGCTTGCTCGAAAGCGCAAGTATTCCCGCAAGTCCGCCAAAGAATGCAATGAGCACGTCATACATCGTGGGCGAAGTCCTGGAAAGCAGCTCCGACTGCACTGTGTCAATTGGCGATATCAGAAAGTAGAGAGTTGACGTTGCAAGGCTGACCAGCACTGCAAACATGAAATTGTAAACCGACTTCTTCAGCAGTTGAAGACTGCTGATGCCCAGCGCCAGACCTATTCCCATTATGGGTCCCATCAGCGGCGAGATCAGCATTGCGCCGATGATCACTGCAGTCGAATTCATGTTAAGACCAAGTGAGGCAATGAAGATCGCAAAGACGAGTATCCAGAGATTTGTTCCCCTGAATGCTGACCCCTTCTCTACGGCCTCAATTACGCTCTCAGCCGACTCGCGCTCTCCGAAAAGACGGAACGCTGCAATAGTTCTGTTTACTATCCTGTTGATACGGGATGCTTGAATATGAAAATTGCTGTTAAAATAACTATACGGCATTAGGTTTTCCACTTCAATCAAAGCTTCTGAAAAATCTTACACGATCCTTGACATCTGCTGGCGAAGAATTTCACCGCAAAAAACATGCGCCAGAGAATATTCTCTGGCGCATCGGGAGGAAACTTCACAAACAAATTGATTATGGCTTCATGGTTTCCACAAATTCGTACGCGTTATTATCTGCAACTGATGCATCTGTAGCATCAACAAATCCGTCGCCGTTGATATCTGTATTCAAATATCCTGAAGCAAACACGTATGAAGCATTGTCTATTTGCGAAAGGTCCGTAGCGTCAATGCTTCCATCCTGGTTCACATCACCTGAATAGACAGAGAATACGACTGGAGCGTTATCTGTCTGTATGAGATTGTTTCCATATGCCGCACCGGAAGAATTTGTCATATCATAAGAAGTTACTGGATTATCTATCATTACTGGCCAGTATGACCATGTCTCGAGTGAGTTCCGGTGCCTGACGATCAAATAGCAGTATGTGTCCGGCAGATAGCTGAAGCTGAAAGTACAGCTAAGCGTTGCCGAGTCTATGACTGCTTTTCCAGAATCAACTGTTTCTGTAACATCCTCATATCTCTTGAGGTAGATTCTGACAGTGTCCCTGGTATTTAGTTTGTTTGAGGCAGGATTGTATAAGCCCTGAAGACTGAGCTTGAGATTAATTATCTTGTTGCCTTCGTAATCTGAATAGGCGTTTATCAGGCTGTCCTGAGTGAGAGAACATCCGGCATACATGATATTTAAAAGGTTCTTCTGCGAGCCTCTTCTTATTGATGCCACCGGCTGAGTTTTCCCTGATGCCTTCTGGCTGTTAATTTTATTGGTGAAGATCACACTTGATGACACAGCGATCTTTATGACATTCAGTGAATCGCCTCCGGAGGTCATACAAATTGCAGAGAAAGGATTCAGTCCTTCACCGGCCGCCACTACATGAGTAAAGACCGAAAAACTGCTGGATATGTTCTGTAGGAAGATCAGGAGCTGCCAGCCATTTGAATATCTGGAAAAGAACGGCATATTGTTATGGCTGAAAGTTACTATCATTTCCTGCACAGGGCTTGTTTGCTGGATCGCCAGGCATGGCTTTCTGAAGATTTTCTCATTGTTAATGATGGTCCTGACAGCCTTAAGCGTATATGAAGTTGAAGGAGTGAAGGATGTCTTAAGCAGATAGATGCCGACTTCGTTTTCTGAAGTTCTCCTTTCAATAGCAATGTAAACAGAATCCGAAGTCCCCTCTTTGTAATCTGCGCTTGGAAAGTAATCCGCGGCGCCGGTTGTAACTATTGAGTTTGTCCATGTCGAACCCCAGTTAATGGTCCTGAAATACCTTGTTTTGGTTATGCTTGCAAATAAAGGCGAATTGTCACTCTCGGTGAACACAGCTCCGAAGTATGTTGCGGAAGTATAGAACGCTCCGTCGCTCAATGCGCTCACATGGCAGAACTTCTTGCCTGCAGGCGGCACTGCTATCTGCGCGTTTGAAGGGGCAGTTCCGTTGCTCCTTACCGAGAAGTAATTCATAGTTGCGTTTGACAGGTTTGAACTTGAGCTCAGAGTGAAGAACACAATTATTCTCGTTGAATCGGGTTTCGAGTTATCCCTGGATTCGACAAGCATTGACAAGCTTCCTACATAACTTGAGTACTGGTAGCCAATGACGTAATTCCATGTGCTTCCGTTGTCGGTTGACTTTCTGACAGTTATGACATTAGGGTAAGTGGGTGAATTCTGCAGCCAGCAGATTGCCGAATAAAGCAATCCGTCTTCTCCCGCTTTCATATCCATAGTCTTGCCGCTGTCAATTGACGGTTTGATCAGCCCGGCCTGCACGATCTTGTCGGCTGAATGCCAGTCTCTTTCCGAGTCTTCAGATAATTCCATTCCGGGTACTTCGGGAAGGTTCCGGACTTCTGACTCATCCGGTTTGAATCCGCTGATCTGATGTTCAATGGCCTCGGCCAGGGAGTGGTTGCCCATTTCCACTGCCGACTTGTGTTTCATCTCAAGCTCCGGTTGGGAAGGATTGTCCTGGCCGTGAATCAGGCCAGTTAAGGGGGAGCACAACAGGGTAAAGACGGCAAAGATCAGAGTCATTCTTTTCATGTTTGATTGATTTGGTTTTGAATTCATTTGTTAAAGTTTGCACAAAATTATCTTTGTTCTTCCACGACATGAAATAAATTATCAAATATACCTTGACAAAGCAGAGTTTTACTTTCAAGGCATTATCCCTATTTTTAGCAAATTTTTGCTGAAATGACCGAAACAAACCTTGACAACTCAAACCCGGAAGTACAGGAAAGGAACTACCTCTACAAAGTACTTTCAACATTCTCCGATGAAGAGTGGCTGGAATTTGAAAAGTTTGCCGCATCCCCTTATTTCAATAAGGGAAGGAATTTTGGGATCCTCTTGAAGATCCTGAAGAAGCACAGGCCCGCTTTTGAATCTCCGGAACTCAGGAAGGAGAACCTGTATAAGAGACTCTGGCCCGGCAAGGCATACAAGGAAAGCGTGATGTACTCGACGTTTTCGAGATTGGGAAATCTTGCGGATGAGTTCATGATTCAGAAGGAATACGAAGCAGACGAAAAGCTCAACAGGGACTGGGCCAGGCTGACTGCATTCGCAAAGAGGAACCTCCCCAGAAAGGGAAATGCGCTCATTGGCAAATTGTCAGACCAGCTGAATTCCGGCAAGATCAGTGCACGCCACTTCTTCGACGCAAAAGAGATTGCAAAAGAGGTCGCATCGTATTATTACCTTTTCGATCAAAGGCAAAAACTCCCTGACCATCTTCACGAATTGCTGAAAAATTCTCTCTACTGGCACATCACGGAATCCTCCATGTTCCTTACTTCCCTCTTCTCACAAAAGACGTACGACAAGGCAGACTACGAAGCAAGCCTTTTCAAGGAGCTAAGAGATTGCTTTGATTTTGAAAAATTCCTCAGCATACTGAAGGCAAAAGACAGCAAGAGCTACGACCTTATGCTGATGCAGTACCTGAAT
>DAIQRO010000074.1:5312-9936 GCA_036786155.1 Bacteroidota bacterium
CCTCTGAGAGATGAACCGTACTTTGAGCTTAGGGATCTTGTGTTTGCAAGACTTGATATTTTTGACCGCCAGTATAAGCAGTATTTGCTTGACCGGCTTGCGGAACTTTGCTCGCTGAGAGTATTGTCAGGCAACTCTCAATTCAATAAGGAAGTATTCGAGATAAGGAAGAAGCTTGTTGAAGAAGAACTCTTTACTGACGGTGAGAGCAAGTCAATCCGCTTAAGCAAGTTCCGGACAACATTCATTGAAGCACTGAATCTCCGGGAAATTAACTGGGCTGAGTTTTTCTACAAAAAGTATCTTGACAGGCTGAATCCGTCTGTCATTGAAGATGTGAAACTCTACTGCGAAGCAAGAATATCATATGAAAGAAACGATCCGGACAAGGCAATTGAGTTTGCTGTTAAGGCAAACATAGATCAGGTCTTCTTCAAACTTGACCTCAAGAACCTCCTTGCAAAGGCCTACTATGACACATCTTCCGTTGAATCGCTCTATTCACTCCTCAATACATATTATCAGTTTATCAGAAATTCCGGCAAGAGCAAAGAGACTTTCTTCAAGCGGCACGCAAACTTCGTGAAGTTCATGAAGAAACTTGCGTCCATTAGATTCGGTGTCAATCACACAGAAGACGTTGGCCTGCTTGAGAATGAACTTGCAAAAGCGAATGTGAGCGCAAAGTCATGGCTGATTGACAGGATCGGGCATTTGAAATGAAGAGAGTTTCATTATCAGCCCGGGATATTGCATCCGAAAGCAATTGTGCAATGCACCGGCTATTCAGCCTGAAATGGACCTGAGGCCGTTTACTCATCCTGCAAATAACCCGGACACAAAGTCCGCCGCGGCTTTGGAATCCTTCACTGCCGCTTCCGATATTCTCGAAAGCCCTCTGAATCAAATTAACAAAACTGAGAAGGCAAGCTTTTGGAACTGCTGAATAATTTTCCACTGCAAGACTCCCATTTATGCTTAAGATTGAACCGAATTGCATTATCTTCATTTCAAATTTCCGGCAAAAGAAATCCGCATGCACAATACTAAGCTGATAAGCCTTCTCAAAACATTTACCCGTCAGGAAGCAGGCAGGTTCAGAGAGTTTGTCCACTCTCCCTTCTTTAACAAGAATGAAAGCGTGATGAATCTGGCTGACGGAATTCTTCAGCACTTTCCGGACTTCGCTTCAGATCGCTTCACCGAACAGCACCTGTTCATGTCTGTATTTCCCAATGAGGAGTATGATTATTTCAAATTCAGGAACGTCTGGTCCGACCTTTTTCAGCTTGCTTTGCTTTTCATGAAGCACTTGTCATTTGAAAAGAACGAAATTGACATTGAGATCGGACTCCTGAACGAGCTTCACGAAAGAAGGCTTGATAAACTTTTTGAACAGGGCAGGAAAAGAACGGGGAAGAAGCTTGAAAGCATTGTTGTCAAAGATGAAGAATACCATCGTTTGCTGTATAAGTTCTTTCAGGTCTTGACCAAAGAGATAAAGTTCAAAGGCGCGTCATACACATTTGACCTGATTCAGAAGGAATTTGATGCATTTCTGAGATATGCTGTGATGTCTCTGCTGAGGCATTATTCCAAGATGCTTACAAATAAGAACCACGGCAATGTTGAATTCCGTCTTGAGATGTTCGATGAAGTCTGGGAGTATGTGAAACAGCAGGACCTTTCCGGCAACCCTCAAAGCCTTGTGTACAGGCAGATCATAGCCCTTGAACTAAACAGAAAGGAAAATGACTATATAGTCCTGCAAGGCATGAAGCAGAAGTATGAAGAAGTGCTTTCAAGAGAGGATAAATACTACATACTCACAACATGCAACTCTTTCATAACTTCAAAGCTGAAGGAGGGAGATGACAAGTACTATGGAGACAGGTTTGCGGTGTTCAAAGAAATGGTTGAGAAGGGTTTCATAACTGCGGATTATATACTGTTCATGAATTTCATTTCATTCTTCACTTCGGCATGCACAGTTGGCGAATACGACTGGGCAGATGATTTTATGAACCGCTTCTCCGGCGGGATAAGCCCTGCAGGTGAGAAAGCCAATACGATCAACTACTGCCGCGGATACTTCGAGTACTGCCACGGAAGGTTCGATAATGCAGTAGGATATTTTTCAAAGACAAGATTCAGGCTGTTTCTCGCCAAAGTAATGGTAAGAAGCTATACGCTCAGATGCCTTTACGAACTCGGCCTGAATGAACAGACAATTTCAGGAATTGAGAGCTTCAGAAAATATCTTCGCAGTGAAAGTCTGATAGCAGAACAGCAGAAAGATGCGCATTATGAATTCATGAAACATCTTTCGGCCTTGACAGACATCTCAATAAACAAGCCTGCCGGCAGACAGCTGAAGGGGAAGGTTTCAGCACTAGGAAAAGAGATCAAAGCAATGCAGGGAAATCCGCTCGGTGCAAAGAAGTGGCTGCTACAGAAACTCGAATTGCTGACGATCAAATCCGCAAAGAATAGTTCTTAGTTCGCCGCTCTGGCTTTCGTCAGTTGCCTCCTTACCAGCATGTTGTTTATCGCTATCAGCAAGGTTCCCATTATGAAGTACGAAACTGCAATAAGGGCTACGTTCCTGAATACAACTGCGTAGCCCAGTGAGTCCGCATTCAGAAAGTAATACGGATATTTTCCTGCAATTGCTCCGCGAACCATTGCATATATGGCATACACAAGCGGATAGAGAAGCCAATTGAACGCGCTTCTGAGTTTCAATTCAGTTTTCTCCGTGAAGAAGATCCAGTACGCAAGGTAATACAATGGTACGGCAGTATGCAGTATCTGGTCGGCAACAAACTGGTAGCCCTTCGGGTCCCAGATGTGCGCAAGGAACAGGTGGTAGATCAGTCCTACAGCAGCAATATAGACCAGCAGAGCAGTCTGAACTGAATGGATCGAGAAGAACTTCCCTCCCCTGCTTCCCGGTGAGATAGTAACCAGAGTGAAGAAGATTGCTATAAGGAAATTCGTCCAGATCGTCATAAAACTCATAAACTTCACGGTGTCTGCAACGCGTGAATCTGCAACAGACATTGACAGAATGTACTGAAGTATCACTCCGGTCCAGCTTAATATCATTCCAAGATTGAGAACCGCCTTCTTCATATCTTTGTGTTTGCGTGATTTATTGAATTGACGCGATTCATTTCATACTCACTTCTTTATTTGTTGCAGGAAGTTGGTAACGCTCTTCTTAATGTTCCCGGATTGACTCAGTCCGGGAAATTTCTCAGTTATGTTCAGTGCGGATTCGCACAATGAAAGCGCTTCTTCAGTTTCATTCTTCAACGAATGAAAGATCGCAAGATGAAATTTGAGCTGTGCAAGCCTCAGTCCGTAAACCCCCGGCTGAACTTTTTCAAGCCTCTCAATTATCTCCAGAGCATTTTGCAGGTCAGCCCCGCCGCCTTTCACGTCATCCGTATTTAGCTTGAGCATTCCTATGTTCTCGAGAGACTCGGCCAGTTCATCGGAAAAGGAAGCGGGAGATTCGTCTGCATGAGCCTGCCTTATCTCAAGTGCTTCCGCAAGCATAGTCCGCGCTTTTTCAAAATTCCTTTGCCTGTATTCGAACAGCCCGTATCCGTTAAGTGTGCCTGCAAGATCGGGCCGGTGAGCCGCCATGTTTCTTGCGCAGAGTTTCCTTCTGACAGCAATACAGTCTTCAAATATTTTCCTTACGGTTTCTGAGTTTTCCCTGTCATCATTGCTTCCGATGTATGATGAAAGCGATTGCCCCATATTGTTCATTGCTCTTGCAATGTCAGGATCGTACCTGCCGTTAAAATCCGTATTAAGCCCATCAAGAATGCTGAGGGCTGATCCGCTGATGTTGAATGAATTAAGGTATTCGCCTTTGTCGGAAAGAAACTTCCCGAGATTCAGGAATCCGAGAGCAAGAGAATGAAGATGCTCCGGCTTTCCTGATTCAGACAGCTTCCTTTTGATACTGAGTGACTTGAGGAGATTTGCTTCGGCGGATTTGTAATTGTTCATCTCCATATTCTGTATTGCAAGATTGCTGTACGCAGAGGCCAGGTCATCGTCCATGTCAATGCCTTCATTCTTCATTTCCTCGAGTATCAAAACGCCCTTCTCAAAACACTTCACCGCCGTATTCTGATCATTCAACGCCTTCAGGCAATATCCGAGATTCTGATATGCAGAAGCAATATCACTACGGTACTTCTCTCTGTCTCCGGGTGCATTCATATAAGCGGAAATGCACTCGCCGAAAAATTCAGCGGCATCTTCAACCCGGTTCTGCCCGCGCAGATAACTGCCGAATGCAAACAGGTTTTTTGTATTTCTGTATGACTTTATGGAATTCAGGAAATGGTTCTCAGCAAGTGTAAACCTTTCTGGCAGAGCATCAATCAAGAGTACGTTGTAGGCTTTCAGAAGGAATTCCTCTGAATTCTGCAGTTTCAGTCTGTCGGCTTCCGATTTTTGCTGTTCAGCAGATTCAGACATGCTTAGTATTTCTGCCTGCTCCTTCTCAAGCGTTTCCGCATCAAGTATCATGTCAACATTCTGTATGTTGCCCCTCAAAAATTCTTCGTAAGCCCTTTTGAGTCTAGCCTGATTCAGCTCT
>DAIQRO010000074.1:9946-12721 GCA_036786155.1 Bacteroidota bacterium
AGTGAAATGATGTTCTCCTTCTGTTCATTCAGCTCCTTCGTTATCCTTTCCAGGTGCAGTGACTTCTGCTTCCTTCTTGAAACATCTCTTTCATGGTTCAGGTCTTTCCTCAGCTCTTGCGCTTCATCCATCTTCGACACTATTGATTCGATGTTCAGAAGGTTTACATTCAGGCTTCTCACATCGCCTTTGACCGAAATGATCAGTTCCGAACTTTCGCCTGCTGATATGTTGAGTTTGATCCACTCGTTCTCTGCCCTGAACACATCATCCACAGCCTGTTCAGCATCTGCTTCAATGCCCTTTCCGTCTATTGTCACAAGTGAAAATGCCGTGTCAAATACCGGCGCATCAGGCCTGCCTTCGGGATGGAACGCTACGGCAAAGTTGGATGTGAGGTTGTTCTGAATTACGCTGAACTGAGGCTTCTGCTTCTGTCTGCTGAGTGCGGATACTTTCTCCCGCACATACATGGCAAGATCAAATATCGTTATGTATTTGTCGTTGCCGGTAAGATACTTTCCGCTCAGACCTTCCAGCAATGCATAGGTGAACACGCTCACCGGCCTGCTTAGAAATGAGACCTGATCGTAATGCGAAGCTGAAAGCACAACCCTATTCGGTTTTGAAAGTGTCAGAAATTCATCGTCTAAAGGATTGTCGTCAGATGCAATCACTCCCTCTGCATGACAGCAGTCAAGCAATACGACCATCTTTATTGTGTTGATCGCCTGCAGTTTCTCTATGAGAACATCAGACCTTATTGTCCCCTTGTCGAATCCTCTACCGTCATTATTGTTGCAGATGATGTAATACCTGCCGTTGCTTACAGCTCCGTGCCCGGAAAAATAGAAAAAGAATATCTCCAGGGGATCAGCAAGCGTTTGCTCAGCGATCCTGTCAAGCTCCGTCATTATTGCCTCTGAGGAAGCATCCGAACCGTATTTCGAATGGATATTGTGGGACGGAATATTGCAGAGGGAATTCAGCTTGCCGGTCATAAATTCCGCATCATCAACTGTCTGCGCCATGAAACTGTCGGCTTCAAACCGCGCGCCTGCTCCTGTTACAAGCGCCATGGATCTTTCGGGATCGAAAGGCCTGTTCATGCTTCAGCTGAGCATATCACAGATCCGGAGCAGTTCACTCTCATTCTTTTTAATGTATTTTTCGGCGAGCTCGCACAAGGCAAACATGTTCTTGTCGCTTACGTCATCCATTTTTGAATTCTCATCGGGGATCCTCATGTTCAATCTTACGTATCTCTTGTCGCCGTTCCTGTAATCAGGCAGAAGATGTGCCATTGTGAAGTCGGTGCTTTCGGAAACGCTCCGCATGAAGATGTCTGTAAGAAACCTTCCCCAGTTCAACGCCCGCCAGTCCTTGGCTTCCATCAGAGGAATTGATTTGAGTGAATATCCCGTGCCTATAGAAAGCATGAAGAACGGAAGGTCATCATCATCGGGCCTTACCACAGGTTCAAATGCCTTGCCTGTGCGGATCTTCCAAAGTTCCTTTGCCTCACTGTAGGCAAGCACCGAAGGATTATTCGCAAACACACCGCCGTCAACAAGCGCAAGGTCTTCATCCTCTTCAAACTTCACTACGGAAGGTTCAAAATAAACCGGCGCCGCCGACGTTGACCTGCAAACCTCCCTCATAAGAAAATCCTCCTTCGGATCTCCAGCTGCAAGCCTTGATGAGAAGTAGAATGGTTTGCCTTTCTGAATTTCATACGATGTTACAAGCGTGCTCGTGAGTCCCATGGAGAGCCGGATGTCTCTGAAGTAGTCTTTGAGAAGCTGCTCGAAGTCCTCCTCATCATAGGGCTTCTGCAATAACATATCTGTGATCTTTGTGACCGAACCGATCCTGCTTATGAGATCGTCCTGCCTCTCGCCGAAGATCTTTGATCCGTTTTCGAGGTAGAGTTTCCGGAGATCAGAGGGAGAATACTTACTGCTTCCGTCATCGCCGGGTGCCGCAAGCCCCATTGTTATTATTCCGCCGGTTGATGTGCCTGAGACCAGGTCAAACACCTGACAAAGCGGGTATCCAAGCTGTTCCTGTATGAATGAGAGTATCGTGCAGGGAATGATCCCTCTTATTCCTCCGCCGTCTATTGAAAGAATTCTGAGTTGCGGTTTCATGGTTGATTTTCTTTTAGAGTCGCTGAATTTAAGGAACGATCTTCTGAACAAAATTGAATGCGTTGTTGTCACATAATGAAGCATCCGAAGCATCGGTAACATTATCGCCGTTCACGTCTGATCTTACATAGCCCGTGACAAAATTGAATGAGTCATTGTCAATTATGTTCAGGTCTGCTCCGTCAACTGTTCCGTCCTGATTTACATCTCCGCAGTAAACCTGCTTCATGTTGTTCCCGTAAGCCTGCGCGGCCGCTGTCGTAAAGTCGAAACCTGCCTGCGATGAAGTGAAAGTGATGCCGGCTGATTTGCTCCAGGTTTCAATCGAGTTCCTGTGCTTAAGCATAAGGAGGTATTTTCTCGAGTTCACGGCTTTTGTGAAATTCATTGAAGCAGACCCGGAACTGCTCATAACTACAATTGCGGAGTCAACG
Source organism: Bacteroidota bacterium (assembly GCA_036786155.1). GTDB lineage: Bacteria > Bacteroidota > Ignavibacteria > Tepidaquicellales > Tepidaquicellaceae > JADJAH01. The sequence continues at coordinate 12,531 of DAIQRO010000074.1, forward strand.
ATCACATAAGGGGAAATCGTATCACGGAGATAAGCACGCATAGTATCCTGCCTCATAAGATTTGTGACGGGATCGTAAAATCCTTCAAGCAGGCAGTTCAGGCTGAGAACCTGAGAAGGCCTGAAAATGCTGTTAAAACTGTTGGCAAATTCATATCTCGATGCGCAGTTTGCAACTGCATCCCAGTTGAC
>DAIQRO010000315.1:0-1446 GCA_036786155.1 Bacteroidota bacterium
TTCAGGATTTCTTGAATCCTTCCTGTAGCTCTCTTTCCGGGCCGAAGCAAACTCTGTCTTCATGCCGTCAATCATTACAAGCGCAGTCCCGAAATTTCTGTAAACAGCTTCCGGCGTCTTGCCGTATTCACGGGCAACTGTCTCTGCAAATTCCGTTCCGTCACCGATCACCATCACATCCGCCTCCTCCGCCTCATTACCGAGCAATGCATCTCTCACATACCCACCCACAACATATGCTTCAATCTTTTCCCGGTCAGCAAGCTTACCGATGCTGATCAGAACAGGGTTCCTGATATTTATCTTCCTGGATGGCATTCAGACTGTAACTGTCCGGATCGAGATGTTCTCTCCTTCATCATCTTCATCCGGAATTGAAATAATGTTGTACTTTCTTGCAGGATCGTCGGAGATAGGTATCATGCATGCGGAGCTGTTGACAAACGTGATGCCTTCCCTGACATATACGGAATTGTGATGAGTGTGTCCGTGCAGTACCATTTCCACTCCGCCTTTCCTGAGCGCTTTCAGAAACTTCTTAGGCTTATGAAATTTCATCTTATATGAAATGGCCTCTATCCATGCGGCATGTGCGGGATAGTCAGCCACATCTTCGGGACTGCTGAAGTGGTGGTGGATCAGAACGATCTTTGTCTTTCCTTTCAGCCCGTCACTATTCAGGATCTCTTCAAGTTCGTTGAGCTTATCCTTTGAGATGCCGCCGTTTGAGCCTTCAGGATTCTCTTCAGGCGACCAACTTATCATCGAATTGATTCCTATCAGCGCCGCTTTTCCGAGTATCTTCACAAAAGGAAATGCCGGCTCACTTTCAAATGCACTTGAGAAGATTTCAAGGAACTGAGACTCTGTCTTCTTAGTGTCGGTGTTTTTGCAGATCAGAGGAAATCTGAATGACTCAATTCCCGGGGGCGCACCTCCGTAAATGTCATGATTCCCCGGTACAACGCTCAGCTTGCCGGGTGAAACAAAAGAGAAGTGAGCAAATATCTCTTTTGCATATGCAAGATCTTCGGGTACCGGGTTTTCGGCGATGTCACCGGTTAACGCAATGTGATTGCATTCTTTTTCGGCAATATCTTCAAGCAGGTTCAGGAGAAGTTCTCCACGGCCCTTGCTGTCGTCAAGACTAAGATGCAGATCCGAGATGTGGGCAATTTTAAACATCAGCTTCCGGATTCAATTTTTTCTACAATAATGTTTGCGACTTCAAGCGCCTGCAATCCGTCTTCCAGAGTTACAAGCGGCTCGGTATCGTTTACTATGGAATCAAAGAAAAGGTTAAGCTCATACTTCAGTGAGTTGACTTCCTTAACCTGCGGCCTGTCATACACTATGCTGAACTTCTTTCCGTCTTTCTCAAAGCCGGTAAGCGCAAAACCTTCAGATGAATCTCCGGCTTCCGATAGCTTGAAGACTTCCGATGAA
>DAIQRO010000315.1:1456-2873 GCA_036786155.1 Bacteroidota bacterium
AGCCGCATCTTTCTCATTTAGTTCTGCGAAATTCTCGAAGCCGTGATGTTGGCAACACAACCGTTCTCAAAGCGGATTCTTGCATTGGCAATGTCTATCTTGTCCGTGATTATCGCCACGCCATTTGCGTCGATCGCCTTGACCGGCGACTTGACCAAATTCAGAATGATGTCAATGTCATGTATCATCAGGTCCTGTATCACCGAGACATCTGTGCCGCGCGGATTGAACTGCGACAATCTGTGCGTTTCAATGAACAAGGGAGCAAGGTTGTAGTCCTCAAGCGAAAGTATTGCGGCATTGAATCTCTCAATGTGCCCGATCTGAACTTTGACCTTCTTCCCTTTGGCAATTTCAAGCAGTTTCTCTGCCTGCTCAGTGGTTTCGGTTACGGGCTTTTCGATAAACGTGTTCACTCCCTTTGAGATTGAAGCTGAGGCAATATCGAAGTGAGTTGAAGTTGGAGTCACTATCACAACTGCATCCGATTCCCCCAAGGCTTCTTCAACAGATCCGAACGCCATTATGCCGTAAGTTTCTGATGCCGTCGAGTTCTTCACGGGGTCCGTATCGAAAGCGCCCGAAAGCTCAATCTCGCTTCTTTCCTTTGCAATTTCATTTATCAGCTTTAGGTGAATGCTCCCAAGATGCCCAAGGCCGATCACTGCTGTTCTTATTTTATTCATACTCCGTCTGACGGCTCCGCATGTATCATTACATTTGCAAGCCTTGGATAATTGTTCTTTAGATTTAGAAAGATCCTGCTTTCGAGAGTTGTCACAATGTCATGAACTTCATCAAAAGAATAGTCATCCTTGAAAACGCAGTTCATTGAGACCCTTATCCTGCCGTTGGTGCTCACTACCTGTATCTCACTGCTTGAAAGCACGTCCGTGCAGTCTTCGAGAATATTCCTGACCTCCCTTACAAGTTCATTTGAGTTTGCGGTGATGTCACGGGTATCGTAAACTATGTCGCTCGGTTCGTCAATGTGTATCTTAAGGTGCGAGATCACATCGATCTGATCCTTTATCTGTTTCTCAAGCTCGGTGATCGAGTTGTGTGCGGCGTACAGGTCGTTAGTATGCCCGATCTCAACATGCAGTTCGGAATAAATTTCGTTGTCGATCCTGTGCGAGAATATGTCATGGCATTTGAAACCTGCTTCGCTGACGATCATTCTGATCTTGTCATTGATTGTTTCATTCTTTGTGATTACCGGCTCTGAGTGAATTACAACATCGCTGTTTGGCACTATCTCCCTTACATTCCTTTCTACGCTGTCCATTATGTCATGTGCTTTGGAAAAAGGAACGAGCCTGCTTATCTCAATTGTCATGTCAATGAAGTTGACAGACCCGGCATTTCTGATGCGGATGTTCTTAAATACTTACACTCACTTCACGAGCAAAGTATC
>DAIQRO010000075.1:0-3917 GCA_036786155.1 Bacteroidota bacterium
GTATAGTTCACAATTGCCGCCGCATCCGATGAGATTATGGTCTCGTCAATTCCTACGCCGAACATGAGCGGACTTCCCATTCTGGCCACTATGATCTTGTCCGGTTCGGCTTTGCACAATGCGGCAATTCCGTAAGTTCCTTCAACCTCGGTAAGCGCAAGCCTTACGGCAACTTCAAAATCATTCTTCTGCCTGAAATGATATTCGATCAGGCTTGTAAGTACTTCAGTATCAGTGTCTGTGGAGAATGTGAACCCTTCGCTTATGAGCTTCTTCTTTATTGGAAGATAGTTCTCGATTATTCCGTTATGGATGAGGAAGATATTCTTCCCGGCATCATAATGCGGATGAGCGTTCTTGTCATTGGGCTCGCCGTGTGTTGCCCACCTTGTATGTCCGATGCCTATGTTCCCTTTCAGCAGATCTCCGTCAAACTGGCCCTCAAGCTCCTTCACTTTGCCTGCCTTCTTAAAAAGCAGGACTTCATTATCGGAATTGATCACAGCCACGCCGGCTGAATCATATCCTCTGTACTCAAGCCTTTTCAGGCCCTCTATTAATATGGGAAGGGCATCTCTTTTGCCAATATAACCCACAATGCCGCACATCTTTAACTCCTTGTTGTAATTGATGAAAATTGCTTGTGCCGAAAAAGGGAGTCGAACCCTTACGAGGTTTGAGCCTCGCCGGATTTTGAGTCCGGTGCGTCTACCAGTTCCGCCATTTCGGCATTTACAAAAAACTTATTTAACCTTCTCCTACCAAATGAGGATTTGTAATACTTTTCACGTTTCAAAGCTTCTGAACGTGAATCAACTTCTTCAATGTATGCAATACTCAGAGGCCTGTGTGGACGTGTTGACCTTACCTTTCGCCGGATTTTGAGTCCGGTGCGCCCGCCTGTCGTTCTTGCTTCTTTATACGCTCTGTCAAACATTCTCAATAAGTTCTATCACTTAGGTCCCTCCGACCGCGGACAGGCCCGCCTGTCGTTCTTGCTTCTTCAAACGTTTTGTCAAACAATCTCAATATTTCTACTGCTCAAGTCGCTACGATCGCGGACAGGTCTACCAGTTACGCCATTTCGGCCGGTCTATTTGAATTCGGGCAAGTTAGTTATCGAATGCCCTTAATTCAATTCAATATTGAGTTTCTGAGCTCGACCTTCGCTTGCATGAAGCAACACTTTGCCACAACAGATTATACTTTCCCGGCATGAAAAGCCGTTTGGCATCCTGAACAAGTGAGTTCGCACAGCGGACGAGCGCAGTGAAGGATCTACACTCAGGCTAATCAAAGTCTTGCAGAAAGTTGTCACAATGATTCTTATGGATACTTTGCTCCCCATGCAGCGATTGATCTTTGACAGTCTTCAGCGCTCAGGATTACAGAATAATGTGCGGGGTCATGTGTAAATTGTCTTGAGAAGCCGTCCCCCAGCCAATGTGAAGAACACCCACTAACACACAACTGTCGTATGCCTGTTCACCTGAAGTCAGGATGCCTGCAGTGCTGTTGAAGATCATATACGATCTTCTGATGCTTTACATTAAGTGAATTCCCTAACTTTGTTTTGAAAAACATTCTTATGCAAAAATCCGATTAATAGTTTGTTATTGGAACTTGAAATTAATATTTTTGCAGGTTTCAAATTTGTCTGCGTGATTGGCGGAACTGGCAGACGCACTAGACTTAGGATCTAGCGGGGCAACCCGTGGGGGTTCGACTCCCTCATCACGCACATAATAAAAGAGTGACAATATCTTACAAATAACTCACAAATGAATACAAAGTCAAACAAGTCTCAGTCTGCACGCTGTTCATTTTGCGGAAGAAACGCTGACAAAGTTACAAACATGATCAAGGGACCGGCTGATCATCACGGCAAGGAGGTGTTTATTTGTGAGATCAGCGCTGGCAATGCGACGCAGATAATCAAGAAGAATATTCTTTACAACACCACAAAATCCATCAACAAAGTAAGATCCAACCTTACCCCGCAATCAATAAAGAAATTCCTCGATGAATATGTAATTGGCCAGGAAAGAGCAAAGAAGTCTCTTGCAGTAGCTGTTTACAATCATTACAAAAGAATTGATTCCTATGACTTCAGTTACATTGATGATGTCGAGATCGAAAAAAGCAACATACTGCTGATAGGCCCTACGGGCACGGGCAAGACCTACCTTGCGCAATCGCTTGCTAAACTACTGGATGTGCCGTTTGCAATTGCAGATGCAACAACCCTTACGGAGGCCGGCTATGTAGGCGATGATGTGGAATCCATACTCGTTCATCTTCTTCAGAATGCAAATTTCGACCTGAACAAAGCGGAAAGAGGGATCATATACCTCGATGAGATTGACAAGATCTCCAGAAAGGGTGACAGCACTTCCATAACAAGAGATGTTTCCGGCGAGGGCGTACAGCAGGCATTGCTGAAACTGCTTGAGGGAACAGTCGCAGGCGTACCGCCCAAAGGCGGCAGAAAGCATCCCGAGCAGGCGCTGATCAACATCAACACAAAGAACATTCTTTTCATTTGCGGCGGCGCATTCGACGGCCTGGAGAAGATAATCGAACGACGCGTAGCGAAAAGCTCAATGGGATTCGGCTCAAACGTATTTTCCAAGAACGATATTGATCATGACTCACTCATGACACAAGTGGAACCTGATGACCTTATACACTTCGGCCTGATCCCCGAACTTATCGGCAGGCTTCCCGTTATCACTTCGCTCAGTTCGCTTGACAAAAGGACAATGCTTTCCATTCTCACCGAGCCCAAGAACTCCATCACAAAGCAGTATCAGAAACTCTTCCGAATGGAGGGAGTGGACCTGGAATTCACCGAGGATGCACTGGAATCCGTTGTTGAACTTGCCATGCAGAGAAAGACTGGCGCGAGAGCTTTGAGGTCAATACTTGAAAACGTGATGCTTGATATCATGTACAAGATACCTTCAAAGGAAAATGTTTCCAACTGCATCATCACCAAGGAGGTGATCACGGAAAAGAAAGACCCTGTCTATCTCAGCGAAAACCGCAGGATCATTGCCTGACGGAGAATGGTGAATAACTTTCCCGTCAGATGCGCGCACACCGTCCGGAATTCACACAATAACAATACCGCTTCATGCCAAGGCTAAAGCACACCGTCAAGAAGGACCATACATTTCACGTTCGTGAAGATTATTTCAAGAACCTTATCCGCAAAACAGAAGCGGCCTCAGATACAGTAAAACTCGGCGGAGGCAAGAAGGCCATAGAGAACCTTCACTCCAAGAACAAGCTTCATTGCAGGGAAAGGATCGAACTGCTCATTGACAAAGGCTCGCACTTCATGGAGATAGGATTGTTTGCGGGCTATGAGATGTATCAGGAATACGGAGGCGCTCCTTCATCAGGCACGGTGTTCGGCATAGGAAAGATACACGGCAGGGACTGCGTTATTGTTGCAAATGATGCCACCGTCAAAGCAGTCGCTTGGTTTCCAATCACCTGCAAGAAGAATCTCCGCGCTCAGGAGATCTCCATGGAAAACAAGCTTCCTATAATCTACTTAGTTGATTCAGCGGGAGTTTTTCTTCCGATGCAGGATGAGATCTTTCCCGACAAAGAACACTTCGGAAGGATCTTCAGGAACAATGCCGTAATGAGTGCGATGGGAATTCCTCAGATCGCCGCGATCATGGGTCCGTGTGTGGCCGGCGGAGCATATCTTCCAATTATGAGTGATGAAGCTCTGATAGTTGAAGGAACGGGAAGCATTTTCCTGGCCGGCTCGCATCTTGTGAAGGCGGCTATCGGAGAGAAGATCGGCAATGAAGAACTCGGAGGCGCCACCGTTACAACGGAAGTTTCAGGCATAACGGATGAAAAGATGCCTGATGACAAAACATGCATCGAAAAGATAC
>DAIQRO010000075.1:3970-12716 GCA_036786155.1 Bacteroidota bacterium
GATTTGACAGGATACAGCCTTCTGACCCTGTTCACGTTCCTGAAGATATCTACGGCATTATTCCCGAAGAAAGCTCAAAGCCGTATGATACGCATGAACTCATCAACTGCATAGTTGATGCCGGCGAGTTTGACGAATATAAGCCGAATTACGGTAAGACGATAATTGCCGGCTATTCGAGAATAGACGGATGGGCTGTCGGCATTGTGGCAAATCAGCGTAACATTGTAAAGAGCAAAAAAGGCGAAGTGCAGTTTGGAGGCGTGATCTACTCAGACAGTGCAGACAAAGCCGCGAGGTTCATAATGAACTGCAACCAAAGGAAGATCCCCCTTCTCTTTCTTCAGGATGTTACCGGCTTCATGGTAGGTTCAAGGTCTGAGCACGGCGGCATTATCAAAGACGGTGCGAAGATGGTCAGCGCCGTCGCAAATTCGGTCGTTCCGAAGATCACAATCATCACAGGCAACAGCAACGGTGCAGGCGACTATGCAATGTGCGGAAAGGCATACGATCCGAGGTTCATATTCGCTTATCCCAATGCTCAGATTGCCGTCATGGGCGGTGCCCAGGCAAGCAATGTCCTGCTCGATATAAAAATGGGACAGTTGAAAAAAGAAGGCAAAGAGATCTCAGAGGATGACAAGAAGAAATTCCTCAACGAGATCAAGCAAAGATACGACACGCAGACGAACGTCATGTATGCCGCCGCAAGACTCTGGATTGACGGGATCATTGATCCTGCGGAAACAAGACAGGTGGTTTCTCACTGCATTGAGATCGCGAACAACAATCCGGACATGCCGAAGTTCAATGTGGGCGTGATCCAGACATAACTGTCCGGCAGTTTCGAAGTAAAACATTCCGAAAAAATCTTCCGCGACTTTCTTCTCCCGCTCTCCAAAAATTTATTTGGTTTGTGAGATCCAAAAGCTAATTTTGAACAGATGAGTTTTCAGTTACACCTGGCTTACAGTCAGCTCATCACCATTTATGCAATTCCATTAAGTTCGTTTCGGATCTGAACCCCCAAAACAGGTTCGCCCCAAAAGCTTAATGCCGGATAGTTAACTATGTCGGTTAATAAAAACTTTTGGGAAAATGAAACTTTTGCTTACAGCTTTAGTCCCTCTCACTTTGCTGATGTTTGAAACAGATTGGTCATCCCGCCTGAATGACCTGAGGTCCCGTTTCGCTAAATCAGGCTCTCTGCAGGAATCAGACAACTCAACACTTCAGGAAGTAATGGTCTTTCCTTCCAGTGTTTTACAGGTTGAAATTCCCCTTGCCGCTCATCCGACAAACAAGAACATATTCGCGGCGGCATCCATCACGGGCTATTATGCAGGTGGTTACACAACCGGATTTTACAGGACCACAAACGGAGGCGCGAGCTGGACCGGCACAGACGCGATAAGAGGCCTGTCGGGAGAAGTACTTTCCACTACCGGAGATCCGCAGGTCGTCATTACGCCTGATGAAAGGCATGTGATCTCTTATCTCAAAATGAGCGGTTCTGTTTTTAAGCTTGGAGTTTCTTACTCAACCAACAACGGCGCTAACTGGTCATCCACATACTTTGTGCCGGGAGTTGACACGGCGGACAAAGTTGTTATGGCTGTGGACAATTATCCTCAAAGCCCTTTTTACGGAAGATGCTATATGGCATACAGTGAGAGGAGCGGAATCTTCTTTTCATATTCATCCAACAGCGGAACAACATGGTCAACCGTAAGGAAGATCAGCCCCGCAAACAGAAATTCGAGAACTGGCGCATCGATTGCCACAGGGCCCGCAGGTGAAGTGTATGTATCGTGGCCGTACTTCTACAATCCGACCGATTACATCGGCTTTGCCAGCTCCACTGATGGCGGAGTCAATTGGGATTCAACGGACACTGCAATCACCGCCAAGGCAAGCGCACCGAGCTTCAGAATAAACCTGAACCTCTGCAAACTCAACGGACTTCCGGTGATTGCCGTTGACAAATCGGGCGGCCCAAATCACGGAAGGATTTTCGCATCGTTCATTGAGAAGAAGTCCACCGGCTCCCCTGCACTTGATACTTGCGACATAGTAATGGTCAGCTCAACCAACAGAGGGGTAACTTGGACCGCAAAGAAAAGAGTAAATGCAAGCAGTACTTCATCCAACAATTTTCAGCTCTTTCATCAGATGTGCATAGACAAGCAGGGCGGAATCAATTTCATTTATGTTGATACAAGGGACACTCCTACAAACGATTCATTCATGGTTTACATGTCAAGGTCAACCGACGGAGGAAGTTCTTTCGCGGACGAGAGGGCAAGCACGCACAAGTTCAAGTACAAGCAACTCCCCTCTTCACAGCGCCTGTACGGAGTGCCAAGCTACATAGGTTCATACATAGGACTAGCCGCATCTGATGACAGAGTGGTGGGAATTTGGTTCGACAATGTTGACGAACAATACAGGGCTTATTCTGTATCTTTGCCTTTGAGCACTACCCTGTCAGTCAAATGCATTCCTCAGGGACTTTACCTGAGTACTTCGAACAAGTTAAGGAGCAGGGATTCCGCTACGCTTTATCTCCGCAGTCCGGTATATCCTTACTCAATAATTGACTCGGCAGATTGTCTTCTTGACAGCATTACTTTCACGGCTAATGCCGAATTTACGGGACTGCAATCCGGCAATTACTACATAGAAGCTGATAATAAAAAGAGCATTAGTGTCTGGAGCGCATCTCCTGTCGCGGTCAATGCAGGATCGGTGAACACTTACGACTTCACTGCAAGCATATCTTCTGCATACGGAGATAATCAGATACAGGTAGATTCAGACCCGCTGAGATTCGGATGCTTTTCCGGAGACGTGAGCAATGACGAGGTGATTGATGTAAGCGATGTTTCGGAGATCGAGAATGATGCCTTTGAATATGTCACGGGAAATGTCATTACTGACATCAACGGAGACGGGTTTGTAGATGTAACTGATATTGCCTTTGCGGATTACGGGGCTTCCAACTTTGTGATGTGTGTCACACCATGATCAGGGATTCCTTGACTCCACTGAGTATCTTTGCTCAAAGCCATTTCCCGAGACACTGATCTCGCCGTTGAGTCCTACATATCCAACTACGTTCCCCTTGTAGGAAAGTGCAACCGGTCTGTCGCTGTACATTCCGTTTGCATTTGCGCTGAATTCAACAACAGTGAATGCAACCGCCCTGCGGTAATCAATTGCCGCAGTGAACGGGACATCTTCTGCGACAAACCGCTTCAGAAAATCGCTGTTGATCTTTCCGTTGTCGAATCTTATGACCTCGTCATAACTCCTCGGCATGCGGTCAACATCAGGAGGCGTGATCTCTGTGATCCTGCACAGAAATGTCTTTCCGCTCAGTCCCGCATAAGCATCTTCCTGCGCCCGAATTTCAGCTGAACATAGGATGCTCAGGGTGAATGCAACTGCAATCAACTGTGCCCCGCTTATGCAATATCTATTTTGCTTTTTCATAACTCCCTCTTGAGAGCTTCTTTTTCTATTTCCAGTTGTTTGATCCTTCTTTCAAGGTTATCAAGTTCTTCCGGCATCGAATCCATTTCAATCCTGAGTTTGGATGCAGCCTCGTCTATCAGGTCAATTGCCTTGTCAGGTAGAAATCTGTCGGAAATGTACCTGTCCGATAACTGAGCCGCCGCCACTATTGCTCCGTCAGTGATCCTGACACCGTGGTGGACCTCATACTTTTCCTTCAGTCCCCGCAAAATAGAGATCGTGTCATCAATATCGGGCTGTCCAACGAACACAGGCTGAAACCTTCTTTCGAGAGCGGGATCCTTTTCAATGTATTTCCTGTACTCGTCAATTGTCGTTGCGCCTATTGTCCTCAGGTCGCCGCGGGCAAGCGCCGGCTTCAGCATGTTTGATGCATCAACCGAACCCTGCGATGCTCCCGCTCCTACAACCGTGTGAAGCTCGTCTATGAACAGGATTATCTCTCCGTTTGATTCCTCAACTTCCTTAAGCACTGCCTTCAGTCTTTCTTCAAACTGTCCTCTGAACTGCGCGCCTGCAATGAGCGAGCCCATGTCAAGCGCCACTATCTGTTTCGATTTCAGATTCTCCGGCACATCGCCCTGAACTATCCTGTGCGCAAGGCCCTCGGCAATAGCAGTCTTTCCCACGCCGGGTTCTCCGATAAGAACGGGATTGTTCTTTGTCCTTCTCGAAAGCACCTGTAGAACACGCCTTATCTCGTCTTCCCTTCCGATCACAGGATCAAGCTTTCCCTTAACTGCAAGTTCATTGAGATTCTTCCCGTACTTCTGCAAAGCCTGATAGGTGTCTTCGGGATTCTGTCCGGTCACCCTGTTGGTTCCTCGGATGTCCTTCAGCGATTTGAGTATGTTGTCTTTGGTGATGTCGTTTGATCTCAGAAGCTGAGCAATAGATGACTTCTTAGTATCTGCAAGGCCGAGAAGTATATGCTCAGTCGAAACATATTCGTCTTTGAGAGCTGATGCTTCCTTTGCGGCATTCTCAAGAACATCGTACGCTTCCCTGGAAAATGTTTGCCCTGCGCCTGCGCCAGTAACTTTCGGAAGTTTCTCGAGCAGTTCTCCCGTTCTGATCTTCAGAAGGTCTGTATTGGCACCGAGCTTCTGAAGAGTAGAAGAAACAATTCCTTCCGGATCCTGAAGCAGTGCCGCAAAGATATGCTCGGGTTCTATCAGTTGGTTTGAGTAATTTGAGGCAATTTCCTGAGCCTGCTGTATCGCCTCCTGCGCCTTTATCGTGAGCTTGTTGAAGTTGAATGCCATTGAGGATGTTTGTTTGAATCAAACTAATCGTAAAATTGATATTTTTCAATTACAAGTTGTATGTCCGTTTTGTAACTTGAATCCCAATGTTTGATGCCTCTCTCGTCATATCAGTGTATGACAAAGCCCGTGAGCTGGACCTAATTTTTCATGCCTTGCTGATTCAGAACCTGAATATGAAAGGAATCGAAGTGATAATTGCAGAAGACGGCATGAACAAAGACATTGCCGCGCTCACGGGAAAATGGTCGGCTGACGGAAGATTGAACATAAATCACATCACGCAGGAAGACAAAGGATTCAGAAAGAACAGGATACTTAACAAGGCCATAACTGCCTCAGCTTCCCCTTACATGATCTTCATTGACGGCGACTGCATTCCGCACCCTGAATTCGTTTCAGCCCACCTGAACAATGCCGGGCAAAACACCGTGCTGTGCGGAAGAAGAGTCAATCTTACCAAAAAGCGCTCGGATGAGATGAACTCCCCGGACATCGTTTCAGGCAAGTACGCCAAGTCACGTTTCAGCGACATTATCCATTCTGCTCTCAACAAAGACAAGCCGGGATATGAGCACAATGCGGAGGAAGGGATCATCATCAGGCCGGAAGGACTGAGAAAGTTGCTGATGAACGAGGATGAACACATTCTCGGCTGCAATTTCTCCGTGCACAGGCAGATGCTGATTAACATCAACGGCTTCGATGAGAATTATGAAGGCCCGGGGCTTGGCGAAGATTCAGACATAGAGTACAGATTGAGGCTTACCGGAGCCCGGTTTAAATCCGTGCGCAACCTCGCAATAGTTTATCACATGTATCACCCGAAGACAATTGAACAACCGCGCAACATGGAATACTTTCTCGGCGTTAAAAGCAGAAATTTATCTTACTGCATTAACGGAATTCAAAAGGCCTAAAAGCAGATGGAGAAAGTTACAGGACTGGTGATATGCAAAAATGAGGAAAGGGGCATTGATGCATGCCTCCGCAGTCTCAAATGGTGCGATGAGATAATTGTAGTTGACGCTTACAGCACGGATAAAACGGTCGAAATAGCCGGGCGGCATACAGACAAAGTTTATCTGAATGAATGGAAGGGTTTCCGGGAACAGCGGCTCTTCGCACTCACCAAGACGAATGGCGGATGGATCTTCGCGCTTGATGCCGATGAAAGATGCACGGCCGGACTCGCAGAAGAGATAAAGTCACTGCTTTTATCAGGTGCCGGAGAATTCAGCGGATACCTGATACCGAGAAAGAACTTTTTTCTGGGAAAGTGGATAAAGCACGGCGGATGGTATCCCGGTTATCAGTTGAGATTGTTTAAAGCAGATAGCGCAGGCGTAACTGATCGGCTTGTTCATGAATCTTACACAGTCGCAGGCAGGACAGGCAAACTTCGTTCAGACATTGAACATTACACTGTTACTTCGGTTGATGAATATATGAATAAGATAATGCACTATGCAGAGCTGTCCGCTGCCGAAAAAAAACATCACAAAGTCGGCTTTTACAGACTCTTTGTTTATCCAAGGCTGGAGTTTGCAAAGCAGTATTTTCTGAAGGGCAGTTTTCTTGACGGAAAAGAAGGACTGATGATCGCCAATTTTCACATGTTTACGAAAGCTCTGACATACATTAAGATTCTGGAGCTTCAGAGAAAATGAATCTTTCCCGAAGACTGTTCAAATACATTAAGCAGTACAAGCCGAACCTCGCGGCTTCACTGCTGTTGTCTGTGCTTTATTCTCTATTCAGCGCAGTGGCCGTGTATCTCACAATTCCCCTGCTTAAAACACTCTTCCTCTCAGAATCAACTGAGCAGACATCTGTGCCGGGCGGAAATTTCGTAAGAAGCTCTTTGAAATGGATAGAAGATGCCATACTTTCACAGGGCCATGCCAGAGGACTCGCAATCATTTGCATACTCATTCTCATAGCATACCTACTTAAGAATCTGACCGGATACCTTCAGGCAATCAACATGCAGAAGGTAGAGAAGGGAGTTGTGAGGGATGTAAGGGAAGAGCTTTATGCAAAGATCAATTCGCTGTCGCAGAGATATTTCAATTCCGAGAGGTCGGGCAACCTGATCTCAAGGATGACGAACGATGTCAATGCTCTGCAATCGGGTATTTCGGCCTCCTTCCTCGATCTTGTTCGCGAACCAGTGATGATGATCATTTACCTTGTGCTTGCGTTTTCGCTGAGCTGGAAGCTCACGCTCATATCAATGGTGGTCTTTCCGCTCACCGTTTACTTCATTGTGAAGATCGGCGCATCTCTCAAAAGGAGAAGCATAAGGATGCAGAACAAGGCGGCGGACCTTCTGTCAGTAATCACCGAGACAATATACGGTTCAAAACTTATCAGGGCTTTCGGCGCTTCTGATTATATGAACAAACTCTTCAGGAAAGAATCCGGCGAGCTGTATAATCTTACAATGAAGAATGTGAAGGCAAGCGAGCTCACAAGGCCGGTGACTGAATTTCTCTCGATACTCGCCGCCGTGCTTATAATATGGTTCGGAGGAAGAGAAGTGCTTGAAGTCAAGTCCCTTGATCCTGAAGAGTTCATCGGATTTCTTTTCATCATTTTCCAGATAGCCACTCCGATAAAAAACCTCAGCGGTGTCAACAACAGCCTGCAGACCGCATCTGCTTCCGCAGGCAGGGTGTTTGAGATCCTCGACCATCCGATCGAAGTGAAGGAATCTCCTGATGCAGTTCCGTTCACAGAGCTTAAGCACAGCATCAGTATCAGGGACGTTTCATTTGCCTACGAAGAAGGTAAGGAAGTGCTGAATGACATTAGTCTGGAAATTCCGCGATCCTCAGTACTTGCACTTGTCGGGCCGTCGGGCTCCGGGAAGTCAACGCTTGCTGACCTCATAGCACGGTTCTATGATGTCAGCTCCGGCTCAATTGTTTTTGATGATGTGGATGTCCGTGATTTCAGGCTGGCATCATTCCGCGAGAATATCGGCATAGTCCAGCAGGAGACGATCCTCTTCAATGACACTATCAGAAACAACATCATTTTCGGAAGGGAGAATGTGACTGAGGAAGAGCTCATTGAGAAGTGCAGATCGGCAAACGCCTACGAGTTCATCATGCAGGCTGAGAAAGGCTTTGACACAGTGATAGGAGAGCGCGGTCTGAAACTATCCGGCGGACAAAGGCAGAGGCTATCCATTGCGAGGACATTGCTGAAAGATCCAAAGGTTCTGATACTTGATGAAGCAACTTCTTCGCTTGATGCCGAGTCGGAGCACATTGTTCAGAATGCGATCGAGAAGATGATGGAAGGCAGGACCAGCATTGTCATTGCACACAGACTTTCAACGATCATCAATGCGGACTAAATAGTGGTGCTTGACAAGGGAAGGATCGTGCAGTCGGGAACACATGAAGAGCTCATAAATTCAGACGGCCTTTACAGAAGGCTTTATCTCATCTAATGTCCGGCACAAATTGACCGCCGCAAAGGAAAAACTCTCCAGGGCAATTGACATTGCAATTCCGATACTGATACTTCTTCAGGTATCAACCGTAAGCATATCCATTGCGGTATCTTCAATTATGTTCAGCGTCTGGATGTCGCTTTGGCTTCTTCAGGCTTTGATAGACAGAAAGAACGCCCTGTCTGTTTTCAGTATGAGTGAGCTTAAGGCAATCAATGTTTTTGTTCTGCTTTATTTCATTGCCGAAGTTGTTTCAAGATTGTTTGCAGTGGTCCCCGATCATGCCTTTGACAACATAAAGCGGCTTCTTCTTTTCGGAATATTCTATGCTTCAGTCGGAAAGATCACAGGCACACTTATGCTCAGCAGGATGCTGGCATTCTTGCTTTCAGTGCTTTCTGCAATTTCTGCAATTGAGCTCATAACTTATGCGGTGAAGTTTGGCGAGATGATACAGACTACGCCCTTTTCGGAG
>DAIQRO010000316.1:0-2862 GCA_036786155.1 Bacteroidota bacterium
CCGACATTTCACCATCCTTCTTTGAGAAGGCAAAGGAACTGCTGAAGGACAGAGGCGATGTTGAATTCAGAACCCTAGACATAGAGAAGGATCCGGCCTCACAGGGATTTGCGGATGAGAGCTTTGATGTGATAATAGCTTCCAACGTAATACATGCGGTCAGGGATCTGAAGGAAAGCATTGCGCATATCAGAAGGCTCCTGAGAAAGGGCGGCACGCTGATACTCAATGAAGCGACCCAAAAGCGCGCATGGATAGATCACACATTCGGAATGACCGAAGGTTGGTGGAGATTCGCTGACAGCGTAAGGCAAGGCCATCCGCTTCTAAATGTTCAGCAATGGAAAAGGGTCATTGAAAATTCGGGATTTGAGAATTTCACATCACTGTCTCATGAAGATGAGAACGGCAATGTCTATTCCGGACAGAATGTGATAATTGCGCAGAGAGACAATGTAAATGCGGAGCAAAGAAGAAGAGTGAACGTCATCATTTCAGATGGCGTACAGGATGCTGGAATAATCGACGAGATTGCCGCTGTTTTCGGCGAGACAGTCACAGCGGAAGATTCAGCAGTCTTCGCAAAGATCAGTGACAATGAATTCACAACGCCACTTAGTTCGAAGGAAGGTGTGAAAGAACTCTTTGACGAGGAAGCAATTATCGGAGCCGGTTCGCTGTGCGTTGTGTATGTTGCGGGCAACAGGAATACGGGCGCCGGAGAAGAAGCATATGAAGGAGCATTGAGAACTTCTTCCGCGCTTCTCAACATCACCAAATGCATTAAGGAAACCGGCGTTCCGGCCGAGCTGAGAGTCATTACATGCAATGCGATCGGAGCAATAAGCGATGACAGGATTGAAGGACTGCATACATCACCGTTGTGGGGCATGTGCAAAGTGATTGATCTTGAACATCCTGAACTCAGGACAAGAATCGCCGATACGGATGATGAAAGAAACATGGCGTTTGTATTGCATGAGATGCTGTCTGAAGACAGCGAGAAGTTCACTGCATTCAGAAACGGAAAGAAACTGACAGCGCGAATTGAAAAGTCCGCACCGGCAGGAAGGCACAATTTCTATCCAAAGAAGAACTTTGCATATCTCGTTACGGGAGGTTTCAGCGGCATCGGACTTCTGACGGCAAGAATGCTTGCGGACCTCGGCGCGAAGAACATAATACTTGCCGGAAGGCGCGGGACATCTCCTGAGGCCGAAGCGCTGAAGCGTGAGCTTGCAGAGAAGAGGGTCCGCGTATTCACAGTCAAGGCTGATGTGAGCAAACCGGAGGATATCGAAGACATTTTCGACATTGCCGAAGAAGGCGGCGTGAAGATCAAAGGCATCATTCACTCAGCCGGATTACTGGACGACGCAGTGGTGATGAATCAGTCCGCGGAAAAATTCAGGAACGTGTTCGCTCCGAAAGTGAAAGCAGCTCTGTTGCTTTATGACCGCACAAAGAAATCCGGCCTGCAGTTCTTCGTGATGTATTCTTCGATAGCCGCCGTGCTCGGTTCAGCGGGACAGTCGAACCACTCAGCGGCAAACGCATTCCTCGACTCTCTGAGCCGTTACATACAATCGAAGGGGCTGAACTCCATGAGCATCAACTGGGGAGTCTGGTCCGAGATAGGCTCGGCCGCTGAGCGTGGAGCCGACAGGCAGGAGAAGATATCCGGCATTGAGACGATCTCTCCCGGCGAGGGCATTGATGCACTTCGAAAAGTGTTTGACTCAAACGTGCCGCAGTTGGGTGTGTTCAAAGTGAACTGGAACAAATACAATGCCGCCGTCAGCAATTCGCTGACTTGCGATCTTACATCAGAGGAACCCGGCGAGGGCACATCTTCCGCCAGGAAAAGCGCAAAGGAAAGTCTCGCAGAAAAACTTTCACACACGGAAGTGAAGGATCAGTCTGCATTGCTTCAGGACTATTTCAGAAATCTCATCTCATCGATCATGGGACTTGAGCCCGAAGATATTGAGCCGGACATTCCTCTGAGCAGTATGGGGCTTGACTCGCTTATGGCGATCGAACTTAAGAACAGAGTAAACATTGAACTCGGCGTTAATCTGAATCTTGTAAGATATATGGAAGAGACCGACATTAACCGGCTCTCGGAAGAACTGAAGGAACAGATACCTGTCCTCATGAGCAAATCAGGATTGAGCACGCCGAAAGAAGAAGCCGCGCCTAAGGCGCCGACCGAAAGCGACAAGGCCCGAGACCTTCTTGCAAACCTTGACGAACTCTCTGAAGAGGAACTTGATAAACTGCTCAAGGAGATGAACTGAGATGCCGCTGAGCATAGACAAAGGACAGCTTGGACTGTCTGCCGCCGAAAAACTGGAGCTTCTCAAGAAACAGCTTCTGGAAAAAGCCAACAGGGAGAGTGCGGTTTACCCGATGACTTACGGACAGAAGGCGCTGTACTTTCTTTATCTCAACAGCCCTGAAAGCCCGGCATACAATGTATCATTCTCCGCTAGGATCATTTCAAAGATTGACTCAGATGCACTGAGAAAAGCCTTGCAGAAGCTGGTTAACAGACATTCGGTTCTGCGGACAAGTTACAGGCTCGATGACGGTAAGCCGGTTCAGACAGTTCATGGCTATATGGAAGTATCGTTTACACTTGTAGAAATATCAGGCGCCGGAGAAGATGAACTGAAACGTTTAGTCATAGAAAAGAGCCGCGAGCCCTTTGACCTTGAGAACGGAAAAGTATTGCGGGCATATCTGTTCTCACGTGGAAGCGAGGATCATGTATTGCTCATAAACCTTCATCACATTTCAAATGACGGAAGATCCTTTGAGATAATGCTTGACGAACTTGCAAAGCTTTATCAATCCGAG
>DAIQRO010000076.1:0-12677 GCA_036786155.1 Bacteroidota bacterium
CAGATACAGAAATCAATGGAACAGCTGAATGAAGAGCTTAAGAAGGAACAGGAAAGAAGCGGTGAGAAAGTCTTTGGCGATATGGATGAAGTCGAAAAGGAAATGAGAGAAGTGATAAAGCAACTCAGCGAATACAACCTCGACGACAAACTGAAGGAAAAGCAAAACAGGATCCTTTCAAGAATGCTTGATGCAAGGCTTTCTCAGAGGGAAAAGGACTTTGAGCCGAAAAGGGAATCAAGGCCGGGAGAAAACGTCTCAAGAACTTCACCGCCGGAGATAGTGCTGAGCGGCCCGGGGTCTTACAATGCACTTAGGGAAGAATTCCTTCAGCTTCAAAAGGAAGGCTACAGTGCTGAATACGAAGCTCTCATAACAAAGTATCTAATGGAGCTGAAGAGGAACGGTCTTACAGGACAGCAGTGACATCTCCTGCTGAACGATCATCGTTCAATCAACAAATCAAACAACAAAGATCTTGACAAAAGGCAATTCAGAATACTTCCTCAACAGGGAACTGACATGGCTTGAATTCAACAAGCGTGTTCTCGAAGAGGCCGCCGACAGAAATCAGCCGCTGCTTGAGAGGCTTAAATTCCTTTCTATCTTCAGCAACAATCTTGACGAGTTCTTCATGATCCGCGTTGCCGGTTTGAAGAGGCAGATAAGAAACAATGTGAACGAGCTTACAACCGACGGGATGACGGCGAGAGAGCAGATGAATGAGATCTACAAAACGCTCGTGCCGCTCATTGATGAGCAATACCGGATCTTCAACGATGAGATAGTTCCCGATCTCAAAGAGAACAGCGTCGAGTTTGTAACTTACGGAGACCTTACAGAAGACGACAGGATGATAGTGAAATCGTATTTTGATGACGAACTTTTCCCCGTGCTCACTCCTCTTGCAATTGACAACGTGCACCCGTTCCCGAACCTGATCAACAGAAGCCTTGCCCTTGCAATTATACTTGATGATCCCGATACCGAGCAGGTTGAGGAGAAAGTGTGCGTGATACAGCTTCCGAACAACATCTCAAGATTCTATCCCATAGGTTCAAAGGATGAGAATCAGTTCATACTGCTTGAGGAGATCATTAAGGCAAATGCCGACAAGCTCTTTCCCGGAATGCGCGCCATTGAAAGCTTTGCATTCAGGATCACAAGGAACGCGGACCTTGACCTTGAAGAGGAAGAAGCTGATGACCTGCTCACGCTGATTGAAGAGGAAGTCAAGAAGAGAAGGCGCGGAATACTTGTGAGGCTTGAAGTTGACAAGAAGATGCCGGACCAACTGCTCAACTTTCTTATCAATGCACTGAAAGTTAACACCAACGAGATCTACAGGATCAGCGGCCCGCTCAATCTCGGCGATTACCTGAGCATCTGCAAGATCGAAAGACGCGATCTCAAGTACAAGAGTTTCACACCGAGGATCTCCTCATTCTTCAGGAAGCAGGATGACTACTTCAGGGCGATACAGGAGAGTGACATATTCCTTCATCACCCGTTCTATTCCTTTGCATCAGTAGGGGAGTTTATTGCACAGTCTGCCGAAGACCCGAACGTTTACGCCATCAAGCTCACTCTGTACAGGACAAGCGGAGATTCACCGATCATACGCTCGCTTATTGAGGCGGCTGAGAACGGTAAGCAGGTGACGGCAGTGGTGGAACTTAAAGCAAGGTTTGACGAAGAGAACAACATCATCTGGGCCAAGGCGCTTGAAAACGCCGGCGTGCATGTTGTTTACGGACTGGTGGGCCTCAAAACCCACTGCAAGATGGCACTGGTGGTGAGAAAAGACGAGATCGGTATGAGCAGGTATCTGCACCTCAGCACAGGAAACTATAACTCATTCACCTCAAGGATATATACTGACTTCGGGCTGTTCACAGCAAATGAGGAGTTCTGCGAAGATGCGTCAGACCTGTTCAACTTTCTTACCGGTTATTCCAAGAAGAGCGATTACAAGAAGCTTATAGTTGCTCCGTTCAACATGAGAAGAAAGATCGTGAAGCTCATTGAAGAGGAGATCGAGAGCCACAAGAGATCGGGCAACGGATATCTTCTATTCAAGAACAATTCAATTGTTGACGACGAGGTGATAATGAAACTCTACCAGGCATCAAAGGCGGGAGTGAAGATAGACCTCATAACCAGGGGAATATGCCGGCTGAGGCCGCAGGTGAAAGGTCTGAGCGATAACATCAATGTTTACAGCATTGTCGGAAGGTTCCTTGAGCACAGCCGTGCTTACTATTTCCACAACAACGGCGACAGCAGGCTGTATCTCGGAAGCGCAGACCTTATGCAAAGAAATTTTGACAGGCGGGTCGAGGCGCTGTTTCCGATTGAAGACAGAAGAATAAAGGAAGACATATTCGAGATACTTGAACTTTATCTTACAGACACTGCCAAAACGAGGGTGATGCAGAGTGACGGAACCTATCTCAGAAAGTCGCAACTGCTCAAAGAGAAGGGAGAGCAGTTCAAGGATGTGAATATTCAGGAACACTTTGTTAAGAAGGTTATAAAGAAACACGAACGCGAACTGAAAGCGGAAATGGGAAAGAAAGCATCCAAAGGCGACATAAAAAAAGTTGAAACAAACTGACGTATAATATCACCGAACCAAGAAAACAATTTTGCCAAAGAGAACTGACATCAGGACAATACTGATAATCGGAAGCGGTCCGATTGTCATCGGACAGGCATGTGAATTTGACTACTCCGGAACGCAGGCAGTGAAAGCGCTGAAGGATGAAGGATACAGAGTGGTGCTGATCAACTCCAATCCTGCAACCATTATGACAGACCCCGAGATCGCCGATGCAACTTACATCGAACCGATCACTTCCACCTACATTGAGAAGATCATTAGAAAGGAAAAGCCGGAAGCGATATTGCCTACGATGGGCGGCCAGACAGCGCTCAACGCTGCAATGGACCTGTATGAAAAGGGAATTCTTGCAAAGTACGGCGTTGAACTTATCGGAGCCAAAGTAGAGGCAATACGAAAGGCAGAGTCAAGAGAGCTCTTTCATAATGCAATGAAGAAGATCGGCCTGGATGTTGCTAAAGGAAAATTCGTCAACAGTTATCAGGAAGCTAAGAGCTTCGCCGATGAAACAGGATTTCCGGTAATAATAAGGCCGTCTTTCACCCTCGGCGGAACCGGCGGCGGCATTGCATACAACATAGAAGAGTATGAGGCAATCGTCTACCGCGGGATCGAAGCTTCTCCGATAAATGAAGTTCTTGTTGAGGAATCGCTGATCGGCTGGAAGGAATTTGAACTTGAAGTGATGCGCGACATCAACGACAACTTTGTCGTGATCTGCTCAATTGAGAACTTTGATCCGATGGGTGTGCATACCGGTGATTCGATCACAGTTGCGCCTTCGCAGACTCTCAGCGATAAGCAGTATCAGGAGCTGAGGGATGCGGCGAAGAAGGTCATTTCGGAGATCGGCGTTGAAACGGGCGGTTCAAACATACAGTTTGCAGTCCATCCCGGTACAGGCAGAGTGGTTGTGATTGAAATGAATCCTCGTGTCTCAAGAAGTTCCGCGCTTGCCTCTAAGGCAACGGGCTTTCCCATCGCAAAGATAGCCGCGAAGCTTGCAGTCGGTTACACCCTTGACGAAATTCCTAACGACATTACAAAGACCACGCCGTCATGCTTTGAGCCTGTGATAGACTATGTGGTCGTTAAGATCCCGCGCTGGGATTTCGACAAATTCCGTTCAACAAGTCCCGACAATGACGTGCTTGGCGTGCAGATGAAATCCGTAGGCGAAGTGATGTCGTTCGGAAGGAATTTCAAGGAGGCGTTTCAGAAGGCCATTCGCTCACTTGAGACAGGCAGGGCGGGGCTTGGCGCTGACGGCAAGGATGTTTACGATGCAAAGTATCTTCTCGGTCTTGAAGAACCGGAGAAGTCGGCGCTGAAGCAAAAGATCCTCATGAAACTCCAGACTCCGAGAAACGACAACATATTTTACATAAGGTACGCATTCCTTCTTGGCGCAACTGTGGAGGAAGTCCACGCTTCCACTAAAATTGACAATTGGTTTCTTTTTCAGATAAGAGAGATCGTTGACATGGAACTTGAGCTTGCCTGCTGTGAGATCTGAACTGCATGATCCTGTTATGATATGACCGGAGAGAAAATCCGGAAATAAGTTCTGTAATTCCTTCTGAAGCTGATCCGCATAATTCCAACTAATAATGACGATGTATCAAGCAAAGGTATTCTTTTGGATTTGGATTGCTGTTCTTGCATCTGTGTCAACAGGTTACGCAACATCCGGTACAACATGCATTGCAGATGACAGTCTGAAGCAAATGAGAAGAGCTTATGATGCCGGAGTGATGTTTGCCGCAGGCGGTGAAAGCTATTCATGGGGCGTCGCAATTTTACGCGACAAATCCGTCAAGTTCAGGGCGACGGGTGACCGCAGTCTTAACGCTCCGTCATCACGGCTTGTTCAGCATCTGAATTCCGGAAGCATGACATACACCGCAGAAACAGAGTCCGGTTCAATTGTAGTGACGATAACGCCGCAAGAATGCAAAGACGATGCGACGGGTGAAAGATCAAAGTTTTCAGCGGAAGTGAAAGTTCGAAAGGGCATAGAAGAGAAGTTTACCACCTACAACGGATGCGGCAGGTTCGTACCCGATTACGGGCTTGAAGGTAAATGGGTCCTTCATAAGATTGAAAACTCGGAGATTGACAGGAATACATATCCCGTTAATCTTCCGTATCTGGAGTTTGTTCCTGACAGCGCATTGGTAAGGGGAATTGGCGGCTGTAACAGGATCTATTCAAATTATTCGCAGGAGGGAAACCGTTTCAGCTTCGGTGAGCTTGTGTCAACTGAGATGGGCTGTCCCGAAGCGATGCGTGAAAATGAGATCATCAGCAGATTGAAAAATGCAAACACATATTCATTGATCAACGGCGAACTTGAGCTTTCAAATGAGTCGGGTGTGAAGTTGGTTTACCTGCGGGAGGGACTGCAGACCGGTCGCGACACCTCAGGCTCAACAGGGAAGCGCAATATTCTCAACGACATCTGGGCATTGGAAAGGATTGGGGGCAGAGAGCTGAGCAGGGAAGAATTTCCGCCGCCTATACTTGAGATGCATTTGAGAGATGCTGTTTACTTCATTTCGTCGGAATGCAGTGGATACAGAGGTTCATTCGCCTGCACTGACGAGACAATTGCTTTCGGAAAAGCAGAAGAGACAGAGCGCAAATGTGATGCCGGAATAGAAACGAATTTACTGAGCGCTCTCTACTCGGCAAAGAAATGGACAGCGGAGAATCTGCGCCTTTATGTTACGGACGGAAACAAAGTATTGCTTGTATTCAGAAAGATAGACTGATAATCAGCTAAGATCTTTTCATCCTGCCTTTTCAATTGTCTTCCTAGAAAGGAAAACTACCGTCATCACAACAGCAAACAGAATAACGCCGTAAGCGGCGGCGGCTCCTGTATTGTAAAGCCGCAACTGTGAGTAGATCTCAACCGAGATTGTCTTTGTGGAAAATGTGTAAAGGAGTATGGTGGAAACGAACTCGCCGATGCATGCAATAAAGACAAGCAGTGATGCGTGCATGACCGAAGGCATCACGAGAGGCGCTGTGATCTTTGAAAAAGTTCTTGCTTCGCCTGCGCCGAGAGTTGCGGACGCTTCCGAAAGCGAAGGATCAATGGAAGAGAGTCCCGAGATCACCGACTGAGTCATGAGCGGAACATTTCTTACGGCATAAGCCAGCGGGAGTATCCAGAAACTGCCCGCAAGGATCGCTGAAAAGGAAAATACCGTCGGTACGCTGAATCCGAGTATGAAGGCAATGGCAATCACAGTGCCCGGCACTCCGTAAGGAATCGAAATCACGCTCTCGAGCAATCCGCCCGCACGAAGTTTCTTGCCCGCGATCAGCCATGCTGCGCTGACTCCGACAATGAGAACCAGGGTTACTGCCAGGAGCGACATTGAAATGCTGTTTGTGAACGGGTCAAGAAATTCCGGATCGCTGAAGATCCTGTTGTAGTTGTCCATTGTGAACGGCTCGGCAAAAAAGTTTCGCATCAATGAGCCCTCAGGAATCAGCGAAAGATAAGCAAGTGCGATCACAGGAAGCAGAATCAATATCGCAAATGCCAGCAGTAACATTGTTCCGGCAATGCCCGAGTGTCTGTGAGAAAGCGATGTTTCAGTTCTTGCGGCTCCCTTTGTCTTGGGGTTCACCGAATACTTTCTTCTGTAAATCCTCAACAGCATAAGAAACACCAAAGATATTAGCGTAAGTATTACTGCAAGAGCTGCGCTGTATGAGGTGTCTCCGTTGATCTTTGCAAAGAATATCTCTGTTGTAAGGAATTTGCTTGAGCCCGCGTAAATGAACGGCGCGGAAAAAGATGCCATGCTTGCCATGAAAACGACAAGTGATGCGCCAATTATTGAAGGCACAAGCTGAGGAAGTATAACTTTAAAGATCGTCCTTCCCCTGCCGGCACCCAGTGAATAAGAAGCATCTATCAGATTTGAATCTGTCTTCATCAATGCTGAGGATGAAAAGAGATAGAAATAAGGATAGAACGAGAACAGGTGCACAATTATCACTGCGGTCCAGCCGTCGAAAATGAACGGCACCGTGCTGAGTCCGAATGTGTTCATCACGAGTTTCGTAAGCAGTCCGTTTTCTCCGAGCAGGAAAAGAAATGAAACAACGCCAACAAGAGGGGGAGCGGCTATCGGAACAAGCAGTATCGAAGAGATGAAATTCCGCAGGGGAAATTTGTAGTAATAGACGATGTATGCAAGCGCAACGCCTGTCACGCAGCTTCCGGCAACCGTCACGGCGGAAAGCAGTACCGAGTTCCAAAGCGGCAATGCTGAATTCTGCGCAACTGTGCCGAATGAATCTGTGAATGCGGGCAGACTCTCCATGAGGAGCACAATGAGTGGATAGACGATGTAACCGAAAGCAAAGAAAGCCGGGATTATCAGCACCGGCAATAGCCTCAGTGAAGTGTAGTTCACTGTTTTCAGATCTGCCCTCTCTCCCGTGCTGAAGATCTTGCGACCGCTCCTGAACTGACTGATGATGCTGATTTCCTTGCTTCCGTCCTTTGCCCTGTATTCGATCATTGCTCCGCCAAACTGAACATCCGTCACCTTAAAGTGCCCGCTTTCGTCCGGTACAAGCTCAAGCTCCTCCGGGAAAACTGAAAGGAGTTCACTGCTGCCTGTGCCGATCCCGAAATACTTCAGTGATTCTCCGGCGCTGAAGAAATTCGAATGTCCGATGAATTCGGCAATGAACTTCGTTGCCGGATTCAGGTAGATTTCCTCAGGGCTTCCTGTCTGAATTATTTGTCCGCTGTTCATAACGGCAATGCGGTCAGAGAGGGCAAGCGCTTCAGACTGATCGTGGGTGACATACACTGATGTGATGCCGATCTCCTTCTGAAGCCTCTTAATCTCATTGCGCGCCTCGAGCCGCAGAGAGTAGTCGAGATTGGACAGTGGTTCATCAAACAGCAGCAGGTCAGGTTCGGTAACTATGACCCTTGCAAGCGACACTCTCTGCTGTTCGCCTCCGCTGAGCATTGTCACATTGCTGTCCGACTTGTGAGAGATCCTGACTTTTTCCAGAACTTCACCGACCTTTCTCCTGATCTCTGACGGAGAAAATTTCCTTACCTCAAGGCCGTATGCGACGTTCCTGAATACTGTCATGTTCGGGAAGAGTGCATAATTCTGAAACACCACTCCCACATTTCTGTTTTGCGGAGTAAGGACTTCAGCATCGGTACCGTTAAGCTCAATCGTTCCCGATGTAGGCCTTTCGAGCCCTGCAATGATCCTGAGCAGTGTGGTCTTGCCGCATCCGCTGGGACCGAGCAGAGAGAAGAATTCACCACGCCTAAGGTCAAAGCTTACGCCGTCAACCGCTTTCTGATTGCCGAATTGCTTTGAGATGTTTTTTACGGAGAGGATCAAGATCCGGTTAGAAGGATTTTCTTCAAATGGTTTTTAGTTCATTCTATTGTAATTCAAATGCTGACATGCAGGTAACAGTCTGTGGCCTCATCGAAATCACTTCTTGATCTCTGAATCCCACTTCTTCATCCACTCCGATTCCTTCTCAGCTATTAGTCCCCAGTCAAGGTCAAGTGTAATGAACGGATTTCCGGAGATCCAGGCGGGGAGCTTGTTGCCCTGGATGTCCGTCCGCGCAGGGATCCTGTAGAACTTCTCCGCCTGAAGTATCAGACTGCTTTCGGTTGTAACAAACTCATAGAACTTCTTTGCCGCTTCGGGATTCTTAGAGCCTTTTATAAGCCCGATAGCATCAGTGAGCACGACGGTTCCGGATGAAGGAAAATTAAATCCGAAAGGATACTGATATTTTTCTTTCTGCAAAAAAATATCGGGCATGTTCCAAAGCGTTACAGCATCATTGCCCGCGAGCTTGATGTACATCTGTGTCGGGTCAGCCGCATATGCGGAAGTGTTCTCATTGAGTTTTCTGAGCCAGTCGAATCCGCCTGCGTCTGAACCGGTTCTTTTTACAGACTCCGCTATCATTGCCGAAAATATCGCACGCATTGTTCCCGAAGCCATGGGATTCCTGATCACTATCTTGCCTTTCCATTCCGGGCTGACGATATCGCTCCAGTCCTTCGGAGCTGTTTCCTTTGTAAGAGTTTTTTCATTGAACGCGATTACCTGCGGAGTCACAAACGTTCCGAACCACATGCCCGAACTGCTTTTGCTCTGAGCGGGAACATTCTGTGCCCATGATGGCGTGTATTGCTCGAGCAGTCCTTCCTTTTCGGCACGCATGAATATTGTAGCCGGTGCGCCCCACCAAACATCAGCCAGCGGGTTTGCCTTCTCGGTCCTTATTCTGTCATAGACTTCCTGCGAGCCCATGTCAAGCCACTGAACATCCGTGTCGGGATTGGAAGCCTCAAACATCTTTTCAAATTCCGTAAGCATTTCCTTGCCGTGCGGGGAATAGACAACGAGTTTCTTCTTTGCCGGCTCCTTATTGCATGACAGGAACAGTGCTCCGGCCGCAATTAGAAAAAGGATCACAACTGACCTGACCGCGATTCTCATTTATACTCCTTTACTTTGAAATTATTCACCCTGAGTCTTTCGAACAACTCTTCCGCATTCTTCTTCTTTGAAGGATCATTGATGTCGAAGAACCAGAAGTTCTCGTAATCGCCCTGATTCATAAGAAGCTGCATTGTGCCCTGAGACTTGTGCTCTGCTATCAGCCAGTTCACTATGATCTTGTAATCGAGCGCATCACGGTAGCCGAACTTTGAAGTCCTGTCAAACACAAGCGGAATGGTATCGGAAACGGCAGTAATAGGATAAGGCTCAAATCCTTTGTAGGGTGTTCTCAAAGTGTCTGTCTTCCGGGAGCTTGTTCCCGCAAGCACAACAGGCCTTGATTCCGGAGCAAGCATCTCCACTGCCTGAAGCGAGAGAATGGAAGCCGCGCTGTGATGTGCATGAGTGCCCAATGACGGCGCAAGTATGAAAAAGTAATCGTATCGTTCTTTTGCAATGAGGTCTCTCAGATAATTCCTTACATAATCCGTATCCCAGATGTTGCTGTCGAGTACTTCGTGAATGTCGGCGGAGGTTATGTATCTGTGGTCTTTCTGATTCAGATAGTAGTAATTCCTTATTCCGACAATAGCGCCGCCCTTCTCTAATTCTGTCTGCCTTATCCCCGGCAGGTGTTCTCTGCCGATCGCTTCATCCGTAAGCTCGAGTCCGTAAATGCTTTCCGCAAGGGTTGAGTACTTGTAGCCTCCCTCGCCGTTGGTTACCAGCGCCAGGTCAACCGTTCCGCCAAGGTCATGAACGATCTTGTAATTGGTTGCTGCAAATACCGCATCGTCATCGGGGTGAGCCGTTACCATAAGCACCTTCGGCGCATTTTGTGATACGGCTAAAGAGGTGAATACCGCAAGAAGCAGTATTAGAAAAAATGATCTGTAAGAAGTGTGAGGATTCATTATGATTATTGAAAGCAACTTATCAATAGGTGCATAAAGATTCAAGGCGTAGAGGGAATATGAAAACCGGACTTGCTTTTCATCAGCGTGATTCAGTTGCCCGGCAGGGACTCATGCCGGCTGATCATTATCATACCGGCAAGGATTGCATGAACAGTAAGCCCAATGTTGCCTGCCTGTGAATCAACCGGCAAATGCAAAGTGGGCAAAGCGCGAAAGCCCGCCTTGCGGAGCGGGCTTTCGCGAACAAGACATGCCGGGTCAATGGGTTCGGGTCATTTTATCAGAACAATCCTCCTCGTCCCTGCAAACTTTCCGGCTTCCATTCGGCAGAAATACACTCCGCTCGCAAGCGATGCGCCGTTGAATTCCACTGCATATTGCCCTGCGGTTCTGAACTCGTTATCCACAAGCCTTGCAACCTGCCTTCCAAGCAGGTCATACACAACCAGTTTCACTCTTGAATCAACCGGTATATCGAATGTGATCTTTGTGGTTGGATTGAACGGATTTGGGTAGTTTTGATGCAACGCAAATTCAGTCGGAAGAATGTTTGCTTCATACTTGTCTGAAACTTCACCACCGGTAAACTTCATAATTCTGCTTATGTCTTCCGAGATCATTGATACATGCATGGTGATCGTTTCCGGCTCTCTTGCCTTGACTACTTCCTTAAGCGTTCTCATTTCCTGATATTTCTTCATCTCGCTGTTTGATGCTTCATTCTTAGTAACCTTCTCTTCAAGTGACTTCATCTCGCGTGTTTGTTTATTCACCTGACTTAAAAATGATTTGGTGAGATTTTCGTTGAGAGTTGTTCTGTCATCAGTTGAAAACTTTCTGTTGTCGTAAACATCATTCGGGTCATCAATGTAACTGACAATGTCTTCTTCTAACATTAAAGGCTCGTTCTTGCTTGTTGCGCCTCCGCCCGAACCGCCCTGTGAGTTCAGCAGGCTTGTTGCGGCATAGTCCCAACTTGCAAGCAAACCTTCGTAACTGTATGGAAACTGATTGATGATCTGCTGAAATCCTGTCATTGCTGATTCATAAAGCCCGAGTGAGACTTTGCATTTCTGAATGAAGTAAAATGCCTGGCGGATCATCATTTCCTTTTCGGGATTGTTCAGAATGTAAGACTCAAGGAATGACTTCAGTTCTGACATTCTGCTGCCGCTTGTGTCTTGTTTTAATTCGGCCAGATACAGCTTTGAGATCAAGCTTGCATCATTAATGCTGTCTGCGTAATCGGTCAGCATCTCCCCGCACAGTGTGGATACTCTTTCATAGTTTCGTTTCCTGAGATTGATAGAAACTGAATCGCTCAATGTCTTTATAGACACAACTTCGGGGTTCGGAGCTGATTCCTTCAAATTTTCGGATATAGAGTTTTCGTAATTCCTAATTGCTCTCTCACCTGCTCCCGAGCCTGATCCTTCTGATGAATAGTATATCGTATCTGATACTCCGTTTCCCAGATCAAAGACCATCAATCCTTCCGGTTCTCCAGGATCGCAGCTTCCCGGCAATGTGTCCAGAACAACCGCAGCATCGTCCGGATACTTTAGATTGTGTTTTACAATCAGATCATTTCCAATTTTGAAGCAATTCCGTTCTGCAGGGTACGGGTTGCCGTAAACCTCGTCGAGTATAATGCCCTCAAGCTGCCAATTGCCTGTCTCTGACCCGGCAAGACTGAATATGTTATAACCCTGATCGATGATCTGGAACGAATTGCTGAACTGCATGCAAGCAACCGAAGATCCTTCAACAAGAATTGTATTGTATCCGCCGGTGAAAATACCTCCCGACGGCGACAAGTATGCACTTGATGTAGAGTATTGGATTATCCCCTTTGAGCTTTGTTCGCTCCCGAGAATGTAATTGCCGTAAAAGTCGACTGATGAACCAAGCATCATGACTGTGTTATCATAACCCGTAAAGTTATTTTCCTTTATTGCTCCGCCGGTGACATTGCTTAGGAGAATGGCAAGCGTGTTATTTTCTGATGACGATTCGAATTCATTCCACTCAAACAGGACCGGTATTCCGACATAGCCAGTTGCAATTACCGACACCGCAGGTAATGAGCCGGTATTAAGTTTGAAATGGTTACTAAAGATATAAACATCATCCGGGTCGGACTGAGATGAGTAACTCAGGAGCAGGGAGCCGGTTCTGCCTGTGGACGAAGCCTGGAAAGTGCAGTTGGATACTGTGATAGTGTCGCAATCGGTGAGCTCAGCGGCATAAGTGCTGTCAATGGGATAGGACGATATGTTTTCGAAATAGGTCTGATGCATTTCTACTTCATCGCATCCGGTGAGTTTCAAACCTTTCCAAGTAGATGTTCCTACCGACTTAAGCGTAATTGGCAAACTTTCTTCGGGATAAATCCCACTCTTAAAACTTCCGCCGTTCATGATTATTCGTGCAGATGTGTTTACAAAAACGATTGTTGTATTCGGCACAATTGTAATGTCATGTCCGTTGTTGTTCACTTCTCCTTTGCACTCAAACTCAAACCCGCCGCAGTCTTCATCTGCAACCAATGTTCCTCCTTCCTGCATAACCGGAGCGAGTTTGTAGAGCTTGCCTTCGCCGGGAAGA
>DAIQRO010000317.1:0-2120 GCA_036786155.1 Bacteroidota bacterium
ATCAGTGAGAAGAAGATCGTTCCGAAAAAGAAAATTGACGGCAAGATCACCTTCCACGATTCGTGTTATCTTGGCCGGTACAATGACATTTATTCCTCACCAAGAAGATCACTGAACAGCATTCCCGGAACAGAGCTCGTTGAGATGAAGCGTTCCGGTGACCGCGGTCTATGCTGCGGCGCAGGAGGAGGCAGAATGTTTCTTGAAGAGACGGAAGGCAAGCGTGTCAACATTGAGAGAACCGAGGAAGCGCTTTCCACCGGAGCATCAACCATTGCTTCAGCATGTCCGTTCTGCATGACAATGCTAACTGACGGAGTGAAGGCAAAGGACAAGGCCGACGAAGTGAAGGTCAAGGATGTTGCGGAACTCGTGCTCGAAAGCACCTGATTTTTTTAACAAGCACAAATCAATTAAACCAATCTAAGGAGAATTAAGTAAATGTCTTATTTTTTCACTTCGGAGTCTGTTAGTGAAGGACATCCGGATAAAGTATGTGATCAGATCTCTGACGCAATACTTGACGACATACTGAAAGCTGATGAGAATGCCAGAGTTGCATGCGAAACATTTTGCGCAACGGGACTGGTTCTAGTCGGCGGAGAGATAACCACGCACCACTTTGTTGACGTTCAGAAACTAGTAAGAGATGTTGTTAGGGATATCGGCTACACCAAGGGTGAATACAGATTTGACTATCATTCTATAAACGTTCTTTCCGCGATCAACAAGCAGTCGCACGATATTGCAGTGGGAGTTGACCGCGGCGGCGCAGGTGATCAGGGAATGATGTTTGGATATGCAACGAATGAGACAAAGGAGTACATGCCGCTTCCGATCGTACTTGCACATAAGCTCATGAAAGAACTTGCTCACATCAGAAAGAAGAAGTCCGACCTCATGCCGTATCTGCGGCCGGATTCCAAATCTCAGGTTACGGTTGAATATGATGACAGCGGAAAGGCGAAGAGAATTGATGCGATTGTCGTTTCCACTCAGCATGACCACGGAGTCAAGCAATCAAAGATCAGGCAGGATGTCATCGAGTATCTCATTGACAAGGTAATACCGGCGCACATGCTTGACAAGAATACAAAGATACATGTGAATCCCACGGGTATTTTTGAAATCGGCGGCCCGCATGGAGATACCGGCCTGACAGGAAGAAAGATCATCGTTGATACATACGGCGGAAAAGCGCCTCACGGCGGCGGAGCGTTCTCCGGAAAAGATCCGTCGAAGGTTGACAGGAGTGCGGCTTACGCTGCCAGGCATATTGCGAAGAATGTTGTTGCAGCCGGCCTTGCAGACGAATGCATGATCCAGGTCTCTTACGCTATCGGTGTGAAGGAGCCAGTTTCGATTTATGTCAATACTAACGGTACGGGAAAAATGCCCGATACTGAGCTTTCAACCATGATCAAGAAGAACATTGATCTGACTCCTCAGGGAATCATTAAAAGGCTCAAGCTGAAGAGGCCGGTCTACAGGGCTACAGCCGCTTACGGTCACTTCGGAAGAAATGAAAAAACTTTTACATGGGAAGCACTTGATCTTGTTAAAGAACTGAAGTCCTTAGCAAAGTAATAACCTGCGGGCGGTCTGAATGAGCGAATTCATTTTCGGTTTTCTTCATCCGTTCAGATGCACCGGACTGTTCTTCAGATTTCCAAAGCTCATAGCATATTCGATTGTCCCGATGGTGGTAAACCTCGTCATCTACGGGACAATCTTTTTTTATGTTTACGGATGGATAATGGATGCTGCTGCAGGAAAGGAGATCTTTGCCATGAGGGAAGGCTTTATGTTCGATACCCTGAGGCTTCTGGTTAAGGCCGCAGCTCTCCTGCTGGTTCTGCTTCTGTGTTATTTTCTGTTTGTCATTTTTGGCGGGATCATCTCTGCTCCGTTCAATGAGTTCATCTCAAAGCATGTTGAAGAAAAAAAGTTCGGAGTCAGGAGTTCAGTTGAACAGCCGTTCTTCCGGGAAGTTGCAGTGAGCATAAGAGAGGAATTGAAAAAACTTCTATTCTACTTCTCAGTGATGATACCGTTGTTTGCCGTTAACTTTGTGCCGATGATCGGCAGCGCCGTTTCACTGGCATTGGGAACGCCGTTCT
>DAIQRO010000317.1:2130-2842 GCA_036786155.1 Bacteroidota bacterium
TCCGTTCTCATTCTACTACAACGCGCTTGATTTTCTGGATTACCCCATGACAAGGCACGGAGCTGTGTTCAGAGCCAAACTGAGAACAGTGAATTCAAAGCTTCTCACCTCGATGGGTTTTGGAGCGATCGCTTTCCTGCTCATGTTCATTCCGGTGGTGAACGTAATGTTCAAGCCGCTCCTGGTTGTTGCGGGAACAGACCTTTATCATTTAAAGAACTACATACTGCAGAATAAAACGTAACTCATTGACCTTTATGAAGCAACCCGAAATTACACTGAAAACGGCGCTCGAGCACGGACTTCTCGAAGAAGAGTATGAAAGGATAATCAGGATCCTCGGAAGAAAGCCGACATTCACCGAGCTCGGCATCTTTTCCGTAATGTGGAGCGAACACTGCTCTAATAAGAATTCAATACTTGAGTTGAAGAAACTCCCCCGCTCAGGTGGCAGACAACTGGTAAGCGCAGGTGAGGAGAATGCGGGCCTCGTTGACATTGGTGACGGGCTGGCAGTTGCCTTCAAGATAGAATCCCACAATCACCCGTCGGCAGTGGAGCCTTATCAGGGTGCCGCAACCGGAGTGGGCGGAATTCTCAGGGACATTTTCACAATGGGTGCCAGGCCGGTGGCCGCACTCAACTCGCTGAGATTCGGACTCATTGACGGCAGTTCGGAAGAAAAGAATACGCGCTCAAAATTCCTCTTCAG